>SFIS01000036.1 GCA_004555245.1 Bacteroidales bacterium
CTTTATGTCACATACTGATTATGCATCACTAATCAATACAATCATTATAAAAATAATTTTGCACACCTACTTATAAAAATAATTTTGCACACCTACTTAAGGTAATTCAAGAGTGTCGTAAGTTGAATAGTAAGCGATTTGACAGTTATTTCTATATCATTTTAACGACAACAGAGACAACAGAGACAACCCGTAGTAATTGCAGTCACCGTTTCCACCAAGTGACAAAACTACAACATGGACAACAGACTTTTGACAGTTGTCAAAAGCTTTCTTCTGCAAAAACAAATGTTGTCCCCGTTATGTTATTCGCACATTGTCTATTATCAGCGGTGCTCATCAATTTCATAGTTTTCGCACATTGTTTATTTGAAAGCGGTGTTCATCAATTTCATAGTTTTCGCACATTGTCTATTATCAGCGGTGCTCATCAATTTCATAGTGTCTCCTGTGACAAACGTTCTAACAATATATCCCACAATGTTGTCCCCGTTGTCTCTGTTGTCGTGAAAACCTTGTCATCTCGCCTACTTAAAGCATGTCGAAGACAAACGAATCCGGAATAAGGCAATATCGAAAATGCACATACTCATATTGCAGAAACCCGCCAAATCGCTTATTGTAATAAGCGAAAAATTATCAAAACCGCTTATCATGATAAGCGATTTTGGTTAAATTTCGCTTATCAGAGTAAGCTTTTTTCGATATTTTTTGGTTTTCTCAGCAAGTTTTTATACTTTTGCGCCATACAAACCGGAAACGTTTTTTTATGGAAACACTGTTTAGAAAACACCAGATGTACATTTCCCAAGTGAAGATGGACATCGTAAGGGAGATTATCAATGACATCAATTGGTCAAGCCAACTTGTAGCGATCAAAGGCTCGCGTGGCGTGGGCAAGACAACGCTCGTGCGCCAGTATATCCGCCAGACATACGGCACGACAGCAGGCAAGGCGCTGTATTGTGTTGTTGACAGCATGTATTTCACAACCAACACACTCCTGCAGCTTGCCGAGCGGTTCGCTATGATGGGCGGGGAGCATCTGTTTCTCGACGAGGTTCACAAATATCCCAAATGGAGCGTAGAGATTAAGGAAATCATTGACCTCTATCCTCATTTGAGGATAACATTCACCGGTTCGTCGCTCATACAGATATTGAATGCCGATGCAGACTTGTCGCGCCGTGTGCTTTCATATACGATGGAGGGGCTGTCTTTCCGGGAGTTCATCCATTTCTATAAGGGTATCCAGCTTCCGAAGTGTTCTCTTGACGAGATATTGCGCAATGCTGACGCGATTTGCGCCGAGGTCAATGCCAAATGCCATCCCGTCAAGATGTTTGAAGAGTATCTGAGGGTGGGCTACTATCCGTTCTATGATGGCGTGGAGACGGAATATTACAGCCGGATAGAGAATGTCGTCAATTTCATTATCGACCAGGAAATCACGGCCTTCTGCGGGGTTGACCCTGCTTTCACGCGCAAGCTGAAGGCTATGCTGCTTTTCCTTGCAGACAATCTCCCGTACGAGGTGAACATATCAAAAATCGCTTCTTATCTTGAGATAAACAAGAATACGGTGTTGAATTATCTCAATGCCATGAAGCGTGCCGAGCTGCTGAATCTTATATACACCGACAACAAGTCTGTGACAAAGATGCAGAAACCCGACAAAATCTTCATTCACAACACCAACATCCTGCATGCCCTGTCAAGCCGACTTGTGACAGGGACTGTAAGGGAATGTTTCGTCGTCAACCAGCTGAGCCATGATCATGTAGTGGAATACTCAAAAGATGAGGGTGATTTCAGGATTGACGGCAGAGTGATAATTGAGGTTGGGGGAGAAAAGAAGTCATTCGACCAGATTGCTGATGTTCCCGATTCGTATATCCTTGCCGATGGCATGGAATTTCCGGTGGGCAAGAAGCTGCCAATATGGATTGTCGGGATGAACTATTGATACGTCTTTCAGTAGAACAAGCTGCCATCTTACGCCCGTCACAGCTCATTCTCCGTCCTTCTATGCAACGGCGACAGCCCGGTCTTCAGTCAAGAAGCCGGGCTGTCGCCGTTGATGTGGTTTGTGTTTGTGAGTGTCGGCTGTGATCTTCTAAGCCCTGTCGGGTATGGCGAGGACGAAGCGTGCGCCGTGTTCCACACCCTCGGTGTTGCCGGGATATGCAGTGTCGAGCCACACGCTGCCTCCGAGTTTCGTGGCGATGTTGTGGCAGATGTTCAGTCCGAGGCCGGTGCCCTGCACAAAGTCGTTGAGCTTGACGAAGCGTTCGAAGATTTTCTCCGCCTCTTCTGGCGGGATGCCCGTGCCGGTGTCGCTGACGATGTATTGTATCGTGGCGGTGCCGTCAGTGGCGGTGTCGCATGCGACGCTGACGGTGATGCTGCCGGCAGAGGTGTGCTTGATGGCGTTGGTGAGGAAGTTGATGAGCACCTGCTGTATGCGCTTGCTGTCGGTGCGCACCTTGTAGTGGTCTGGAAGTGCGGAGCGGAACTGCATGTCGATGGCGGCAGGCACACGATATTTCACCGCTGCCATTGCCATGCGTGCCTGGCGGTTGACGGGGCAGGTCTTTATCTTCAGGTGGTATTCGCCTTTCTCTATGTCTCCGATGTTTATGATATCGTCGAGCAGCATCGAGAGCAGGCGTATGTTGTTGTCGATGTATGTGGCGAACTCTTGCCGCTCGTTGTCGTCGAAGGTGTCGGCGGGCAGGGAGAGCAGTTGCGAGAAGCCCGTGATGGCATTGAGCGGGGTGCGTATCTCGTGCGACATGTTCTGTATGAACTGGTTTTTCATCTTCATCGCGTGCATCGCCTCGATGCTTGCGTTGTGCAGCTCGCGTGTGATGCGCATCAGCTCGCGAGCCTCTTTCCGGTTTCTGAGGATGAGCGTGATGATGACTGCGATGCTGGCGACGAGAGCCAGGACGGTGATGCCCATCACGCGGATGGAGAAGACTGCCTCGTTCCGGCGGTTGTTGAGCGTCTCGTTGTGTATGGCGAGTTTCTGTCTCTCTATCTCCAGATGGCTCTGCTCCAGTTTCGCCTTGTTCACTCGCAGCTGCTGCATACGTGCGCGGTTGGACATCTCGAGGCGCTGCCGCTCGGCCTCGTGTGTGGCGTTGCGGGCTTCGAGGCGTTGCCGTTCGATGTCGAGCTGCTGCTGTCGTATGAGCATCGCGTTGGTCTCGCGCTGTCTTCTCATGATGGTCTGGCGCAGAGAGTCGTTGCCGAGGTATCGGTCTATCCATATCCTGTCGAGGCTGTCGATGCCGCGGTTTCTGTAACGGTTGTCGGTCATGATAGAGTCGCGGTAGGTGAGGGCGAGCCAGTGGTCGCGGTTGAAGCGTGCTATGAGATAGTTCAGAGCGTGCCGGGTGTAGTTGTCGCTTACTCCGTTGACGATGTGCCGCGCGTTCGCCATGTCGCCGCTGAATATGCCGTCCATAGCGGCTACGAGCGTCGCAATCTTCTTCGTGGTGGTCGGAATGATGCGGGGCGACTGCAGGCGGCTGTCTTTCAGCGTGTCCAGGCATGCCGCCTTGTAGAGGCTGTGGTATGCACTGAATGCCGTGGAATCTCTGCGTATGCCGTTGTAGGCTGCCAGACGGAGATAAACCTCGCACTTCTCCCGCGACGTGACGGCATGATGCATCGCCGAATCGAGGTATGCGGCGAGCATTGTGTCGCGACCGTTATATGATGCGGTGTAGTCGAACAGCGAGCAGAAGAGCATGGTGGGGTTGTCCGGCTGCTGCCGCATCCTGTTAGCCTCGATGGTTTTCTTGATGTTGAGGGCTGCTGCGGAGATGTCGTTGCGTTGTGTGAAGAGTTTCGTGAAAAGGGGGTAGATGCGGTATCGCAGCTCTATGTTCTTTCTCTCGTGCGCCTCGCGGTTGAGCTGGCGCGCCAGGCTCAGTGCCTCAAGGGTGAGGTCGCGGCTGATGAGGCTGTCGATATGGCCGAGTGTGTGCTGGTGGATGGGGTCGATGGCGGCATACTGCCGTGGGCCGGGCATCGCTGCCAGGCCGACCATGACGAGCGGAATGATGAGGCGGAGAAGGTTCATCTCCCGCAGACGGCGGCGCAGACTCTCCTCGCCGTCCTGTATGTCCGTCGTCTCGATGTCGTTGATGGAGATGTTCTGCGGCGATTTCAGAAGGCGGTCGATGTATTTCGTCAGCTTCAGCGAATCGTTCTGTATCAACATCCCGTACTCCTCCCTCTCTTCGTCGCTCAGCGCGTCTTTAGGCTGTGCGAGGAGCTGTGCGAATCCCGAGACGTTGTTCAGAGGCGTGCGCACCTCGTATGACATGCTGCGTATGAAGGCATCCTTCTCTTTCGACGCCTGTATGGCTGTGTCGCGCAGCTCAGCCTCCTTCTCCCTGATGCGTTCGATGTGGCGTGCCCTCTTGCGCAACACCTGTGCCCTGACGGCTGCGACGGCGAGGATGATGATGAAAATGACGATGCCGATGCCGAGCAGCATCTGGCGCTCCGTGTTGCGCTTCTGCTCGGCGGCGAGGCTTTGGTTGCGCCTGATGTTCTGCTGGTGTCTTATCTCAAGTTGACGCCGGTGCAGGTTGGCGTTGGTGAGATAGAGCTGTGTCTTGTATGCCTGCCGCTCCTGCTCGAGGCGCATGGTCTCTATCTGCTGAAGCCGAACTGCCTGCTGAAGCCGCTGCCGCTCTATCTGGGCCTTGCCTTCGGCGATGGCTGCCGCCTGATAGTCCATCTCTTCCTGAACCGCCTTGGCGGCGAGCATACGGTTGCTTATCATCGAGTTGAACTCGAGGAGGAGGGCGTTGTTTGAACGCAGAAGCATCGAGGCATACTGCATGTTAAGGCTGTCGGCATACAGCAATGCCAGTTGCGGGTTGTAGGGTGGGGCAAAGCGCGCGATGTTGTAAATGGCCTCGTGTCGCTCTGCCGGACTGGCAATCTTTTTCCTCTCTTCAATACATCCCCCGATGTCTTTACGGAACAATGGCTCGTACGACACCACACGATGGTAGATATTGTCATACTCACGCTTCAGGGCGGGCGTGGCATAATGGTCGAGGTAGGGAAGGAGAGCCCTGTAGCCTGCCGTGTCGCGGCGCCGCGCACTCTGGTATGCGGCGAAGAGCACAGAGACGAAAGTGTCGGCGCGGTTGCACGCTGAATTGAACGCAAGTCTCAGCAGACTGTCGGCTGAAGGGTGGAAAACTTTGCCAAAGGGAATCTTCTGCTGGTAGAGCGTGATGTAGAGCTGTGTCAGCGTAGGCCTCTTGTCGTCTTTGCTGCCGTATTCAAGGGCTTTGTTGATGTTCTCTATCACCTGAAGCGTGTCGCCGCGAACCTGATAGATGTCTGCCAGCGCGATGAAGGCGCGGAAACGACCGTAGTTGTCGTCGGCCTTCTCGGATTCTTCGTACATCCTGCTTGCTATGCCAAGGGCGATGTGGGGCTTGTTGCTCTTCAGCATGATGTTGATGCTGTCGGCATAGAGGTCGTAGATGCTGTCGCAGCCTTCTGACTGCAGGGCGATAGACGAAACACTGCACAGGGACCGGCCGGCACGATGGCTGTGCCAGGGAAGCATGAGGAGCATGAAAAGTATGAAGAGCAGAAGGAGCTTTTTCATAGGATGGAGGATTCTGTATGCAATGCGCCATGAGGCGATGGGGTTTCGGAATACAAATTTACGTATTTTTTTTCATACCACCTAATTTTCTTGCAAGAAAGTTGGAAAAGCGTAGTGGGCTTAGTGTCAGACTGTTCTGATGAAGGGACAGGGACGGCGCAGGATTTTCCCCCGAACCTGTAGGAAAACTCCCCTTGAGACATAGGAGAAATAATTTCCGCAGAAATGAGAAAAGCCTTAACTTTGCACTTGAAAAATAAAGACAATGTTTAACCCCGGACGGCGGGACCTGGCTTATATACCTTATTATATATATAGCCTCCGCCTTCCGATAAAGAAAAGAAAGGACAACAACTATGAAGACAATGAAGACTATCGGCATGATGATTATCGGCATGACATTCATCGGCACCACAACAATGTTCGGCAAGACAAACGTCACTGTCAGCACCTCAAGCCTTAATGGCGTGCGCACCGAGGTACGCGTCACAGGACACAACGACCGCCATGTCTCTCACGGCACAACATGCTGCAGCCACCGTCACGACTGCCGTCCGGGCACCTTCGATATGCGCCGCCACATGCTCGAAGGCAACCACAGATACAACCGCTACAACATCTGTGTCGTATGCGACAAGTCGAAGAAGGAAATCAGACGCTACGAGCGCGAGATGAGGCACAACTGCCGCAGAAGCCACTACGGCAGATAAGGGTATAAAGATTCAGTTTTCAGGTTAGCGAGAATTAGTTATTAGTAAAACCGTATCGTTTTTTTTAGAATTCCTCGTTTTTACTTTTGGGGAGTCCCGACAGCCCGTCTGCCGAGGCTCCCCGCCCCTTTACATGCCGTCCGCCCCGCCTCTTCCCGTATTCTTCGACCAGGTCGAAGAACAACACACACTGCGCCTTCTTTCTTGAATACATATACGCATAATATGCCGTATCTCACTTTTTTCTCGCCGCTATGTAAAAAAGTGCTCCAATAATTTGGTAGTTTGCATAAATATGAGTAATTTTGCAGGCGGAAAATGAATAAAGATGTTGCACTCTGAATAAATATACATCTGATGGCACAAAAGAACGATAGGCTCGAAACGTTGCGCATGCTGTTCTCGTCACAAGAGCTGTGTTCGCAAGACGATGTGCTCAAAGCCCTCAGAAAAGAGGGCTTCCATGTCACACAGGCCACGCTCTCACGTGACATGAAACAGCTGAAAGTGGCGAAAGCCGCTATGGCTAACGGAAAATACATCTATGTCCTGCCTACCGAAACGATGTATAAAAGAGTGCAGAAACCGATGACCGCAAGGGAGATGCTGCTTACGTCCGGATTCATGTCCATCTCGTTTTCAGGTAACATGGGCGTGATCAAGACAAGGCCCGGATATGCGTCAAGCATAGCATACAACATCGACAATGCCCGCATCGACACTATTCTCGGCACCATTGCAGGAGACGACACCATATTCATCGTCATCGACGAAAAGGCTACTGCAGAAGAAGTGAAAAGCTCACTCGTATATGTCATTCCGGACATAAAGTGAGACGCATACTTCAGGACAAATCTCCGGAATGCTTGGGTAATCGCGGAGAACAGCAGACCTGAACGATTTAAATTATATCGCAGACATCCTTATACGACTGTCATACACTAAAAATGCAAGAAGAAATCCTAATAAAGGTCGCTGAAGCCAACGACGAGAAGTATGTGGACACCATCATAGACACTATACGAGAGGCTGCAAAGAAAAGAGGCACTGGTATAGCGGAACGTACACATGAATATGTGGCGACGAAGATGCGTGAAGGAAAGGCGGTGCTTGCGCTGTGTGGAGAGCGGTTCGCGGGATTCAGCTATATCGAGACATGGGGAAACAGACACTATGTCACAACATCCGGACTGATCGTCCACCCGGATTTCCTCGGTAGAGGTGTCGCAAAGAGAATCAAGGACTATACCTTCACTCTCGCACGTGTGAGGTGGCCGAAGGCGAAAATATTCTCTCTCACATCGGGAGATGCCGTGATGAAGATGAACACACAGCTCGGATATGTACCTGTCTCGTTCAACCAGCTAACCGACGACGACGCCTTCTGGAGAGGGTGCGAGGGATGCTGCAACCACGACATTCTCGTGGCGAAACAACGAAAGTTCTGCATCTGCACCGGAATGCTCTACGACCCGGAGAAGCATCAAGGCGAACCGACACCGATAGCCGTCTTCCAGGATGTCATAAAGACACTGACGCTGAGAGGCATAGAGTTCTGACAACAGCTGACGGCAAAACGGAACACAATTCGACATCTATGGTGGAGACAAACGGAATCCACCTGTAACTTACAGACATAAAAGGAAAGATGGAACAGAAAAAGAAAGTTGTAGTGGCTTTCAGCGGAGGACTTGACACATCGTACAATGTGATGTATCTCACACGAGAAATGGGATACGAGGTCTATGCCGCTTGCGCCAACACCGGCGGGTTCTCTGCCGAACAACTCAAGCAGAACGAGGAAAACGCATACAAACTCGGGGCGGTCAAGTATGTCACACTCGACGTCACAAAAGAGTACTACGAGAAATCGCTCAAATACATGGTCTATGGCAATGTCTTGAGAAACAACTGCTATCCTATTTCCGTCTCTTCCGAACGGATATTCCAGGCTATCGCCATAGCACGATACGCAAAGGAAATCGGAGCCGATGCCATAGCACACGGCTCGACAGGAGCAGGAAACGACCAGATAAGGTTCGACATGACTTTCCTCGTTATGGCCCCGGGAGTGGAAATCATAACACTCACACGAGACCGTAACCTCTCAAGACAGGAGGAGGTTGACTATCTCAACGCAAACGGATATTTCGCCGACTTCACAAAACTGAAATATTCGTACAACGTCGGACTGTGGGGCACGTCCATTTGCGGAGGCGAAATACTCGATTCTACACAGGGACTGCCGGAATCTGCCTATCTGAAACATGTCACCAAAGAAGGCACCGAGATTCTGAAACTCGGCTTCGAGAAAGGCGAACTCGTTTCGGTAAACGGCACGAAATATGACGACAAGATTGCTGCTATACAGAAGGTCGAGGAGATAGGCGCCGCATACGGCATCGGTAGAGACTGTCATGTGGGAGACACTATCATCGGAATAAAAGGACGAGTGGGATTCGAGGCGGCTGCACCGATGCTTATCATCGGAGCTCACAGATTCCTCGAGAAATACACGCTCTCAAAATGGCAGCAGTATTGGAAAGACCAGGTGGCTAACTGGTACGGCATGTTCCTGCACGAATCACAGTATCTGGAACCGGTAATGCCAGACATCGAGGCGATGCTGACATCATCACAGCGAAATGTGACGGGAGAGGTGACACTCGAACTGAGACCTCTCGGATTCCAGACACTCGGCGTCGATTCGCCCAATGATCTCGTGAAGAACAAACTCGGAGAATACGGCGAGACTGCGAAGGCATGGACTTCGGAAGACGCAAAGGGATTCATCAAAGTCTCATCGACGGCTTTGCGTGCATACTACCTCGCACATCCGGACGAGCGCCAGTAGGCACTGATGATACAGGACAGTGTCCGTGACGATTTCCGAAACAGCTTGCAACACAAGCCGTGACGGAGACTGACGGACTGAAAACTTACTTATTGATACATCTTTCACTCTCTCTTGCAACTCGTGAAGCAAGACGGAAGAAACATTCTCACAGCGGGGTGTGGCGCAGTTGGTTAGCGTACGCGTCTGGGGGGCGTGTGGTCGCCAGTTCGAGTCTGGTCACCCCGACTGTTTGAGGATGGCTTCTGAAGAGTGGATGAAAATACTTTCGGGGTGTGGCGCAGTTGGTTAGCGTACGCGTCTGGGGGGCGTGTGGTCGCCAGTTCGAGTCTGGTCACCCCGACACACGACATCGCGGTGGAGAAGAACAGCCACCGCGCATGACTTCAACAACGAGGGAAGTGTCAAAGGCTATATCGTGTTGCACTCTGTGCAGTGCTGACAACAGTCGAAAGATGGTGGATGGTAGTCTGTGACAGTTCCCTCGTTTTAGTATATTTTTTACACAAGACTGCTTTTTTTACCAACCTCGCGAAATACAAAAACATTCTCTTTATGATAAAGGTAGGAATACTCGGAGCGGCAGGATATACCGGAGGAGAACTCATACGCCTGTTGCTCAACCACCCCCAGGTGGAAAAAGTGTTTGCCAACAGCGAATCAAACGCCGGAAACCCTGTGTGCGACATACATGAGGGACTGTACGGAGAGACCGACATGCTCTTCACCGACAAGATGCCTTTCGACAAGGTGGATGTCCTGTTCTTCTGTTTCGGACACGGAAAGAGCGAGGCTTTCCTGAAAGAACATGACATCCCGGACAATGTGAGAATCATCGACCTCGCACAGGACTTTAGAATCAAAGGCAACCACGACTATGTCTATGGACTGCCCGAAATTCATCGCAACGAGACAGCCTCATGTCTCCGTCTCGCCAATCCCGGATGTTTTGCCACATGCATACAGCTCGGACTGCTGCCACTTGCCAAGGCCGGACTTCTCACACACGACATCAGCGTCAATGCAGTGACAGGTTCGACAGGAGCAGGACAGAAACCCGGCGCTACGACACACTTCTCCTGGCGACAGAACAACTTCTCTGTATATAAACTCTTCACCCACCAGCATCTGCACGAGATATGCCAGACGCTGAACGAACTGCGCCCGGACACTGCGCCCGCTGTGGCTGATACGCTCGACGAAGGCTTCGACGTGCAGAACGGGAAAATTACGGTGGATTTCATACCGTATAGGGGCGACTTCGCACGAGGCATATTCTGCACCGAGGTCGTGACGCTCGACAGGGCGGCTGACAAGGCGGAGATAGTAGCCATGTACAAGGATTTCTACCGCGACGCAGCCTTCACGCACTACGTTGAGAAAGCTCCGGACCTGAAGCAGGTGGTAAACACAAACAAGGCTCTCGTACATCTTGACACCTTCGGACGCAAGGTTGTCGTTACGGTGATGATTGACAACCTGCTCAAGGGTGCCGTAGGACAGGCGGTGCAGAATATGAACATCATGTTCAACATCGACGAGAAAGCCGGCCTCGCACTCAAGGCATCTGCATTCTGAAGCACAACAGGCAAGCCGGGCAAGACTGTTGCACGGCATGACTGCCAGACAAATACAACCACTAAAACTCTCTCCTAAACATAAACATACACTATGAAGCTATACGATGTATATCCTCTCTTCGACATAACCATTGCGCGCGGCAAGGGATGCAAGGTGTGGGACGAGAAAGGACAGGAGTATCTCGACCTCTATGGCGGACATGCCGTAATCTCGATAGGACACTGCCACACACACTATGTCGATGCAATGACGAAACAACTGAATACGCTCGGATTCTATTCCAACTCTGTGCAGAACCCTCTGCAAAACATTCTGGCAGAGAGACTGGGCAAGGCGTGCGGATATGAAGGCTACAGCCTCTTCCTCATCAACTCTGGCGCAGAGGCTAACGAGAACGCTATGAAACTTGCAAGCTTCCACAACGGAAGGACGAGAATACTGTCGTTGGAAAAGGCTTTCCACGGACGGACATCACTCGCCGTAGAGGCTACTGCCAATCCTCGTATCATTGCGCCCGTCAACAGCAACGGTCATGTCACTTATCTGCCTATCAACGATATACAGCCGTGGGCTGACGAACTGAGAAAAGGTGATGTCTGTGCCGTTATCATCGAATGTGTACAGGGCGTAGGCGGAATACGTATGGTGACGAAAGAGTTCTATCAGGCTTTGAGAAAACTGTGCACGGAAACCGGAACGGTGCTTATCGCTGACGAGATACAGTGCGGATACGGACGTACGGGAAAGTTCTTCGCACACCAATGGCTCATGGACGAGAAGGACGGCGCATACGACATGACACAGGCTCCGGACATCGTCACAGTGGCAAAAGGTATATGCAACGGATTCCCCATGGGCGGCGTAATCATCTCGCCTGTCTTCCAGGCGGTCTATGGACAACTCGGAACAACATTCGGAGGCAACCATCTCGCCTGTGCCGGAGCCATCGCTGTGCTTGATGTAATAGAAAACGAGCATCTCGTGGAGAATGCCCGAAAGGTGGGACAGTGGCTCATGGACGAGCTGAAGGATTTGCAGAAAACATGTAGCCATATCGTTGACGTCAGAGGCAAGGGACTGATGATTGGTATTGAACTCGATATGCCGTACAAAGAGCCAAGGACAAGATTAGTGAAAGAGTTGCATTGCTTCACCGGATGCTCCGGGACAAACGTCCTGCGCCTCCTACCGCCCCTGTGTCTCACTATGGACGAAGCAAAGGATTTCGTCGGAAGGCTGAAGCAGGCGATAGGGTAGGCTGATCTTATAAGGTTGGATGTTCAACTTGTTTCATATAGAATAACACACAAACATAATCTCTTCAGAATATGAAAGTGACAGTGATAGGAGCCGGGAATATGGGAGGAGCCCTCGCTAAAGGATGGGCAAGAGCAGTGCGTGAGGGGAAAGACTCTTTGAACCTTGACGTGACAGTGACTGCACGGACGCAGAATACGCTAAAGAAAATAGCGGATGAATATCCCGAACTGAACACTTCGCTCGACAATAAAGCGGCAACGGCAGACGCAGATGTCATCGTACTCGCTGTGAAACCATGGCTTGTAAATGATGTAATAAACGAGATAGCATCCTCTGTTAACTTAAACAACCAGCTCATCGTCTCCGTTGCCGCCAACATCTTCACTGACGACCTGCGCAAGATGTTAGGCTCTGAAAAGGCAAAGGTGTTCTATGTGATGCCTAACATCGCAGCAGAGTATGGCGAGAGCATGACTTTTGTCGCATCTGCAAAAGGAATCTCAGAGGACGAGACGGACACCGTGAGACAACTTTTTGCACTCGACGGGAATGTCATGGTATGCGAAGAACGTCTCGTCGCTGCCGGAATGATGATGGCAGGATGCGGCATAGCATACGCCATGAGATTTGTCAGGGCGATGATGGAAGGTGGCGTGGAACTCGGACTCTATCCGAAAGATGCTCTGAACATAGCGCAGCAGACGATGCTCGGGGCTGTCACGCTACTCAAAGAGACTGGGCTCCACCCGGAAGCCGCCATCGACAAGGTGACAACACCGGGTGGCGTGACCATCAAGGGACTCAACGAACTGGAACATGCAGGATTCTCGTCGGCTGTCGTCAGATGCCTGAAAGCGGGCATGAAGAAATGACTGCCGGCAGCTGATACTGGAAATTATTGTAGTAGATTATGGAACGTATTGTGGTGAAAGTGGGCTCTAATGTCCTGACTACCGACAAGGGAAAACTCAATATCACACGCCTTTCGGCACTTGTTGACCAGATTGCCTGGCTGAAAGAGCATCGCTATGAGGTCATCCTCGTTTCGTCCGGTGCTGTCGCGTGCGGAAGAAGCGAGATGAAAGTGGAGTACGAACTCGACTCCGTAGAGCAGAGACAGCTCTTCTCCTCTATCGGACAGGTGAAGCTCGTGAACCTCTACTATGACTTGTTCCGCGAACACGGAATACATATCGGACAAGTGCTCACGATGAAAGAGAATTTCCAGACGGGAGAGCAGTACGACAACCAGAAGGCATGCATGGAGGTGATGCTGGACAACGGCATCGTGCCGATAGTCAACGAGAACGACACTGTATCCGTAACTGAACTCATGTTCACCGACAATGATGAACTGTCAGGGCTCATGGCGCAGATGACAAACGCACGGACACTTGTTCTTCTCTCAAACATCGACGGCATCTACACGGGCAATCCCAACGACAGGGAAAGCCGCCTCATAGCATCTGTCACACCTGATGACGACCTCTCGAAATACATCATGACAGAGAAAAGCTCTGCCGGAAGAGGCGGCATGGAATCGAAATACAACACCGCACGTACCGTGGCAAAGTCTGGCATAAGGGTGATTATCGCCAATGGCAACCGTGACAATATCCTCCCGGATGTCTTGACGCAGCCAGACAGAGTGCCACACACTGTCTTCCTGCCTGCCAGACAATGACGCTGACGCGACAACTCAGTCTCACACGACATATAAAACAAGGATTCCTGCGCTCTCTTATTGACTTGCGCGATGTGTAAAAAGCACTCTCTACTTACATTATAATCCACAATGAACGAAGTTTTTCAGATAACAAAAGAAGCCAGCCGCGAGCTTGCCAACATCCCTGAAACAAAGAAACAGCAGCTGTTGCATAAACTGGCGGATGCCATTGAAGCCAATGCACCGCTCCTGCTGGAAGCCAACAGTGCCGACCTGAGCCGTATGTCGAGAAGCAATCCGTTGTACGACCGCCTGCTTCTCACTGCCGACCGGCTTGCAGCCATAGCGTCTGACATGCGCCGCGTAGCACAACTGCCCTCCCCGTTAGGAAAAATCAGCTGCGAGAGGACATTGCCAAACGGGCTCTACATACGCCGCGTCTCTGTCCCATACGGTGTCATCGGCGTCATATATGAAGCCCGGCCGAACGTCTCGTTCGATGTCTTCGCACTCTGTTTCAAATCCGGAAACGCCTGTGTCCTGAAAGGCGGACGCGACGCTTATGACTCCAACAAGGCTATTGTCGCACTCATAAAGCGCGTTCTTGACGAAGAGGGAATCAACCCGGATATCGTGACTCTCATGCCAGCATCTCACGAAGCTACCGCCGAGATGCTCAACGCAGTGGGATATATTGACCTCTGCATTCCGCGCGGCGGCAGAAACCTGATTGATTTCGTCAGAGACAACGCACGCATCCCAGTCATCGAAACAGGAGCTGGCGTAGTGCATATATACTTCGACAAGGACGGAGACCTCGAGAAAGGAAAGGCTATCATCAACAATGCGAAGACACGCCGCGTGTCGGTCTGCAACGCTCTTGACTGTCTCATAGTACACAGCAGCAGACTGGGTGACCTGAAAGAGCTCGTCTCGCCTATGATGGGACGTGTCGAGGGATATGCCGATGCACGCGCTGCGGCATACGTCAACAGCGTCACTTTGTGCGATGACAACGACGAGACTGTCTTCGGAAAAGAATGGATGGATTATGTCTTGAGCATCAAGACTGTTGACTCGCTCGACGAGGCTCTGCGACACATACAGCGATACAGTTCAGGACACTCTGAAGCCATTATCACTGAGAACGAAGAAACGGCCCGCATATTCCAGCAACAAGTTGACGCCGCTTGCGTATATGTCAACGCACCAACCTCGTTCACTGACGGAGGACAGTTCGGAATGGGCGCGGAAATAGGCATCTCAACACAGAAACTCGGGCCGCGAGGACCTATGGGACTTGAAGAGATGACAACATACAAATGGCTAATAAACGGAAACGGGCAGACAAGAGACTGACCCGCCGCTGCCAGACAGTCTATTAATCCTGATATTACAATCTCACTCACCTCACAACCAGAACCCTATGAAATCTTTTGTCAACCCGCAAGACCTCGGCTGTCTGCAAAAGGCAATGCAGGAGGCACTGGAGATAAAACAGCAACGTTTCAAATATCAGCATCTCGGGAAGAACAAGACGCTGATGATGATTTTCTTCAACAACTCGCTGCGAACACGTCTCTCTACGCAAAAGGCGGCCCTCAATCTTGGCATGAACGTCATTGTGCTTGATGTAAATGCAGGAGCATGGAAGCTCGAGACTGAACGTGGCGTTATTATGGACGGCGACAAGGCAGAGCATCTTCTCGAAGCCATACCCGTCATGGCATCATACTGCGATGTCATCGGAGTGCGCTCGTTTGCCGGTCTCACCGACCGTGATTACGATTATGCAGAAACTGTACTCAACCAATTCCTTACATACAGCGGCAAGCCTGTCTTTGCCATGGAGACAGCTACAGTGCATCCGCTGCAGGCTTTTGCCGACCTGATCACTATGGAAGAGTCCTGGGCACGCGACAACAATCTGCCTTACGCTGACGGAGACCCCGACAAGTTCTCCTTCGAACACAAGAAGATGAAGGCAGTCCTGACCTGGGCGCCTCATTGCCGTGCTCTCCCGCAGGCCGTGCCAAACTCTTATGCCCAGTGGATGCTTGCAGCTCCCGACGTCGAGCTCGTTGTCACACATCCCGAGGGATATGAACTCGACCCGCAGTTCCTGTCATATACCGACCCCTATACGGGCGAGACGCGCAAGGCGACTGTGGAGTATGACCAGCGCAAGGCTCTTGATGGCGCCGATTTCGTATATGCGAAGAACTGGTCGTGTCCCGGAGTGACCTCGCCTGCCGACTATGGCAAGATTCTGTCCAAGGACATGTCGTGGACCATCGATGCCGAACACATGGCACTGACAAACAACGGCAAGTTCCTGCACTGTCTTCCTGTGCGCCGCGGGCTTATCGTCACCGACGATGTCATAGAGAGCAAGAACTCGCTTGTCATACCAGAGGCGGCAAACAGAGAGATTTCATGCTCTGTCGTGCTGAAGCGAATTCTCGAAAGTCTTTGACTTGGCGGGGACGCGCGTCGCGCTGCCTGCAGGTTCAGTAAAGATGATGTGAGACAGTCGCAAGGACAGTCTCCTTATGCCAAAGACATAATTTCACACCCTCATAAACAAAAACGGAAAGAGGCAGGATTTCATCAAGTCCTGCCTCTTTCCGTTTAAATGTTTGTCAGAGAACTACTCTCCTCCGTTTATGATTCTCACGCGGCGGTATTTCGGGTCATATCCCTGCTCGCTGTCTCCGATTGCCTTCTCGATTTTTATGTACGTGTCGGCGATTCCGTTCTTGCGCAGATACTTGGCCACCCGCTCCAGACGCTGCTCGCTGAGTTTCTGGTTCGCTTTGCTGTTTCCGTCTGCAGAAGCCTCACCTATGATAGTGAGTGAATATCCTCCGACAGACTTCAGCTTCTCCACATACTCGTCGATGCGCAGCTGTTCCTGCTGTGACAGTTTTGAATCAGATATGAGGAAATATACCACATGGTTTCCGGTCTTCGTGCGTTTGCAGTCAGCGAGGTCTTTTTCGAGAGTGTCGTTGAGACGTTTCTGTTCGTCGAGCAGACGGTCAGCCTCACTCTTCTCTGCCTCTACGGCAGCAAGTTTGTCCTGCAGTTCGGCGTTGTTTTCCTGCACGGTGCGCAGTTCAGCCACCGTTTCGTGATAGAGCCGTTTGTTTGTCTTCAAGCGTACGAAGTTGTAACGCAGCAGTAGTCCTGCACTGTATATGCCCTTTGGCGAGAACTCTTCGTCGAGCGGCAGGTATTTATACTGTCCGATGACACCGATTGTCCACCATGGGTTGACGTCAAACTCGAGCGAGAGAGAAGCCGGTATGTATAGCAGGTTGAGCTGTGAGTTCTCGTGCCATGAATCCATGCTTGAGTGGTTGTACACGTTGTAATATCCGTTACCCTCTGCTATGGCAGTCTCGTTGATTGCCACAGTCTGTGTGTTGCGGTTCCATCCGTGCATATATCCCACTCCGAGACCTGCATACAGGTTCCAGCGTTGTGCCTTGCGGTTGTGCCAGATGTCCATGATGTTGAAATCTACATTGAGGTCAACTCCCGCCAGATGCATATCGTTGCGGTTCTGTATCATGTCAGTCTGCACCTCCAGGTCAGTGGTATAACCCCCGAGTTGGAATCCCGGAATGACCTTCGTCTCAGAGATGACGCCTTTGTTGACAGACTTTACCATGGTGTATCCGGCATTCAGCCCAAGTCTCACCCACGGTTTTATGTTGTATTTTACACCCAACGAGAGGTCAGGTGAGAATGGCATCCTCGAATTGTCAAAGGATTTTCCCCGCGCTCCGTGGTAACCACTCAGGCCACCTTGGACATACACCGACCATGTCTTTGTGCGCACAGAGTCGTTATATGTCTGGGCGTGGAGCGTAACCGCCGTCACGAAGACCGCGGTTACTGCCATTAGTATTCTTGTTGTTACCTTCATTAGAAGCTACTTTAGAGGTTGGAGATAATTACCACAAAGACGGTTTGATGTACAGATTATCTGTTCCCGGATAATTGTCAGTCTTTTCGTCATACATATAGACCCTGACTGTTGCTGTCTGTACTTGTGTGCCGCCAGAATATTCATAGCGGTTTCCGCCCTTTGCATCGTCAACAGCAACGCTCCTGAATTTCGTTGTGACGCTTGCGTCAACAGGCTCTATCTTGTATTCTGCCCATGCGCGTATGTGCTGTGGCATATATACCGGCTTCGAGTCGTATGTTCCGGGCAGCATGGTGAATGCCATGTCTCCGCTGCTGACGCGGGTGTTCTTGAACTTGGAGGCATCGACGGTTCCGGACTTCATCTTGATTGATTGCGGAGCGCCATAACCTGGAGCGAAGTCCTTGATGTATTGCAGGAGGTCAGCGTCAGACTTGCAGAGCAGGTAGATGCCTGGAGAGACGGCCATAATCTTGTCCTTGCTTGCGTTGAAGTATATGCCGTTGTCAGCGAGCTGTGCCTTCAGCACGTCAGCGAGTTCGCCCATGCCTGTGCTTGAATCCTTCAGGTAAGCCAGAATCTCTTTGAGAGCGTCTGTATCATTGCTGATGTTGGTCAGTTCCTGATTGATGTTCTTCAGTGCGGTGAGCACGTCGCCTGCAAGCGTTGTGTTGATAGCCTTGATGGCTTCCGTGTTTGCCTCCAGCTTACCGTTCGTAGTCTTCAGCTCAGTGATTACGCCTGTCTCCACAAGATCGTTGAGAGCCGTGAGCTTATCTGTCAGTGTAGAGTTCATCGTAGAGATCTTGGTGGTGAGGTCTGAGAGTTTGCCGGTAATCTCTGTAGATAGAACTTCGATCTTGTCGCCGTTCTGTTTAATGTTCACTGCGAGCAGCTCGCCATTGTCGTTGATAGCTGATACGATGCCGATAGCGTCAAGTCTCATTTCTTGCTTCAGCAGCTTGAAGCCCTTTGCCAGTTCATCCATCATCTCGTCGAGCTTGCCTGACAATGTCTTAGTCTGGAATTTTATCTGCTTGGCGATGCCTTCGAGTTTCAGGTTGACGTCCGAGATACCGCCTTCAATAGCCTCAGTGAGAGCATTGAAGCGTCTCTTCAGGGTTGCTGTCTGGTCGCCGATGGCGGCAACAATATCCGAAGCAGCATCGTCGATTGCCGCCTTTATGACAGTGCCGTTGTCGTCAATAGCCAGTTTCAGCACTTGTCCCTGATTGTTTATCGCAGTCACGATAGCAACGGCAGAGTTGTTGACGCACTGTCCGAGAACCATGAATCCGTTGTTCAGCCCGTTTATGACGTTTGTCAGCGAAGCCTGGGTGTGTTTGTCAAGAAGGTCAATAGCACCCGTTGTCTTGTCTATTGCAAGTTTCACGTTCAACAGACCTGTATCGATAGCCTGTGTGAGGGCTTTGAATCGATTCTTTATTGTTGTCGTCTGGTCGTTGATAGCCTTCATGATAGCCGTGCCCTGCTCGTCGATTGAAGCGTCAATGAGTTTTCCTGTCGTGTCTATCTGGAGACAGAGCACCTTATTGTTCTCGTTCATCGCATAGATGATATCCCCTCCGGTAGCGCTGATTTGCTTGTTAAGTCTCTTGAAGCCGTTGACGAGCGTTTTGTTGATTTCGTCGAGGCTCGCCTGTGTGTTCTGGTCGAAGAGGGTGATTGCTCCGGTGTTCTCGTCAATCTTGACAGAGATGTTGTACAGTCCGTTCTTCACCGCCGTTGTAAGAGCCTTGAAGCGTTCTTCGAGCGACTTGGTCTGGTCGTTGATAGCCTTGATGATGTCTTCGGCAGCCTGTTCTATTGTTGCGGAGATGAGTTTGCCGTTCTTGTTGATTACGATGCGGAGTTTTCTTCCGTTGTCGTCCATGGCATCAATGATTTGGTTGCCTGTCTCGTCAATCTGTTCGCTTACCTGTTTGAAGCCTTTGAACAGAGTGTTGTTGATGTCGTCGAGGCTCTCCTGTGTGTTCTTGTCGAAGACTTTGATAGCCTTGGTGTTCTTGTCGATGCTAACCGTGACGTTGTAGAGGCCATATTCGATAGCTTCGGTGAGTGCCTTGAAGCGTTCGTCGAGAGTCTTGGTCTGGTCTCTGATTACTTTGACGAGTCTTGTCGCAGCCTTGTCAATCTCAGCAGCGAGGAGTTTGCCTGTTTCGTCAATTTCAAGGCGCAGCACCTCAGTCTGGTTGTTGATAGCATATACGATTCTCTTGCCAGTCTTGTCAATCTGCGTGCTGAGCAAGGTGAATCCGTTGACGAGCGTGTTGTTGAGTTCGTCGAGGCTCTGCTGCGTGTTCTTGTCGAAGAGCTTGATAGCCTTGGTGTTCTTGTCGATGCTAACCTGTACGTTGTAGAGGCCTGTCTGTACGGCGGTTGTGAGAGCCTCGAATCGTTCTTCGAGCGTCTTCGTCTGGTCGTTGATAGCCTTCACGATTTCATCGCCTGTTTCAGAGATTGTTGCAGAGATGAGCTTTCCTGTCTCGTCGAGTTCCAAGCGCAGCAGTCGTCCGTTCTCATCCATAGCCGTTACGATTTGCTTGCCGGTAGCGTCGATTTGTGTGCTAACCTGCTTGAATCCGTTGAGCATCGTGGTGTTGATTGTGTTGAGGCTCTCCTGTGTGTTCTTGTCGAACATAGTGATAGCGCCCGTGTTCTTGTCGATGCTTACGACGATAGCCTTGTATCCAGCCTCTACCATATCCGTGAGGGCCTTGAAACGTGCGTCGAGTGTAGCGGTGAGGTCGTTTATGACAGCCTCAAGTCTTTCGGCAGCAGCCTTTATCTCTGCAGAGATGAGGTTGCCAGTCTCGTCGATTTGGAGTCTCAGCATCTGTCCGTTCTCGTTCATGGCGAGGACGATCTTCTCATTGCCGTCAGTTATAGTCTCGCTGACGAGGCGGAATCCG
This sequence comes from Bacteroidales bacterium, assembly GCA_004555245.1. GTDB lineage: Bacteria > Bacteroidota > Bacteroidia > Bacteroidales > Bacteroidaceae > Prevotella. Next base: position 20,592 of record SFIS01000036.1, read on the forward strand.
TTTGTAATCGAGCCGTCAATCTTGTCGAGGCTCGCCTGTGTGTTCTTGTCGAGCAGAGTGATGGCTCCGGTGTTTGCGTCGATGCTGACCTTAACCTCTTTCAGCCCAGCGCTGACAGCAGCGGTGAGGGCGCTGAATCTCTCTTCGAGCGAGTTTGTCTGTGCGTTGATAGCCTTCACGAGGTCGTTGCCCGTAGCGAGAATCTGTGCGCTGATGAGCTTGCCGTTGGTCTCGAGTTGCAGGCGGATGATTTCTCCGTTGCTGTTAAGCGCATATACGATTTGCTTTCCCTGTGCGTCGATCTGTGCGCTTAGCGTGCTGAATCCCTCGAGCAGAGTGCTGTTAATCTCGCCCAGTCCCTGCTGAGTAGTCTGCGAGAGCACTGTGATTGCACCGGTGTTTGAATCGATTGCGAGTTTCAACTCTGCCATGCCATTCTTCAGAAGAGTGTTGAGTGCTTCAATTCTCTCTCCGAATGACTTTGACATGTCATTGATAGCAGACACCAACGCTGAATAGTCGTTGATGTACGTCTTGTCTCCGTAGTCCACCTTCGGTTCGAGAACTTCTGTGCAGGAGTTCAGTCCGACAGCGGCTGCGAAGAACAAAGGAATAATCTTCTTGTTCATAGCAAGTGTGAATTGGTTAATATATAAATTGATGATTTTACAATTTCATTTTCTTTCGTCTGCAAATTTACTGTTTTTTATATATATGTGCCAAGTATTTTATATTAAAAAACTTTAACAACGGTTCATTTTGTTATGTTTTTCTGTTGTCTCATAAGATTGTGGGTATGTGTCCGGGATTCTTCCTGTGTGAGTAATGTGTCTTCAGTCGTTGTGTCTCTTGGTGTGTTTTTCTCTCTGCCGTGTTTTTCTTTTATAATATAATTATGTACGCATACATATTCGTAATGACATACAACATCCCCGTGACATGACTTCCTGTGGAGTGAAGCTGTCACGGGGATTGTTTTGCGGACTGTGTCTGTGTGTTCAGATACGTCTGTTATGTTCGGTAGTCCGGTTGTGTTGTTTTCAGAGATGTTTCGGCGTATATATCGCGTTCCACCACGAGTCGTCGTCCATGAGCCATTTCTGGAACCATGCCACCATTGTGTTTATCCATTTCGCCCGTTTTGTCGGGTCCATGATACCGTGGTTCTCTCCTTCCACCTGTACGAATGCCGTCGGCGTTCCGAGCAGTCTTAGTGCGGTGTACATCTGTATCGATTCTCCTATCGGCACGTTAGTGTCTGCGGTTCCGTGTGTGAAGAGCAGCGGTTTCTTTATTTTCTGCGCATTGAAGAGCGGCGACCTATCTACGTATAGGTCTTTTCTTGTCCAGGGATAGCTGTTAGCCGCCGACACCTCGCTGTATGAGTATCCCCAGTATCCTTCTCCCCAGTAGCTGGTGTGGTCGGATATTCCGGCGTGCGATATGCCGCAGGCGAATGGGTTGTTGTCTTTTGTCAGCATATATTGTGTCATGAAACCTCCGTAGGAGGCTGACACGCACCCTATCTTGTCAGCATTGACCTGCGGCATCTCTTTTGCGAACTGGCAGGTTGCGTCGATGATGTCCTGCGCGGGTCCTTCGCCCATTGTGTTGACGTGTCTCGACGCCCATTCCTGTCCGAAGCCCGATGCGCCTGACGGGTTCACGACGAGTACGATGTACCCGAGGCTGTTCCAGTAGTGTGCGGGATAGTGCGAGCCGTTGCCGAAGCGTCGTGATGTCGGCGAGCATCCGCCGTAGTAGTGGACGATGAGCGGGTATTTCTTCGCCGAGTCGAAGTCTGCGGGCAGGTAGTAGTGGCACGACACGTCATATCCCCTTGTCGAATGGAAGGTCCAGGGTTCTACTGTTCCGAGTTTCACATGTGCGAAGTGTTCTGCGTTCGGGGCTGCAACGAGCGTGGCGCGTGCTTTCTTTGTCGCGGGCGACGAGATGTTGTATGCCTCGTACGGTGTGCAAGCCGACGAACCTCTCACCATTATGTTTCCTCCGAGATATGCTATGCTGAATCCCGTGAGGTCTTCCATCGGCTGTGCGATGCGTTGCGAGCGGTATGTCTTCATGTCGAGTCTGTAGAGGCTTGTGGAGTCTCCGTTCTGCGCCGTGTAATACACTCCTCCGTCCGCCGGCGAGAAGTCGATGCTCTCGATGCTTGTCTTGTCGTCGGCAGTGACTGGCGTGACGGTCTTTGTCGCGGTGTCCATGACGTAGAGGTGGTAGTCGTACATGTTCGGCGTAGCTCCTTCTGGCACTCTCTTTCCTATTCCGTTGAACGCCTCTGTGCTGCCGTAGAACACCACCGTCTTCTCGCTTCCGGCATAGATGCCACTTTGCAGGAATCCGTCTTTCTCCACGAGTTTGGTCACTTTCAGCGTGCTGAGGTCCATGTCGTAGAACGTGCTTCGTGTCGTGGGCCTTTGCGTGAGGCTGTCTGTAGATACTGCAAAGAGCATGTGCTTTCCGTCCGGCGTTATGTCGTTCACCCTTGTGTCGTGGTATGTGTATGTCAGGGGTTGTGTGAATCCCGTCTTGAGGTCCATGCGTGCGAGTGCGCAGCGTTGTCTCCAGTTGGGCTGCCGGTCGTCGGGGTGGAGTATTTCAAACACGCCGTCCTCTTTCTTCGGTCCGTCGTTGTAGTTGTGGATGATGAGGAAGTCCTCGGTCGGCGATATGGCGTAGTATTCCGACGGCAGTTCTTCAGCCAGTATGCTTGTCTTTCCGGTGGCGGGGTCGGCGACCACGAGGCGTGTCTTGCCGTCGGTATGTTCGGTGTATGTATAGCGGTCAGAGCGCGGCATCCATGCGATGCGTCCGCTGACGTTTCGGCGCGAGTTGCTCTTCAGGTCGCAGAGCAGTGTCTCGTATTGCTGTTTGTTTGTCGTGTCGTACCACGAATAGCTGATTATCGCCCATCTTCCCGAGGGCGAGAGTTCGCTTCTCGAGATAACTTTCGTGCCGAGGTTGTCAGCCATGGTGAAGGCGTGTGTGTCATCTGTTGTCGGCGTGCATCCTTCTGCGATGAGCGAAATCGTCACCGCCGCCGTGTCCGGCACCAGTTTCAGCGTGACGTTATGGTATCCCGGCGCGAGCGTCAGGGTTGCCGTCTCCTTCCCGTCAACATGAATCTTGTGGCTTTTCGCGCCTTTCACTTCCAGTTTCGCGTCTTTGACGTATGTCGTTGCGTTCAGTCCGAAAGTCATCAGATGCAGCGTACCCTTCTCGAGGCCGAGGCTTCTGAGTTCGGCGGGCGCGGCGTTGTCGGCAGCCGATAGGCTTATTTTTGTGTCGATGATGTTGTCGGCGTCATATCGTTTCTGGCTGTTGTCGATGCTGTCGAGCACGAGCGGCGCTTTCACGTTGAACGGTCCGATGTGTCTGACACGCTCTATGTCGAGTGTGTCTGCCATGGCAGCAGTAGTGCAGGCTATGGCGAGGAGTGTCAGTAGATGTCTCATACTATGGTGTTTTTACGTTCTTTTTCCTTGTGCGGTGTCATGCGGCAGTGTCTCACAGCAGTTCCGGCAGTAGGAAGAGCTTCTGTGCGTTGGAGCCTTTTATGAGGATGTATTTCCCCCGGATGTCCGTCTTGGCGATTTCCGCCTTCACTTCCTCGACGTTGTTGAACTGCCTGAACGGGTGTTCCGTCTGCGCGAATCCCTCTCCCACGAGCCACACGTCGTTGATGCCCGATGCCTTTATGGTGTCCACCACTCGCTGGTGTTCTTCTTTCGAGACGTCTCCGAGTTCTCCCATGCTTCCGAGAATCATCATCTTCGGCTCCGCCTGCATGTTTGCGAAGTTGTGCAGCGCCGCCGCCATCGATGTCGGGTTGGCGTTGTATGCGTCAACAATCAGGCGGTTGTGGGCTGTTACAGTCAGTTGCGAGCGGTTGTTCGACGGTATGTAGCTCTGCAGAGCGTGGCAGATGTCGTTGTCGCATACCCCGAAGTGTGCTCCGACGGTAGCCGCAGCCAGCATGTTGCAGATGTTGTAGTCTCCTATGAGATGCGTCTCCACGCGGTGTGTGTCCCCTCCCCGGCGTCTCCATTCGAAGGTGAGGAAAGGTTTACACTCTACCACCCTGCCTTCTACGTCAGCGTCAGGCGCACCCTGTGACGTGTATCTTACGGGCGAGAGGCCTTGCGCGATGCCGTTCAGATGAGCGTTGTCTGCGTCGATGAATACGGTGGCGTGCGTCTTTCTGAGGAAGTCGTAGAGCTCGCCCTTCGTCTTCACTACGCCCTCGAAGCTGCCGAAGCCTCCGAGATGCGCCCTTCCGACGTTTGTGATGATGCCGCAGTCAGGCTCCACAATCTCCACGAGCGTCTTTATCTCGCCCGGATGGTTGGCACCCATCTCTATCACGGCGATGTCGTGCGATGCGTTCAGGCGCAGCAGTGTCAGCGGCACCCCGATATGGTTGTTGAGGTTGCCTTGTGTGTAGAGCACGTTGTATTTCTCTGACAGGACGGCAGCGATGAGTTCTTTCGTCGTTGTCTTGCCGTTGGTGCCCGTCACTCCGATGATGCGTGTGCCGAGAGCGCGGCGGTGGTGGCGTGCGAGCTGCTGCAGGGTGTGCAGCACATTCCCTACGCGTATGATGCGCCTTGCGGTGTCGGCGTTGCCGTCCAGTGTCCATTCAGCCCTTGTCTCGTCCACCACGGCATAGCTGCACCCCTCATGCAGGGCTTTCAGCGCGAAGTCGTTGCCGTTGAATGATGCGCCTTTCAGCGCGAAGAAGATGCTGTCTTTTACACACTGCCGTGTGTCTGTCGTGACTATGGGGTGTGTGCGGAAGATGTCGTAGAGTTCGGAAATTTCCATGTTACTGTAGGTTGTGTTCGTTATGTTCACGTATAAGGCGGCGTGTGGCTGTATGTTGTCATAATGCCTTATCAAATGCAAAATTAAGCATAATTTTCAATATATTGTAACGTTTTTCAGTAAAAAAATGGTAATTTTGCAGAAGCATACGTTTTCAGACATAATTTTATGTTATATACCTTGCATACAGCCCGCGGGTCGCATGTCATCGACCATCCCGTGGTTATGGGCATACTGAACTGTACGCCCGATTCTTTCTACGCCGGTTCCCGCACAGAGGGCGAGGCGGAGATAGCGCGCCGTGCCGACGAAATCATATCCGAAGGCGGCGCCATCATCGATGTCGGCGGCATGTCAACTCGTCCCGGCGGCGTCGATGTCAGCGAGGCGGAGGAGATGACGCGTCTGCGCCGTGCCCTCGCCATTGTCCGCCGCCGTCATCCGGATGTCCTTCTCTCTGTCGATACGTTCCGTCCGGCGGTGGCGCGCATGGCAGTCGAGGAGTTCGGGGCAGACATCATCAACGATGTCAGCGAGGGCGGCGTGACATCGCTCGAAGGCGTCGAGAGCCTCGAGGGCGCGGGGATGTTCGCCGAGGTGGCGCGTCTCGGCGTGCCGTATGTCCTCATGTCGGTGCAGCCCACGCTTGCCGCCACGCTGTCGGTGTTCGAGAAGAAAGTCGGACGGCTGCGGGAGCTTGGCGTGCGTGACATCATTCTCGACCCCGGCTACGGCTTCGGGAAGACCGTCGAGGCGAACTATGACATCTTGGGAGGGCAGCCGGTCATCCGGTCTCTCTTCCCCGACCTCCCGCTGCTGGCGGGCGTCTCGCGCAAGCGGATGATATGGCAGCTGCTCGGCACGTCGCCCGACGAGGCGCTGAACGGCACTACGGTCGCCAACACCCTCGCCGTGATGAACGGCGCCGCCATTCTGCGTGTCCACGACGTGCGCGAAGCGGTGGAAACGGTGAAGATCTGCGGGTATGTCAGATGACGTCTCCACACCCGTTATTATTAATATAGAACCCAATAACAGCCCATGTTTATAGAAATCTCGCCCAAGGACATCGTAGATATAATCCTTGTCGCACTTCTCCTCTACTATATCTTCTGCCTGATGCGCGAATCGCGCTCGCTGAATGTCTTCATCGGCATCATGGTGTTTGTGGTGATATGGCTCTTCGTCAGTCAGGTGCTGGAGATGCGCCTGCTTGGCAGCATCCTCGACAAACTCGTCTCCGTGGGTGTGCTGGCACTGATTGTCCTGTTCCAGGAAGAGATACGCAAGTTCCTGTATTCGCTCGGCGCCCACCAGAGGGTGGAGGCTGTGATGCGCATCTTCGGCTCGCGGCATTCCGCCGACCTCGCCGACAAGAACAGCATCATGCCTGTCGTGATGGCGTGCATGAACATGGCGCGGCAGAAAGTGGGCGCACTGATTGTCATCGAACGCTCCGCACCGCTCGAAGACATCGTGGCGACGGGCGACAGGATTGACGCCAACATCACGCAGCGTCTGATAGAGAACATCTTCTTCAAGAACTCGCCGCTGCACGACGGAGCCATGGTGATACGCAAGAAACGCATCTGCGCCGCCGGCTGCATCCTGCCTGTAGCCCACGACCTGAACATCCCGAAAGAACTGGGACTGAGACACCGCGCCGCACTCGGCATCTCGCAAGAGTCCGATGCCATTGCCATCATCTGCTCAGAAGAATCGGGACGCATCTCCGTGGCTATGAAAGGCGAGTTCCAGCTGCGCCTCTCGGCTGAGAAACTCGAATCCATACTGACAGAACAACTCCTGCCGAAAGAGCCGCAATGACGCGCTCTGCGTGACGTATCAGGATATCACTACCGCCGCCGGCATCACCTGCGGGCGGCGTGTCGTGGCAAACAATGAGAATCCGAATGAAGAAATACCGTGTAAGATGGGGCCGTGTCGCCTTGCTGCTGATAGGCATAGCCCTCTCCATAGTTATTATATATTATATTGTTGCCGGAATAATCGCTGCCGCGAAATGGTGTGTCGGACTGTTCGACACACCGGACGACGCCGTCGCTGACAAGGTAGAGGTGTTGAAGGTGAGCGGCACACAGCTGCTCGAATCGCAGCGCATGACGCTCCGCCTCGACAGTCTGATGGCTGTCCCCATGCGTCTCGACACGTCCAGGATAGCCGTCTCGGTCTATGACCTCACCACCCGGCAGCCCGTCTATGCCTTCCACGAGAAGCGCCTCCTGCCTCCCGCCTCGTGCATGAAGATAGCCACGGCGGTGGCGGCGCTCAGACGCCTCGGCTTCGCACATACATACAAGGTCTCGCTGCTGACGCGCGGCGTGATGAAGGCTGACACGCTTGTCGGCTCGCTGATGCTGCTCGCCGACGACGACCCGCTCTTCGAAGACTTCTCCGTACTTACCGGCAGGCTGAAACAGCGTGGCATAAACTGTGTGAAGGGAAACATCTACCTCAACCTCGCACGCCGCGACACGCTCCGCGCACATCCCACGGCGAAGGTGTGGGACATACCCTTCAACCGCACCCCCGTCTTGCTGAAAGGCGAGCGGCATATCGAACGCAACCTGAAACACGCCCTTGCCGCAGCCGGTGTGAGATATATTAAGGACAGCTCTGTCAGACCCGCGGGGAAATACAGCTACGTGGCAACCGTCAGCCACCGGCTGACAGACGTCATCACACCGATGATGATACACAGCTCGAATATCAAGGCCGATGCACTGATGTATCACCTCGACTACAAGAGGGGGCTGCAGAGAGACCGGATGGACTGGGACGTGCGCCACGACATCGAACTCTTCTGGCAGGAGACATTCGCCGCCGATGACCCCGGTACGATGCGCGGCTTCGTCTTCAACGACGGCAGCGGCCTCTCGCCCGACAACCGCCTCACCGCCGCTTTCCTCGTAGAGATGCTGAAATACGCCTATGCCGACACCGCCATACGCCGCTACTTCATCGACGAGGCGCTCGCAACGCCCGACAGCGGCTTGCGGCGCGGATCGCTGCTCTCAAGGATGAGCCGGCCCGAATACCGGGGAAAGATTTTCTGCAAGACGGGCACGATGACGACAAAGGGCGGCTCGTCGCTCGCAGGATATATACACAGCGACGACGGACACTGGTATGCCTTCGCCATCATCAATGTCGATTCGCCTGTCGCCGAGGCAAGAATCTTCCAGGACAAACTGTGCAAGATGATGATAAAGGCGAAATGAAAGCCTTGTTTTTTTTCTAAAGAAGTACAGACGTAAACGCCCGGGGGCGCAGGAAACAAGCCTGCGCCCCCGGGCGTTTTATGTTTTGCAGTCACTGTCGGGCTTATCGTGCCAGATCGTCGAAGCGTTTCTGCTGCTCCGCAATCAGCTCGTTGTCGTCGAAATAGTCGATGCGCATGGCATGGCGCACCTCGGCAAGGGTCTTCGCGCCTACCTCGCGGGCAGCAGCCGTGCCGCGACGCAGTATGTCATACACACCCGCGATGTCTTTCTCATACTCCCTGCGGCGCTGGCGCATAGGCTCAAGACGGTCGTTCAGGACATTGAGCAGGAATTTCTTGCATGTGCCGTCGCCCAGACCGCCGCGCATGTAGTGCGCCTTCATCTCGTCGAGGTTGGCATATTCCGGCAGGAACGTCCGGAAATCATCGTCCGTGCAGAACGCGTCGAGATAGACGAACACCGTGTTCTGATATTCATGCTCCACACCCGCCTCGTCGGTGTATGTGCCGCGGAGATGTCCGGGGTCGGAGATGTTCAGATGGAGAGGGTCGGTGAACATGCTGTTCACCTTCTTCTTCAGCTCCTTCGGCGTGTCGGAGAGATAGATGCAGTTGCCGAGCGACTTCGACATCTTCGCCTTGCCGTCAGTGCCGGGGAGACGGAGACACGCCGCATTCTCCGGCAGCAGAATCTTGGGCTCTACCAGCGTGCCGCCGTAGATGTGGTTGAAACGCCGCACTATCTCGTTCGTCTGCTCGAGCATCGGCTTCTGGTCTTCGCCGACAGGCACCGTCGTGGCCTTGAACAGCGTGATGTCGGCAGCCTGAGAGATGGGGTAGGTGAAGAAGCCGACCGGCGTGCCGCCCTCAAACTTGCGCATCTCAAGCTCGGTCTTCACAGTAGGGTTGCGCTGAAGACGCTGAACGCTGACGAGGTTCATATAGTAGAACGACAGCTCTGTAAGCTCCGGAACGGCAGACTGCACGAAGATGTTGCACTTCTCCGGGTCAAGACCTGCAGAGAGATAGTCGAGAGCCACCTCAATGACATTCTGGCGAATCTTCTCCGGATTGTCGGCATTGTCAGTCAATGCCTGCGCATCGGCTATCATGATGAATATCTTGTCGTATTCGCCCGAGTTCTGAAGCTCTACACGGCGGCGCAGCGACCCGACATAATGGCCTATATGCAGCCTGCCTGTCGGACGGTCGCCCGTAAGTATGATTTTTTCCATTGTATGATGATATGTATTGTTGTTCTCAAACAGGTGTATCAATAAAAAAGCCTGACAGGGTGTCCTGTCAAGCTTCTGTCGGGGTGAGGCGACTCGAACGCCCGACCCCTACGTCCCGAACGTAGTGCGCTACCAACTGCGCTACACCCCGATATGTCGTGAGTTGACAAACTCTCGTGATTGATGTGACGACGCCCGTCATTACTCACTCTGCTTTGTTTGCGGCTGCAAAATTACTCTTTTTTTTTCAATTATACAATTATTCATACCTTTTCCTGCTCTTTTTCCCGTTTCTTTAACATTTCTTTACGACTTGCACCCCTCACACACCTGCCAAAAGGGAGAAAAACGCGAAAACTGCTACCCGACGATACCAACCCGCTATGCCTCGCCCGACATGTCCCCGTATATGCTAAAAAAGTATCACCCGATGCCAAAAAACAGCCTTGCATGATACTATCTTGATGCAGAAATACTGCTGCAAAATTCGTCATGCCTTCCCGCTCGCGATTTTAAGCCGGTTTTCCGATAATTCTTCGTCTTTCTTGTATAATCTTGATTTTCAGCAGATTATGCGAAATTCAAATTTTCCGTACTGTCTTCCGGTCGTCAAAACCCGTGCAAAACGCCTCCAAGATAGTCAATCTTGGCTCGTCAACAAGTCAATCTTGCAGTCCCAAATAGTCTATTTTGCAGCGCTACATTGACTATTTTGCACCTCTAAACGCTCAAAACGATACCCCGAAAGGCTCAAATCGCCACCTCAAACCACCTTTTCTGACCCGAAAAACATGATTTCCTTGTCGCAGAGAACGCGCAGGAAAGTGTCAGCCGTCATATCCTGGTGATATTTTTATGCCGCTTGCTAAAGGGCAGGGGAGAGGGGCGGCACAAGTCCCTATCCCGCTTCCGGATGATGAAAAAATATCAGTAATTTGAAAATTTCATGCAATGACCTTAACATATCTCAAATTATTTGTGTATATTTGCTGAAAATTTCGGATGGCATGAAGTGACACATGATACAGCCGAGATGAAGAATATGAAAGGCATAGTCAATTACGCTTATTATCTGATATGAAGCATACGACTCGACATATAAAGAAAGGTGACACTTTTGTAGCGTCCCATCACATTTATGGTGATAAACGAGGTTGAGGAGAGCAACGAGCACATGGACGTTTGCAAAGTCAGCTGGTATAGCTGGCATTCCTATGGTATAAATCTCCAGCGTCGTTTCCCTATGGCGGCCCGCGAAGGAATGTTCTTTGATTTCGCTCCAATTCCCCGAAAACTATTCAGAGAGGCTGTAAACCTGATGCGATATAGCGATGCCGAAATGAAAGCTATGGATGAAAGCGAGAAGGAAGCGAAAAAGGCTAAGTACACGTCATGCAGAAGGTGGCTTGGCAGGATGATTAAGGGGTGTATGATACTTAACGATACAATATCATAAGAAATAAAACGATTTCTCAAACAACAATTCAATGAAATTCAAATTAGAGAATCCACAGCATCAGATAACAGCCATACGAAGTGTGGTGGAGGTCTTCCGTGGCATGGAAAGGAATACTTATGACAATGCCCATCATGAGGACATTCACTCAAACGTATGCTCACTCTCTCCTCAGGAACTTGCAGAGAATATGCAAAGGGTTGTTGAGGAGAATGGTGTGCCATCTGGACAATCTTGCTTGATGCAGGGCAATGATGCGTGCATAGAGATGGAGACAGGTACGGGCAAAACACTTACCTATATCCAGACAGCATACGAACTGAACAGAGAGTACGGACTGACAAAATTCATCGTCCTCGTACCTTCCATACCCATCCGTCAAGGAGTGATCGACACGATAGAGAACTTCAAGGAGCAGTTGGCTGATAAATATGACATTATTCCTAATGCGTTTGTCTATGACAGCTCCAAATTGAGCTTGCTGAGAGACTTCATCGTCGATGACTCTCTCCAGATTATGGTCATGACCATGGCTTCATTCAACTCAGAGGACAAGATACTCAATCAGGTGGAGCGAGAAGGCTTGTTCAACAACTTACCCTATCTCGATGCAATTGCACAGACACATCCTGTCATATTTATGGATGAGCCTCAGGAAGGAATGGACACGGAGAACTCGCAGAAATGGTTGGAAAAACTGAATCCTCTGTTCAAGTTCCGCTATTCCGCTACTCATGCGGTTAAGAAGAATGTGCTTTATCAACTGACACCCGCTGAAAGTTATCGCCTGGGCTTGGTCAAGAAGCTCGAAGTGCTTACTGTGGCAGAAAGCAACGACGAAGCTACATTGAAAATGGAGTTGAGCAGCGTGCAGGCCACCAATGCAGCCCAGCCCAAGGTGAAACTTAAACTGTGGAAACTGAAGAAAACAGATGGCAAGTTTGAGTTCAAGGATTCCGCATTCTTGAAAAAGGATGACAACCTTGCAGACAAGACAGGCAATGAATCATATCGTGACTTCACCATCAGCCGTATCTACAAGCAGATGTCTGACAAGAAGTGGCGTGTGGATTTCACCAACGGCACGACCATTACCGAGGGGGCTTCGTCTGCCAACAAGGAAGAGGTGTGGGGGCTGCAACTGGAATGGCTGATTCGTCGTCATTTTGAGAACCGCAACAGGCTACGTCCCCAAGGAATAAAGAATCTGTCGCTCATCTTCATAGACAGGGTAGCTAACTACATGAGCACAGAAAGGCCTATTGTCAAGATGCTTTTTGAAGAGAAATTCAAGCAGGTATATACCGAATTCAACTATGGACAGATGCCTACTGATGAAGAGGTTACATCTGTACAAGGATTCTACTTTGCAAAAACAACCAATGGAGAATTTACCGACAACGAGAATTCCTGTCGCTCCAACAAGGATATTTACGATGAGATTCTGCATAATAAGCAGCGACTCCTCTCTTTTGACAGCAAGATAGAGTTTATCTTCTCACATTCAGCCCTTGGTGTGGGATGGGACAACCCGAATGTCTTTGGCATCGCTACACTCAACGAAAGCTATTCCGAGAACAAGAAACGACAGGAGATAGGCCGTGGATTGCGTATCTGTGTCAATCAGAATGGTGAGCGCGTATATGACAGTGAAGACACTCCCGATGATGAAGTGCTGAACCAACTGACAGTTGTACCGAATGAAACCTACGAGACCTTCGCCCGCACCTATCAGAAAGAGAATGAGGATGCCTTTGGCAAACCAGGTCCCAAGCCTAAGCATACGCATAAGGGCAAGCACAAAAACCGTGTCACGTTCAAGGTGAAGGAGGACGAAACATTCATGAGCGTATTCCGTCGCTTTTGGAAGACAATAGCCCGTAAGACCACCTATCGTGTCCACATGGATGAAGATGCGTTGATTCAGAAAAGCATAGAAGCACTCAACGGCATCAACATCAGCCAGTATGTGGCAGAGGTTAGTAGCTATAGGGTCAGCGACATAACCAATGTAGGCGAGGCAAACTACGAAGGCTCTGAAACCTACGAACTGCATGGGCATTTCAATCCACAGGATTTAGTGGAAGACCTAAGCGAGAAGACTGGACTCTGCTATATTTCTATCCTGCACATCCTTTCCCGCATAGATACGAAGAATGAGTATCTGAAGAATCCTCCTGTCTTCATGGAACAAGCTGCCTTTAAGATTCGTCAGGTACAGCTCGACGAGTTGGTGCGTTGTGCGGAATATGAGCCTAATGGTAGTGAATATCCCTTCAATTTTGAGGACTTCACAAAGGATGGATGCGACAACTATGTTGATACTCCCAACCATGGTGTATGGGACAAGACACTATATGATAGTGGCTACGAAAGGACATTCGCAGAGGAGGCAGACAAACCTATGAATTCCGAAGTGATATGCTTCCTGAAGTTCCCAACGTGGTATAAGATAGATACTCCTATTGGCAGTTACGAGCCTGACTTCGGTGTAGTTCTTCATAAGAAACAACTATTGGGAGAACAACAGGACAAGGTGTATTATTTCGTGGTGGAGATTAAAGGAACGGAGGATATTGAAGACATCCGCGCCTTGACACCACACGAAAAGGCAAGAATCCTTTTTGCCATCAAGCATTTCCGCTCTCTTGGCATTGAGGCCAGCTACAAAGCACCAATCAAAGAATACAGTTCATTCAAGGCGCAAGTCAACAATACAATAAATCAAGAAAACAATGGAAACATATAAAGATCATATAACAATGTCGCCAGACCTCAATGAGGAGCGTCTGGAAACTCTTCGCAACCTTTTTCCTGACTGGTTTACTCAGGAAGGTCATCTGGATATCAACGAGGTGAAGAAAGCCGTCAATCCCGATAGTGTGGATGAGACCGAGCGCTATGAATTCCGCTGGTTTGGCAAGTCGAAGGCAAAGCGCAATGCCTTCACGCCGACACGTGCCACCCTTCACTATGATGAGGCTCGAAGTGTAAATGCCGACAAGACAGAGAATATCATCATCGAGGGAGAAAACCTCGAAGTGCTGAAAATACTATTGGCTGGATATAGAAATAAGGTGAAGTGTATCTATATTGACCCGCCGTATAATACGGGAGAGGATTTGGTTTATAAAGATGATTTTACTGAAAACCGAGAAAAATACTGGGAAAGAACCGGTGCGATCGAAAATGGAATCTCTTTAGATTCAAATATGGAAAGTGATGGTCGTTTCCATAGCAATTGGCTTGACATTATATATCCACGCTTAATCGTTGCAAGAGCACTTCTTGCAGATGAAGGCGTTATATTTATTTCTCTTGATGATCATGAAATACATCATCTTCGTAAACTTTGTGATGAAGTTTTTGGAGAAGAAAACTTTGTAGCCAATATTGTTTGGCAGAAAAGAACGTCTCCTGATGCTCGATTAAATTTAGGTCCTGCCCACGACTATATACTTGTGTACTCAAAAGACAAAGAACTTCTTAAGCCAACTCTAAATAAGGTTGATTTGACAGAAGAGCGAAAGAACGAATATAAAAATCCAGATAATGACCCAAGAGGTGACTGGGCTTCTGTAGATTTAACGGGGCAAACAGGTCATGCAACAGAATCGCAGTATTATGAAATAACAACTCCCTCTGGAATAAAGTATTTTCCACCAACTGGAAGATGCTGGGCCTTGGCTAAGAGTACTTTTGATGAACTTGTTGCTGATAACAGAATTTGGTTTGGTGCAGATGGTACTTCTCGTCCGAGAAAAAAGGTATTTTTATCTGAAGTTGATGGTATCAATGCATGGACATGGTGGACAAATAATGAAGTTGGCCATAATCAAGAAGCATCTAAAGAACTAAAGGATTTACTTGGCGCAGCAGATCTGTTCAGAAATCCTAAACCAACAAGATTGATAAAACAAATTCTCAGGATTGCGACTAAATCAAATGATTTAGTATTAGACTTCTTTGCTGGCTCAGGAACAACTGGTCATGCGGTCATGAATCTCAATAACGAGGAACTCACAAACCGCAAGGTTATAATGGTTCAGATACCAGAAGTTACTAAAGAAGGTGAAAGTGCCCGCCGAGCTGGATATAAAACCATCAGCGAGATAACCATAGCCCGCAACAAAGCTGTAACGGAAAAGATTAAGAAATCGTATGAGGGTAAACTGATTACTCCCGAAGACCAGCAGCAATTGGACCAGTTGGGCTTCAAGGTCTTCACTCTCAGCAAGTCGTCCTTCCCAAGAGTTGACTTCGCTCCAGATCCTACAAAGACAGAAGAGGAGAATCTTGAATTGTTCAACAAGTACATTGCAGAGAAAGAGCGACAATTAACCCTTTCATTCAACAACGATGAATTGATAACTGAGATACTCATTAAGAGAGGCTTTATGCTGACCTATAAGTTGGAGCGTCAGGCAAGTTTTACAGCCAATGAGGTATATCTTGCCACAGACGGAATAAAGACCGCATACATCTGTGTGGATAACATCCTTGCGGATGCCACCGTAGATTACTTTATGGAGCATACCGAAACAAAGTTCATCTGCATAGAGCGCGCCCTCGATTCCACCAAGAAGTTTAACCTCAAAAAGAAGATGTGTGACAAGTTTTACGCTTTCTGATTATGAAATAATGCAAAATATATAGAATATAAAAATGAACATGGAATATAAAACCTAAAATCCGCAACTATCATCCAATACACGATTAAGGGTAGATTTATGAGTCGTTAGTAGCAGCTTTCAGTAAAAAGCAACAGCACAACATCAAT
>SFIS01000092.1 GCA_004555245.1 Bacteroidales bacterium
TATATTTTTAAGCATTTATTGAACGTACTATATTTTAAGAGTTGTTAAGACTCTTCTTTCATTCTGCAAAATTAAAGCAAAAATTGAATATCCTAATTCAGAAGTTCATGTTTGTAATTGTCGCGCTTACAGCGCGTGCTGGTCTATACACAGAAAGTCCGTCACACCGAAAAATGGTGTGGCGGACTTTCTGTGTTATGCCTGCGCCGTCAGCCGTTGTCCGGCTTTGGGCTGTCATGTCATTTCACAACGAATTTCTTTCCGTTGCGGATGTATATTCCGGGCTTCGTCGGCATTTTGCTGAACTTCTGTCCCGAGATAGAGAAGAAGGTGTTGTCCTTCTGCTGTGCCGTTGCGTCAGGTGTCGTGATTCCGGTTCCTGCCGGCTGCCATACCTTCACGTTGTCGATGAAAGCGCGTTTCGCTGTCGTCGCAATGGTGAGTGTCGGTGTTGCGGGCACGTTCTCGAATGTCAGAGTGACGTTCTCGAAAGCGTCGGACATCTTCGCGGAGTATTCTACGGTCTTTTTCTCGTTTCCGAGTGTCACGTCGAGCTTGCCCTCTACAGTAGTCCATCCCTTAACGCTGATAGCGACATAAAGTGTTCCGCCCTTGGTGCTTAGTGCAGCGCTCGCTATGTAGCCTGTCTTCGAGCCTGTGCCGAGTTTCACTGCTCCGCCCGCCATATAAGCCGCTCCTACGTTCGGGAACTGGCTGTTGCCGTCCCATGGAGTGCCGCTGCCAGAGTTCGATGTGTTGTTTCCTTCCGTTATGTCGTCGAAAGGTGCGTCGAGGAGTATGCCGTCAGCCGGCGGTACGGGCGTGTCTTCTCCTCCGTCTCCGCCTTCATCGCCTCCGTCGTCACCACCTCCTCCGCCTTCGGCAGGGTTGTATGCGGCATATCGTTCGTCGCCGTCGGCAGTTGTCAGAGCGACATCGGGGTTGAACGCCACGTCTGTGCTGTCGCCCCATACATATTCTGCAAGAGTGGGGAAATCGACGTAGAGGTTACGGTTTCCCTGAATGTCCGCCACGGCGTTGTTGCGGTCCACCTCCACCTGCGACACTTTGTCTTCCCGCATCCATTTCAGATAGAGGGTGTATGCCCATTCCTTCAGGGTGGGGTAGGTGCCGTTCTGCAGCGATTTCAGTCCCTCTCCCTCGTAGGTGAGGTTCTGATAAGCAGTTGCCATATACATATATCCGCGCGAGAAATCGCCTTTCCACACTTCTGCCGGCTGCCACAGTTTTGTGCCGTCGCTGCCAGTGCCCACCTTTATACATCCGTTGTCGTATGAGGCGGATGTCACGATGCCCATGCCGTAGTTACTTTTGCTTGAGTTGGCTTGTGAGTTGCTGGGCATGAGGTTGTAGAGATCTTTGTATGCCTGGTTCTTCTCGCCTCCCCACCAGCTTTTCGGAAACGAGTGCTCGATGTTCATTCCTGATGCCACACTGCCTCTGTTGCCGAACTTCACCTTGATGTTCGAGTAGCGGTCGATGACGTATCCTTCGGCATCCATGTCCGTGACGTAGAATCCCCACCATGTGGAGTTGCTGCCATCGCCGTAACTGAGAGTCTTCGCATTGCCCGTGAGGTTGTATATGGCAGTCTTCAGCTCGGCTTTCTTCTTGCCTTTCAGCGACTGTGCATAGCTGACGAGCTTCGTGCGTTCGATGGCGAATGCCGACAAGCCTGCTGTTGTCAGGAACGTTATGAGTGTGATACGTAATAGTCTGTTCATAGAGAGCGATGTTTGTTTTTATAGAAAGAAGGATGGCCCCGTTTCAGAGACCATCCTTCAGTTGTTTCTTTTCCGCTTGTCCGGCGACGGTTGTTATCTCTGTATGAATTTCTTTCCGTTGCGGATGACTGCGCCCTTGTAGCTCTCAGCCACACGCTGACCAGCGAGGTTGTATGTCACGCCGTCGGTTGCATCGTTTGTTGTGATGGTGTTGATGCCGGTAGTAGAGCCGTTGAGAGAGTAGATGAATCCGTTTCCGATCTGTTTCTTGCCGCTGTATTCCATCAGTTGCCCTTTGAGAATTACTTGGTCACGGGCTTTAATGCTGTTGACAGTCTCTTCTGTGAACGCTGTGTTCTCAAGGTTCTTCAGACGGAACGCCTCAAGAAGATTCTCCGTCGCATCAGCTGCGTCACCGATAAAGAAGTTGGCATTGCCATATTGTGCTGACACTTCTGGTTCGCTTGTGATATAACCCTTGACATAAACCTCTGATGCGAGTCCCTCGCCAGCTTTGATGAGGTCAAGAGCCTGGGCCACAGTATATGCAGTCTCAGGAGTGTTGGAGATGTCAACGACTGTTGTTGTCGGCTTTGTCACGCCTTTGATAGAATAAACGTAAGCCTGATTCTGTGATGTTTCCGGTTCGCCATTGTAGTTCGTAAGTTTTCCACAAACTACAACTTCGTCACCTACTTCAAGGTTTGGCTCCTCACCTGCCCATTTTTTGTTTTCAAGATAGAGTGCGCGGTAAACATAGAACTGACCGTTGGCTGTGCCGTCATCAGAGAGGTAGAATGTCACATTACCATAATTTGTTGAGAACGGACTTGTAATAGAAACGACCTTGCCTTTGATGTAATAGTCTTCAGTAGAAGTGTTGCCTACGCCCAGTGCAGTAGCTGCGTTGTTTGCTGCCGTGCAGTTGAATGGGTCAGCGAGTGTGCCAGTGCCCTTTGCTACAGGAACATCTGGTTCTGGAGTCGGTTCTGCTGCATTCTCGCTGTATTCAACCTTGGAAATCTGAATGATGCCGTTTGAGCCTGTTTTCTGAATATCAAACACTATTTTATAGTATTTGTTGGCAGCGGGAGAATTGATTTTGAAGGTGTAGCTGCCCTTCTTGAAGTTTGTAGTGATATCGCTTTCCTCAACTGTTTCGGTGATTGTGCTGAATGTCTGGTCAGATGCAACCAATAACTTCACACTGTTAATTTTCTCTGGAGTTGATACTTTATCTATAGTGACAACAACAGAAGCAATAGCTTTGTCTATGGCGAAAGCTGTTGCAATGGAGGCTACTGTTGGCGCATTTTTGCTTCCACATTTAATATATGCCCAGTCCTTCCAGCTGTTGTTGTTGAAGTTTGTGATGCTCCAAGTGTCTTCACCTATTTTAGCATCCCACACCAAATCTTCTGTTACAACTCCGTCAACCACAGTTTTGTAATATCCACCTACCTTGTTGCTGGCAGAGTTGTCGTCAGGGAACGAGAGTGTCTTGTATGCTGCTGCATACGAGACAGCACAAACGAGCATAAGCAAGCCCGTCATCATCATGCGTAAAAATTTCTTCATAATCATTTGGTTTTAATGAATAATGGTTATTGTTGTTATTATTATTTGGCACAAAGTTAGTCAAAATATTTTTAATAAGCAAGCATTAAGGTTAAAACATTGTGAAATGTAATGTATTTGTAGCAGTTTTTCAGTCTTCTTCCTGAAAAATCACAATAAATCAGCATATTGTCCGCTTACGGAGTGTAACCGGCCCCTCCTCTTTGCCCATCCGTCATGCCTCTGCGCCTTCGCTGGCGTGATGTATGGAAAGTGTCATCCGATATGTCCGCTGACACTTTCTTGCACAGACGGAAATGCGAGAAATTCACTTTCGTTAACGCGAAAAAAGCGTCTTCCGGGCCCACTTTGACTATCTTGCGTTCCCACTTTGACTATCTTGGAAGCCCATTCATATTGTTTTGCCCCGTCATTCGTATTGTCTTGCAGCCCCATTCATGCTTGTTGGACACCCAAAACAATACCTTTTGCCCCGGAAAAGATGGTGTTTTCTGTCTCTTTTGCCTCCTGCTTGCGGTTGGTAAATTTGTATCTCTCTGATATACAACGAGATATGTGAAATGTTGAAAAATCGCGGTTTTTCTGCGAAAAATGCGGGCTGTTACCGCGGAACGCAGGAATCCGGCGAGTGGGGCGGAAAAAATAGTATCATACCCTGACACTTTCACGCCCTGGCTGATACTATTTTATCCGTCCGGCAGGCGGGGCGCAATGTCAGCATAATATTTAGACGACAACAGAGACAACGGAAACAACCGTTGCGCACGTTCTTCCCGTTGTCATTGTTGTCTCTGTTGTCGTAAAAATAACCGTATGTGACGAGTTGACAGTTTCAGTTGACAAGGAAAACGAGTTGGCAACAGATATAGAAATAATCCGCCTCAAAACCCGCCTTAATGACCGTAAAAACCACTTTTTTACGCCTTTTGCGAAAGAAAACAAGCAAAAGTTTAGGTTGTTTAATAATTTTTTATTAATTTCGCACCGATTTATCGTTCGTTGCCAATGCAACACGGAAATCACACGCCGAAGGCTGCCGGAAATCCTACACCTTATTATATATATACACTGAGGGGAAAGGCAGAGGGCGTGGAGTGAACATTCACCGATTCATACAGGTGGGTTCTGTAAATTTGCTTTGGCAGATTCCGAAACTGTTTTCGAGGACAGGGCTGTAGGCCGGAGAAGAAGCGCGGCGGGCTGCGTGACTTGCGAGACTTACGGCTTGAACCGAGAAGAATCCGGAAGCTGGCAAAAAGTCAACTCGTAATTATTCACTTTATGATGGTGGGAAAATTTACAGACCCCGCCTTCACTAACACTAAAGTAATGATGGACTCTCAAGAAAAGCGCTACGAAACGACAGCGCAGGTTATCGACCGTGTAAAAGAACTGGCTCAGAGTGAGGAAACTCCCGCAAAGGAAGAAGTGGATCTGCTGAAAAGCCTGTTCTACAAACTCCACTCGCAAGAGCGCGACCAGCAACTCAAAGACTATCTCAACGCCGGCGGAGACCCCGAGAAATACGTCGTCAGGCCGGACGACGGCGAGGCAGTCTTCAAGGCTGAGATGGCTGTCATAAGAGAAAAGCGCCAGAAAGTCTATCTCGAGCAGGAGGCGGAGAAACAGGAGAACCTGAAGAAGAAACTCGCCATCATCGAAACAATAAAGGGAATGCTCACCTCGCCGGAAGAGGCCAACGCAAAATACCAGGAGTTCAAACAGCTGCAGCAGGAATGGAAAGAGATAAAGGCTGTGCCGGCAGAGAACGCCACAGAGCTGTGGCGCTCATACCAGCTCTATGTAGAACAATACTACGACCTGCTGAAACTCAACTCCGAAGCACGCGAATACGACTTCAAGAAAAACCTCGAGGCAAAGACCGCCCTGTGCGAGGCGGCAGAGAAACTCGCCGACGAAGAGGATGTCATCAACGCATTCCACCGCCTGCAGGAACTGCATCAGGAATACCGTGAGGTAGGCCCCGTGGCGAAAGAGCTGCGCGAGGAGATATGGACACGCTTCAAGGCGGCAAGCACCGTCATCAACAAACGCCACCAGCAGCACTTTGAAGACCTGCGCGCCGTAGAAGAAGAGAACCTCGTGAAGAAAACCGCACTCTGCGAGAAAGCCGAGGCTATCGTCTCTGCCGACTGCCAGAACTCTGCCGAATATGAGAAGATGACGAAGGAAATCATCGCCCTGCAGGCAGAATGGAAGACCATCGGCTTCGCGCCGCAGAAGAACAACGTGAAGATCTTTGAACGCTTCCGCGCCGCCTGCGACACCTTCTTCCAGAAGAAGACACAGTATTTCAAGGACATGAAAGAACGCTTCGCCGAGAACGCCGCAAGGAAACAGGCCCTCGTGGAGAAGGCGAAGAGCCTCATGGACAGCACCGACTGGAAACAGACGGGCGACATCCTGCAGCAGCTGCAGAAAGAATGGAAGGAGATAGGCATGGTGCCGAAGAAACAGGGCGACATCCTCTGGCAGGAGTTCCTCGGTGCGTGCAACCACTTCTTCGAGGCACGCAACGCAGCCACTGCCGGCACACGCAACGAGGAGAAGGAGAACCTCGCCAAGAAACGTGACATCATCACACGCCTCGAGCAGCTCGCCGAAGAGGCTGCCGACGGCCTGCAGCAGAAGATGCAGCAGCTCATCGAAGAGTTCAACGCCATCGGACACGTCCCCTTCCGCGACAAGGACAAGATGTACGACGACTATCACGCCGCCCTCGACAAGGTACACAAAGTGCTGAACGCCGACAGCCAGCGCCGCCGCATGGACAACTTCAAGCAGAACATCAAGTCTGTGGCGAAGAAAGGCGAGCAGGCCGTGGATAACGAACGCACACGCCTGCAGCGCAAGATAGAGACAATGAAACAGGAGCTGAAGACATACGAGAACAACCTCGGCTTCCTCTCCATCAGCTCGAAGAAAGGCAACTCCCTACTCGACGAGATGAACCGCCGCATGGAGAAGCTGAAGGCTGACATCGAACTCTTCAAACAGCAGCTGAAAGAACTGAACGAAAGCAAATAATAACGCCTCGCACGATGTCGTAAGGCAGAAAAGCAGAAAGTCCGCAGAACCCGTCAAGGTCCTGCGGACTTTCTGCTTCCGTAAACACGGGACACAAGGCAGAGAATCTCATGGAGAGTGTCTTTCTCTTGATAGGGTGTACAGTTTGATGTTCCCAACATGGAACTGTTCCTGATTTACTCTGACTACTTGTTCGCAGAAAAAATATTGACCAGCACGCGCTGTAAGCGCAGAAGAACATAGCCCAGGGTAGAGCGTAGCGGCACCCTGGGTGTAATTGGGCATTATCCATGCGCGCTGTAAGCGCAAAAGCGTTAAATATCCTGCTGTTATCTACGCTTTTGCGCTTTGGTTTTTACGACAACAGAGACAACTGGAACAACGGTCTGATTGTGAACTCTATGTTGTCTGTTGACAACAACAAAAACAACTTTTACCAGCCTAAAGGCTGGTTGCCACTTGAGATTTTTTGACGAG
>SFIS01000093.1 GCA_004555245.1 Bacteroidales bacterium
TTGACACCCTTGACACGTGTCTCAGCATCCACCCATACCTTTGCTCCGTTGATGTAAAAGCCGTTGACGCTATCAGAGTCGTTGTAGGCATCTATCTCCCTTATCTTCTGCCGTTGCGCTTGCTGGAGAGCCATACGGTTTACGGCCTCGACGCTGGCGTTATAGTCCGCCACAATCTCGTCCTCCGTAGGCTCATGGTCGTACTTAGCTGTTGCCACTGTCAGCATACCGTCCTGCTCGGACTCTCTCACCATGACACGGTAGATGTTCGTGTGGAGGTGATGGATATGCTTATACCCACTTTCACTGATTACTGTTCTTGTGTACGTTTTCATATTTTCTGAGTTTTTTATTATTGATATTAACTATATTATCTTTGTTGTCAATGGCGAGCCACATGCGCCGTCTGATATTATACGAGTTGCCGACACGGAGGAAGCCCATGTATGAGTTATAACTGCGTATCATGGCATCTGTGTCACCGCCATGCTTGTTGTATCTGGCTATCATCCTCCGCATGTTCCCTGCTGTGCGCCTGCCGGCATATATGCGGTCGGGACGTATTATGTAGCCGCAGAAGCGCAGTCCCTGTGAGGCTATTGTAAGCTCTATCTTGTCGGGGTGAAGTGTCAGGTGAAGCCTCTCACGGAGGAATACCCTGCTGTCATGGAGAAGTCGCAGCAGGCGGTCTTTGTCGTAGGACATGACGGCGAAGTCATCGACGAACCTGCCATACTCCTCATCGACAGAGAGGCGTGATGTCAGCCAGCGGTCAAACACAGTCAGATAGAGGTTGGCGATAATCTGGTTGGGATAGTTGCCTATCGTCACTCCATTCTTCCCACGGATGCGCTTCTCTTCTGGCACCTTGTCACGCAGTCGCTCGCTGCCATGCCATTCACAGTCTACGTAAGGTCTGTTGTATATCATCATGCGGAAAAGGCTTATCCACCAATCAATGTCCTCACCGTCATACTCCTCACGTATCAAGTCAGAGACGAGACGGAAAGCGATGTCGGTGTCAATCGACATGAAGAAGCCCTTTATGTCGCACTTCATTATCCATGCCGTGCGCTGTCCATTGTGCGTTATGCGCCGCATCTTCTGCTGCATATCCCTCACGCCATAGATAGCACCCTTTCCCTTGCGGCAATTGTACGAGCTGTCAATCATCTGTGCATCAAAGAGGGGCAGGAACTTGCGCATGACAAGATGATGGACGATGCGGTCACGGAACTTGGCGGCAAAGACCTCCCTCATCTTCGGGTAGGTGATGCAAAAACCGATGCTCTGTCCAATCTGGTACGTCCCGTTGTTCAATTCACGCCACAGCTGGAGGTTGTTCATCTCGTAGTCAAGCTCATACTCTATCTGAGACGCTGTCCTGCGCTTGGTGCGCCGGCACTCGTAGTATGCGAGCGTCACATCCTCTATCGTGACGTGTTGTTTCATCTTCCTTGTTCTTAATCGGGAGGATGGGGGATGCAGCCACCCTCCCGTTGTCATTACTGTGATGAGAATAGCGTAGGCGCAGACAGGCGCATAGTTGTTGCCGTTGTTCTTGTTGTTCGACTGCACATATCTGCTCACGTAATAGGCGTTCGTCGCCGACTGCTGCGTCTTGATGCCACTATCTACTTAGCTGCTCCGCCTGTGTTTGGCGGTTGACAGCGGGCATCACCTAATGTCATCGTCTGCTGCCGTGTCTTGCTTGGCAGCTCCATAATGACTGCTCTCTCCAGCGGCCGTTGGTGTGCCGCTCGGACTCTGGCTTGCGTTGCGCAATGCCGTCGCTTGCCGTCCTGTCTTGTCAAGCAGCGACATGATGTTATTGGTCTGCCGTGTCGTCAACCACCTCAGCTCACCCATGAGCCGCACACGGCTCTTAATGCCCTGGTGTATCTCAAGATAGCTGTCGTAGGCATAGTACCGCTTGGACTTGTACTTGTTCGCCTCATAAACGACATCGAGGAGTCTGAGCGCACGGCTGAGACAGTCGTTCATTATGCCATAGCGCGCGAACTTTGGCATTGACGGCTGTCTGTCGCCCTTGACACGATGACCCTGCTGATACTGCCCGATGAGCTTGCAGAGATTAAAAGTGTCGACATAGATTGAAAGTTTATCCGCTAACATTTTTGTAAGTGTTGAAGTTTGTTATTTGATTATTTTTAAATCGACCATCCGCTTGGCAGCGGATGGGTTAAGACTGCCACATTGGACTGTCTATTGCTCACACGAAAGGGGTGAAGAGATGAAGGGGTGAAGAGTTAAAGAGTCGGTTTAGCGTAGGCGCAGACAGGCGCATAGCTGTTGCCGCGGCCCTTGCCGTACGACTGCACATACCTGAGCACGTAAAAGGCGAACGTCGCCGACTGCTGCGTAGATGTACCCTTATTTAAATTCCAGAACTTATTAACCACATCACCGTCAGGACGGAGGAATGCAATTATGTCGTTGATGTACGTGTAGTTGGCTATCATAGGGGCGTACTGTCCTGTCGAGGGCGTGAAGCCCTGCAATGTCGTCACGCCGAGGGCGTATGTCTCACGCAGCGTGCGTGTGTGGCAGTCGGTGCTGATGCCACGAGACAGACCCTCCTGCACGATGAGGTTCGTCGCCGTAAAGCCATCATAGTAATACTCCTGTGAAGCGTCGTTGCCGTTGAGAGGAATGGAAGTAAACTGCACATTCTGCGCTGCCCACGACATAGTTCTTATCTCCGTCTTGTCCGTGTCAAACTTACGGTATGCCATCACATCGACAGACATGAAGAAGTCACAGCCGACAGCAAGAAGCTCCTCTGTGGCGATATGGAGGAGGACACCCTCGGAGACATCCTTGCCGCTGGCGATAAATCCGTCATACGTCCACTCTCCACCGTCCTTGTCGACTATGAGGATGTCGGAGAGGTAGGGGTGAAAAGAGACAGGAATGACACGAGCTGCACGGTCAGCCGTGTATGTTGCTGAGTATGCTCCTGTAATAAGATGCAGGTCAGCAGGCTTGTCAATGGACACACGATACTCCTTTCCGATAGGTACGAAGAACTGCGCCTGTCCGTTGCTGTCAGCATTATACACTGTCTCCACACCGTCTATTGTGACACGTGCCACACCGTCGGGGTATGCCTCGCCGCCATTCCATGTGGTGTTCTCAGGGAAGCGCATAAACGATATTGTAACCTTTTCCTGTGCGGCGACAATCGCCTCATGATACGTCACCTCTATGCCACGAGTCTGGAGAGCCGCTGTGTATGACAGTCGGCCAATCGGAGCGCACCCCTCGATGTCGGGAAATACGATGTCGTATCTCAGCCCCTTCGTGACTTTGAACGCCGCAATTCCGTTGCTGTCTGTCGTATACTGTTGCGGAACGGTGCTTTCGTTGATATAGACGTTGAGGACGAGACCAGCCGTAGAGACACCCTCCACGTCAGTATAGCAAGCGACGGAGACATTCTCGTCTGGTCCGTTATATACGAGGTTAGCCGCCGTGTTCGCCCGTTCTGCCGCAGCATTCGCCTCTCCTGCCGCCGTTGTAGCGTTCTTAGTAGCATTGTTCGCTGCTGTCGTCGCTTTCTCTGCTGCTGAGAGGGCGGAGTTGGCTGTCTGTACGGCTGCCGCAGCGTCCGATGCCGCTTTCTCGCTCTTTGCGATAGTCGCCTCTGCCGTAGACGCTACCTGCATAGCATTGTTCGCCGCTGTCGTCGCCTTCTCTGCCGCTGATAGGGCGGTGTTGGTGGCTGTGACGCACTTCTCGTTGTTCTCTATGCGCTCCTGCTCTGCCTCCTGCCGTGATGTCTCGTTCTGCTGGCGAGTCTTCTCAGCCTCTATGCGCACAGACTCGGCGTTGCCCCTTATTGTCTCCGCTTCCTGCCGCTCGCTCTCTTTCTGCTCACGTGCCGCCTCATTCTGCTGGCGTGTGGTCTCCGCTTGCTGTCTTGCTTTCTCTGCATTAACCCGTGCGGTCTCGGCATTAGCTCTCTTGGTCTCAGCATCGGCTCTTGCTGCCTCTGCTTTGGCTCTTGTCGTTTCCGCTTCCTGCCGTGCTGTCTCAGCCGCCTTGCGCTCCTGCTCTTTGGATATTCGCTCAGACTCGGCTTGCTGGCGTGCTGACTCGGCTGTTTGGCGTTCGTCCTCTTTCTGCTGGCGCAGGGTCTCTGCCTCAGAGCGTGATGACTCGTTACGCACCCTATCCGACTCGTTCTGCTTACGGATATTCTCAGCCTTGACACGCTCCGCTTCCGCTGCGGTACGTGACTGCTCATTGGCAAGACGGACAGACTCGTTCTCGACCCTCGACGCTTCGCTGGCCTTGCGCTCATCCTCGTTGGTCTTGCGCTCCTGCTCTTTAGCAATGCGCTCAGACTCAGCCGACTGCCGCTTGGTCTCAGCAACCTCACGGGCTTCCTCCGCTGTCAAGACCTTATCGTAGAGTCCTGTATCGGGAGCAAGGATAGCCACGGCTGTATCCATAAGCAGAGAGTCCTCGCCCTCCTCTGTAGCGTCAAAGGAGGTGTCTGCCGATGCGTTGTTGTCGACGATGGCAATCTGCTCATACTCGTTGCTTCGCCAGTCAACACCGCCTATCTTGCCCTTTACCTCCAGAGCGTATTTGCCGACGTAGAGCTGGTCGCCCTCCACCTTTGCGAGGATAACGTTATCCTCGGCCACGTCGATAGAGTATGCAAGGGATATGCGTCGGTATGGCGAGCAGATATTTACGACGATGTCCGTACATGCAGGCAGTGGCATGGGTATGCGCTCGCCGTTATAGATACGCACCACGGGGATGCGCATCGTGAAATCGTTACCTTTGGTTATATGTTTCATAATCTTATGGTTGTATTAATTGGTTAAGTCAATGCTGCAAGAGCCTTGTCATAATACCGCTGTCGTTGCTGGAGGCCGTTTGTGCCACCGTTGATGCGCTTGGTAATCTTTAGGAACTCCTTGCGGTCGGCATAGTAATTGAGGCTGTTGGTCTGCCAGAACCACATGGACGAGCGGACAGCCCCGACAGGCTTTGCAATGAGCTCGGGCTTGGCGACGACATCATAGCCACAGTAGGCTTTGTACTTCATATAGTTGTACTTGCCAGTGAGCTGGATAAGTCCACGCCCCTTATACTTAATGCCATCCCCAGGCGATGTGTTGCCGAGGTCTATCCTGCCCTCATACGCCTTTCCGCTGGCTATCTCCTCAGAGTATCTTAGTCCTGCGCTCTCGTGCAGTATCTGAGCGAGATATGCCGCCCAGCGGAGCGGTGTCGTGATGCCGAACTCGTCAGCATAACGGTTCATCAAACCGACGATAGCGGCGAGGCTGTTGCCTGCGAAATTGGGATTTGCTTTGATGTTCTGCTCCGCTTTCGGGCAGACAGCGAGCAGCACCTCCTTTGTTAAATATGTCTTTTCCATTTCACTTTATGTTTATCAGATTATAGCTTATTCCGATGCCGATGTAAGGCGAGAAGCCGTTACGTCCGTAGCCATAGCTACCTTGCAGTCCTATGCTAATTCGGCTCGGCTTAGTGTAATGCGTGATTGTCTTCGTCTCATAGACCTTTTGGCGGTAGACCTCTATGCTGTCAAGGCACGGGTTGATGCCCGACACAACCGCCGTGTATGTGCTGTCGTCAGAATACGTCTTGCGCTCGACGGGCAGACTGACGAGGACGCTGTCCGTCCGTGTCTCTATGACAGGGAGGAGGAGCGTGTCATGGCGTGCGATGACAGTCTTGATAGGTACAGGGCGAATACTCCGTATGGTGTCCGTCACAGTGTCTCTAACGACGACAATACGCACTGATGCGTTCTCCACTGCCGACTGTCTGCCAGCCAAGAAAGACGCAATCAGTGCGAAGAATATAATCACTATGAGAAGAAAAGTCTTCATACTTATTGTTCTTTAGACGCTGAGTTTAGTCCCTCCTCTATGGCCTCTCCGAGGTCTGGCGACTTACGTTTGGCGAGTGTTATTGCCGTAGTGCGCAAAAAAGCCCCAAGTGTCCGCTGTTTGAGCTCATAGCCATGCAGATAGAGAAAATGACTTATGATGCTCTTAATCTCACAGAACATGACAACAGCCGTTGCCCCAACTACGGCATACACGAAATCAACACCGATAGGCTGGAGAAGAGCCATGCCGAAGACCGCACCGACACACAGCCATAGGAGGTAGTCGATGAGCTTGTTGACAGTCCTACGGATAGCCCGTGATGTACGCCACTTGTATTCGTTCTGATGCACAGTGTCATTGCTCTCCTTTGCTATCTGATAACGCTTAGAAGCCTCACTTCTACCGTACCAAAAATCGGCGAGGACAACGAGGAGGATAAACAACACCATCCAGCGGCACTCGGAGACGACGACAAACAGCTCCGTGCTTGTCAGCCACAGCGTCCCAGTCCGTGTCCCTGTATTCATGACAATATCCTTAGTCATCCTCCTATTGCCTCCTTTATTGCCGTGCGGACAACGTAGGAACGGAATAGCCCGTCAGCCGCATCTGACAGGAGCTTGCGCTCTTCATCGGTTATCTCCAGTCCCTCACTCGCCGAGGAGAAATACACCCTCTTGCCGAGCTCAGAGCCTGCAAGGTCTTGTGACTGATAGTAGAGATAGTTTCCTATCTGTTTTCTGAGGTCGAGTGTCTCCTGCTGCTCGATGCCTTGAATCTTTATCGCTGCAAAGTTTACTTTCATA
>SFIS01000037.1 GCA_004555245.1 Bacteroidales bacterium
ATACTTCAGATCAAGGACAAAATCTTGGTGACGTTGTTTATCCTCAAATAAATTAGAATCAAGATACCACAAGCCGTTCCCGGCGGCTTTCGACATGTGATCGATGATTTTGGCTCTGAGTGCAACTTCAATAGTTTCAATGGCATCAAAAAGAATCACCCGGAGTTGATGGTCAAATGCATATCTCCCGCTTATGGTAGAGAAAGTAGTACCAACCTTAAAAACACCGTCAGAATCGACCTCAATCAAATCTCTCCAATAATATTTAAGTCGTGAATAACTGACACGGGAAAACAAATCGGTAGCCGCTTCCTTATCAGGAACCGACATGCCTTTTTGTTGGAGATATTTTATGTGTTCGTCTATCGAACGAGGTAATTGGTTCATATTATAAAAGAAGTGACCCGCCAGCAGTTCTACGGGATGCTGACGGGTTCGGTTATCTTTGACTCAGTTGAAACCGATAGTCGTCTTATTTTGATGTGCAAAGATACTATTAATTTTTAATATGAGCAAATATAAAGGAAATAAAATGAAGACTTGGTTTAACTTTTAACTTTTACCGAGTCTGATTGGGTCATGAAACGCCTGATACCGAGAGGGCAAAAGTATCGTGGAACGGGAACTTTTCGCAGCCGATGTAGAGTGTATCGAAAGCGTCGGTGCCGTCGGTGCGGTGTTCGAGGAGGTCTTCTTCCGATTCGGCAAGTTTTTCGCCTCCTTTGTCTTTGCGGAAGCCGATGACGAGCCGACGGAGCGAGTGATTCAGGGTAAGAGTTGGTAAAAATCCCTCCCCAAAGGGCATAAAGCACGGTAAGCTCCTATTCTCTGCGACTGTTTGAGCCAACGAGAGCAGGGTGTCAAGCTCGCTTGACCCACGTGGCCGGCACCGATATGAACTTGAACACAAAAGCCTTAATGCGGCTCGTAATGATTTTAACGAAATGTTTTAACGAAAACAGAAGCAAAGACTGCTCATTATGATTTTGACGACAACAGAGACAACAGAAACAACAATTCCATTTGTGGTAATAATGTTGTCTGTGTTGTATGTCACCTCGTGACATCCGCAGTTGCGCCTGTTCTTTCCGTTGTTCCGGTTGTCTCTGTTGTCTTTAAAAACCACGCAGTTGTCGTTAAAAAATAATCAACAGTTGTCGTGAAGAAAAACAACAAGAGATTGTGATTTAAAATCACGGAGAATCGCGTAGAAATCAGCGAGGCTCATCTCGTTGTCGTACACGCGTCAGATTTTGCGTTATCGCAAACACCTACATATCAAAGACTTACAAATTCTACGCTCCAAAAACAACAGTTTTTACCCCCAAAAAAGCCGAAAAAACCACCCAAGATAGTCTATCTTGGCTCCCCATTCATATTGTCTTGACCACGAATTTTGACTGTTTCAGCCCGCAAAGTTGACTATCTTGCACCCAAAAACACCTTGTCCCAATGCCCCGGACTGCATTATTTGCTGTATGCACAATCAAAATCCGAATTAATTAATGTTAATTTCAACATTTTCCGTTGTCAAGATTTTTTACCTTTCGGATCGGTTTCTGCATCAGCAAGAGACAGCGTTTTTTTGCCCGAAAAGCAGAAATCCGTTACAATATTCTGTTAAATAATGCAAGAAAACAGCAATTATATAATAAGGAAGTTGCGCCATTCGTCACTTTTCTATAATTTTGCAACTTAATGGACAAACGCCGATGCAGAAGAAACGGAACGGCGGAGTTATGCAACAGCCATGATTTCACACATAACAATATTGGCAACAGGAGAAAGAGACAATTCCTGAACCGCTGACAAAACCTAAAAAACGACCTGAAGAAAAACGACTGATTCCTGACATAAAAAAGGAAAACGGAAGATGAAGATACATAAAATAGTATTCAGTCCTACAGGAGGTACAAGGCGAGTGTGCGACGCCCTATGCCAAGGCATGGGAAAAGAAACCGTTGTGACAGACCTGTGCGTGAAGGCGGCAGACATCCGCCTGCCCGCCATCGACGAAGACGACCTGGCTGTCATCGCCATGCCCGTCTTTGCAGGCCGCGTGCCGGCACTGGCGCTTGAACGTCTGAAGGCGGTGAACCCGCGGGGTGCGAGGTGTGTCGTGACGGTAGTCTATGGCAACCGCGCATACGACGACGCCCTGCTGGAACTGAAGGATGCGGCAAAAAGCACAGGATTCCGCGTCATTGCAGCCGTGGCGGCAGTGGCGGAGCACAGCATCATAAGGAAATATGCCAGAAAACGCCCGGACGTCTTCGACATACAGACACTGATGTATCACGGCAAAGACATCATGAGCAAGGTGGAAAGCGGCAACGACAATGAGCCGCGCGTGCCGGGACGTTACCCTTACAGGAAACCCGCCATGGTGCCGCAGCCGAAAGGAAGACGCGGATGCAACCGCTGCGGCGTCTGCGCAACGCAATGCCCCGCCGACGCCATCCCGGCCGCTGACCCGAAGAAGGTGGACAAGACAAAGTGCATCTCATGCATGAAATGCGTCTCGGTATGCCCGGCAGGGGCAAGAGGCATCGGAGCGATAATGAACTTCCTGGCGACACAGGGACTGAAAAAGCCTTGCTCCATAAGGAAAGAAAACGAGATATACATCTGAGAAAGAGGCAGAAACGCCTACTGACGGGCTACGCACAGCAGACGGAGAGGCGGCGCTGCCACTGACGTGACATGCAAGGAGGAGGGGATACGGAAGACAGACGGGAATGGAGGAAGGCGGAAGCCGGACGGCCTGAACCGGCGGAAAAACAGAAAGACATATCATGCAAACGACAACTACATACGCAAGCGAGAAACTCACACTGCGCGACACGGACTTCATGTCGATGATGCAGCGGCGAATATTCCACGTCCTGCTCGTCGCCAACCCCTACGACGCCTTCATGCTGGAGGACGACGGACGCATAGACGAGAAACTGTTTGAAGAATACTCGAAGCTGGGGCTACGCTACCCGCCGCGCTTCTTCAGGGCGGCATCGCGCGACGAGGCGGTGGCACAGATGGAAGAGCGGCAGTTTGACCTCGTCATCTGTATGCCGGCAACGGATTCGAACGACGTCTTCGACATTGCAAGGGACATAAAGGTGACGTCGCCGCAGGTGCCCATCGTTGTGCTGACTCCTTTCTCGCACGGAGTGTCGAAACGAATGCAAGACGAAGACCTCTCTGCCTTCGAATACGTCTTCTGCTGGTTGGGGAACACGGAGCTGCTGCTGTCGATCATAAAACTTATCGAGGACAAGATGAACCTCGAGAACGACGTGAAGGCGGGCGTGCAGATGATTCTGCTCGTCGAGGACAACGTACGCTTCTACTCCTCTTTCCTGCCGATGCTTTACAAGTTCGTGCTGCAACAGTCGCTCGACTTTGCGACAGAGGCGCTGAACAACACGCTGGAGACACTGCGAATGAGAGGACGGCCGAAGATTGTGCTGGCACGCAACTATGCCGAGGCATGGGAGCTGTACTCGAAATATGCCGACAACACGATGGGTGTGATCTCTGACTGCCGCTACCCCATGACACCGGACGGAGAGGCGGCGGCGGACGCCGGCGTCAGACTGATGAAAGCCGTCAGGGCGCAGGACCCGTTCCTGCCTCTCATACTCGATTCGTCAGAGAACGCGAACGTGAAGTATGCCGTGGAATGCGACGCGATGTTCATAGACAAGAACTCGAAATCGCTCGACCATGACCTGCGGAAAATCATACTGCACAAATTCGGCTTCGGAGACTTCATCTTCCGCAATGCGCAGACACTGGAGCCGATGGTGCGCATACACAACCTGAAGGAGCTGCAGGACAACATCTTCACGCTGCCCCGCGAGGCGCTGCTCTTCCATATCACACGCAACAACGTGTCGCGCTGGCTATGCTCGAGAGCACTCTTCCCCATCTCGGAGTTTCTGAAGAAAATCACATGGCAGTCGCTGCAGGATGTGGACAAGCACCGCGAAATCATATACAACGCCATCGTAGCCTACCGGCGCATGAAGAACCAGGGCGTGGTGGCGGTCTTCCACCGCGAACGCTTCGACAACTTCAGCAACTTCGCACGCATCGGAGACGGCTCGCTGGGCGGCAAGGGACGCGGCATCGCCTTCCTCGACAACATCATAAAACGCCACCCGGACTTGAACGCCTTCGAGAACATGCCGGTGCGCATACCGAAGACCGTCGTCCTATGCACCGACATCTTCGACGAATTCATGGAGAAGAACGACCTGTACGGCGTGGCGCTGTCAGACACGACGGACGAGGAAATACTGCGGGCGTTCCTGAAGGCACACCTGCCGCCAAGGCTCGCCGACGACTGCCGCGTGATGCTGTCCGTCGTGCCAGGACCGCTCGCAATACGCTCGTCGTCGCTACTGGAGGACTCGCACTACCAGCCATTCGCCGGCATTTACTCCACATACATGATACCGCCGCTCGGAGACACCGACAGACGCCTGGAGATGCTCGGAGACGCCATAAAGGCTGTATATGCCTCGGTCTTCTACAAGGATTCGAAAGCATACATGACAGCGACAAGCAATGTCATCGACCAGGAGAAAATGGCGGTCATCATACAGGAGGTGGTGGGACAGACACACGGTACAAGATTCTATCCACATATCTCAGGAGTGGCACGGTCGGTGAACTACTACCCCGTCAACGACCAGAAAGCGGAAGACGGCATAGTGAACATTGCCCTCGGACTGGGGAAATATATCGTGGACGGAGGCGTGAACCTGCGCGTGGACCCCTACCAGCCGCACAAAATCATGCAGCTTAGCGAGATGGAAATAGCCCTGAGAGAGACGCAGACACGATTCCTCGCACTCGACCTCTCGCAGACACAGCTCGACTTCAAGACTGACGACGGATTCAACCTGCTCAACCTCTCTGTGAGACAGGCTGACAAGGACGGCGTGCTGCAATGGCTCGCATCGACATACGACGCTTACGACCAGGTGATTAGAGAGGGATACTACGAGGGTCCGTCGCGAAAGATAATATCCTTTGCCGGAATAATGCAACACGGCGTGCTGCCGCTGCCCGAGATTCTGCAAAGCGTGCTGCACTACGGAGAGACGGAGATGAAACGCCCGGTGGAGATTGAGTTCGCCGCCAATGTCAACGACAACAAGACGGGAGAGTTCCACCTGCTGCAGATAAGGCCTATGGTGGATAACAAGATGATGCTCGACGAGGACCTCGACAAAGTGGACACGGAGGACATCATACTGAAATCGGACAGCGCAATAGGACACGGCATAATGACAGACATACGGGACATCGTATATGTGAAGACTGCCAACTACTCGGCCGCTTTCAACCCCGCCATCGCAGAGGAAGTGGAACGGATGAACAGGAAACTGACCGCTGAACAGCGGGAATATGTCATCGTAGGACCCGGACGGTGGGGGTCAAGCGACGCATGGCTCGGTGTGCCGCTGAAATGGCCTGCCATCAGCGGGGCACGCATCATCGTGGAATGCGGACTGACAAACTACCGCATAGACCCATCACAGGGCACACACTTCTTCCAGAACCTGACATCGCTCGGAGTGGCTTACTTCACTGTAAACCCGTACAAAGACGACGGCATATTCAACGAGGCGTACCTCGACAGCCTCGATGCAGAGGAGGAGACAGAACACCTCAGACATATCAGGTTTGAAAAGCCCATAACAGCAAAGGTCGATGGGATGAAGAAAAAAGGCATAGTGACGAAACCGGAAGCATGACGCCGCAACAAACGGAACACAATGCATCCGCAAGAAAAGAAAAAAACGCGAAATAAGACCCAAAAAAGCACAAGCACGGGAAGAAAAGCACTCGAAATGAGGCAAAAAACACGCACAGGAAATCATTTTTCGCATAAAATTTGCGTATCTTGGATTTTTATTGTAACTTTGTGCGCTAATTGTTGATTCCTGCTGTCGGCTACACGCCAGCACATCAACCCACAAGCCAAAAAAAATAAAAAAAATAAAATAAACAAAACAGAAACAATGGCAGCAATTGGAAAAATCAGAAGCTGGGGCACCGTGCTCGTTTCAGTCATCGGTCTCGCGCTTTTCGCATTCATTGCAGAAGAATTGGTACGCTCGACAGACTCGCTGCGCAACGACAGCAGACAGCAGGTCGGAGAAGTGCTCGGAAAGAAAATCAGTGTTCAGGAGTTCCAGAACCTCCTGGACGAATACCAGCAGGTCATCAAAATGACACAGGGACGCGAAAGCCTCTCTGAAGAAGAGATGAACCAGGTGAAGGACATGGTCTGGAACTCGTACGTGCAGGCAAGCCT
The DNA here is from genome assembly GCA_004555245.1 of Bacteroidales bacterium. Lineage (GTDB taxonomy): Bacteria > Bacteroidota > Bacteroidia > Bacteroidales > Bacteroidaceae > Prevotella. The sequence goes on from SFIS01000037.1 coordinate 6,329, forward strand.
CATCGAAAATGAAGCTACAGAACTCGGTCTCACCGTAACTGACCAGGAACTGCAGAACGTGATGAAGGAAGGAACAAACCCCATGCTCGCACAGACACCGTTCATCAACCAGCAGACAGGACGCTTCGACGCTAACCAGCTGAAGAAGTTCCTCGCTGACTACAAACAAATCAAAACCACCAACCCGCAGGCCGCAGAGCAGTATGAGACAATCTACCGCTACTGGACATTCATCGAGAAAAACCTGAGACAGCAGCTGCTCGCACAGAAATACCAGTCGCTGCTCGCATACGCCATCATGTCAAACCCCGTAGAGGCAAAGATGACATTCAAGGACGAGAACAACGAGAGTGACCTCGAAGTGGCGGCTTTCCCCTACACATCGGTGAAAGAGGCTGACGCAAAGGTCACCGACGCCGACATGAAGGCGAAATATGAGGAGATGAAAGAGATGTTCCGACAGGAAACCGAGACACGCACAGTGAAATATGTATGCGTGCAGGTGGAGGCAAGCGACAAGGACCGACAGACCATCATGAAACAGGTGAAGGATTATGCCGCTGAGCTCGCCGCAGCAGAGAACCCTGCTGAGGTGGTGCGCAAGAGCAACTCACTCGTGCCGTTCATCGGACTGCCACAGAGCAAGAACGCCATGCCGGCAGACATCGCACAGCGCATTGACTCCATGGCTACCGGAACTGTCTATGGACCCGTGGAGAACAACGCAGACGGCACACTCAACGTGATACGCCTCATCGCAAAACAACAGGTGCCGGATTCCATTCAGTTCAGAGCAATACAAGTAGGAGCCGAGACCGTAGAGGCGGCACGCACAAAGGCTGACAGCATATACAAGGCTATCGCTGCAGGCGCAGACTTCGAGGCTCTCGCAAAGAAATACGGACAGACCGGAGAGAAGACATGGTTCACAGGAGCACAGTATGAGAACGCACCGTCGATAGATAAGGATTCAAAGGCTTATCTCCAGAAACTCATGGCTCTCAACGCAGGAGAGACTGCAAACGTAGAGATGGCGGCAGGAAATGTCATACTGCAGGTGATCGAACGCAAGGCGATGACAGAGAAATATGTCGCTGCTGTCATCAAACGCTCTATCGACTTCTCGAAAGACACATACTCGCAGGCCTACAACAAATTCAGCCAGTTCGTCAGCGAGACACAGAAGGCTGACCAGCTCGACGCCAACGCAAAGAAATACGGATATGACGTGAGAGACATCGCTGACATCTCAACTGCACAGCACAACATCGCCGGACTGCGCGCAACACGCGAAGCTCTGAAATGGATATTCAACGCAAAAGAAGGTACGGTGTCTCCGCTCTACGAATGCGGCAACAACAACACGCTGCTCGTACTGACACTCGAGAGAATCAACAAAGCGGGATTCCGCACTCTCGACGACCCGCAGGTGAAGGAGTTTATCAAGAACGAGACACTGCGCGACAAGCAGGCTGAAGTGATCATGAAGAAAATCGAAGGCGTGAAGTCTATCGCAGCCGCAAAAGGCAAGGGAGCACAGATCTCCAACGTAAAGCAGGTGACTTTCGCCGCACCCGTATTCATCCAGTCAACAGGCGGAGTAGAACCCGCACTATCGGGTGCTGTCGCTGCAGTGAAGGCTGGCGCTTTCGCCTCGCATCCCGTGAAAGGATACAACGGTGTATATCTCTTCAAAGTGAACGCCAAGAAAGACCGCCCCGTGAAATTCGACCAGAAAGCAACTCTCGCAGCACAACGTCAGAAAATGCTGCAGAACGCAGGCGGATTCATGCAGGAACTCTACCGTAACGCAGAGGTGAAGGACAACAGATACCTCTTCTTCTAAATCCTTAACTCTGGCAAGACATTACGACAAACAAAACATAGCATCTCCACCGCTTCCACAATACGGAAACGGTGGAGATTTCATTTACAAGGCTTGACAGACAACAGAGCATGGGGAGAGAGGAGAAAAAAACAGAAAAAATCATGTCATGGTTTAAACCAAAGCACACGACATCCGTCAAAAAGAATGATAACGCTTCCGCAGAAACAAACAGGCGAAGACTACAATGACACTGGAAACAAAGACTGAACAAAAATAACACACAAGCAAACCAATGAACAGATTCATCATCACGACATGCGCCCTCTTCATCATCGCTGTATCGGCAAGCGCACAACGCAGGCTTACAGGCACCGTCACTGACAGCAGCACGAAAGAAGCAGTAGCACAAGCCACAGTATCGCTGCTGAAGAATGACAGCTCTTTCGTAAAAGGCGTAATTTCAGGCGTTGACGGAAAATTCGCCGTCAGCGCACCGGCAGACGGAAACTACATACTCAAGATAACCAGCATTGCATACAAGCCTCTGTACAAAAGCATCAACGTGGCTGGAGGAAAGGACACCGCTCTCGGAAGCATAGCTCTCAAACCGGACGCCATCATGCTGAAAGAGGCTGTCGTAAACGGACAGGCGGCAAGGGTGACACTCAAAGAAGACACCTTCGTGTATAACGCTGCAGCATACCACACACCGGAAGGCTCTGTAGTGGAGGAACTCGTGAAACGTCTGCCGGGCGTACAGGTAAGCGAAGACGGTACTATAACACACAACGGAAAACAGGTGAGCAAGATTCTCGTGGACGGAAAGGAGTTCATGACAGGAGATACGGAAACTGCTCTGAAAAACCTGCCTACGTCTATAATAGAGAAAGTACGCGCGTACGAACAGAAATCTGACCTCGCACGCGTCACGGGAATTGACGACGGAGAAGAGGAAACCGTGCTCGACTTCGGCATAAAACGGGGCATGAACAAAGGCATCATGACTAACAGCGACTTCTCTATCGGCACAGAAAACAGATATGCTGAACGCGCCATGGGAGCATACATGATAGACAACCTCCGCATCATGGCGATGGGAAGAGCAAACAACGTGGGCGACATGGGATTCCCGGGAGGAGGAGGAGGATTCCGCATGAGCAACAACAACGGTCTGTCGGCATCAAAGATGCTGGGCATGAACATCAACTACCAGAACGAAAAGATTCTCACCATAGACGGAAGCGTGAGATGGAACCATAACGACAACGACACATGGCAGAGGAGTTCGACAGAAAACTTCGTGAGCACGACAGGCGCTTTCGGCAACTCACTCTCACAATCGTACCAGAGACGGACACGATGGAACGCACAGATGCGCCTCGAATGGAACCCCGACACGATGACGAACATCATGTTCCGGCCGAGGCTGTCGCTCTCGAAGACTGACAAACGGTCAACATCACTCAACGCGACATACAACGCAGACCCGTACCTGTATGTCGATAACCCGCTCGACAAAGACGACATGGAAGAGCTGGACAGACTGGACATGATTGTCAACAGCAATACGTCAAAGTCGCTCTCCTACAGCGAAACGAACTCGGCAAGCGGTATGGTGCAGGTCAGCCGCAAACTGAACACCAAGGGAAGAAACATCACCGTAAGGGCTGACGCAAGCTACTCTGACGGAGAATCTACCAGCGCATCGCTGCAGAACGTGCGGCTGTACCAGATTCTCGACATGCTCGGAAACGATTCGACGTACAACACAAACAGATATAACCTCGCACCGACAAAGAGCTACAGCTACACGCTGAAGGCGACATACTCAGAGCCGCTGATGCGGAACCTCTTCCTGCAACTATCATACAGCTACAAGCACAGCCTGTCGAAAAGCGATCGCAACACCTACGACTTCTCGTCCATCGATTTCGACAACCCGGAGATGGCATACAGAGACTGGGCTTTCCTGCCATCGCCAATAGAACCGTATCTCGACACAGAGCTGTCCAGATACTCCGACTACACAACGGACACACACGAGACAGCACTACAGCTGCGCAAGACGGGCGGAAAACTGAACTACACCGTGGGCATCATGCTGCAGCCGCAACGCTCGCACTATGTGCAGGACTATCAGGGCGTACACGCCGACACCGTACGAAACGTGTGCAACTTCGCGCCTACCCTCGACCTGAGATACAAGATATCAAAGGTGTCGCAGCTCAGAGCAACATACAGGGCAAGCACCACACAGCCGTCCATCACGGACCTGCTCGACATCACTGACGATTCCGACCCGCTGAATATAAAGATGGGTAACCCCGGACTGAAACCGGCTTTCACACACAACTTCAGACTCTTCTACAACGGATACTCGCCCGTCAGAACACAGTCGTGGATGACACACGTACATCTTTCAATGACACAGAACAGCATCGCAAGCTGTGTAACATACAACGAGACAACGGGCGGAAAGACAACACGGCCGGAAAACATCAACGGCAACTGGAACGCAAACACCGCACTGATGTACAATACGGCAATAGACAGTGCCGGAGTGTGGAATGTCAGCACGTTCACAACGCTCAACTACCAGAACCAGGTCTCTTATCTCTACCAAAACAAGGTGACAGAAAAGAACACAACACGTTCTACGACTGTGGGCGAACGCCTCTCGCTCAGCTACCGAAACTCATGGATCGAGGTTGAACCGAACGGCACACTGAGCTATACACACACCAGAAACCTGCTGCAGCCGAACTCAAACCTCGACACATGGAACTTCAACTACGGCATGGACATAACCGTCACAGCACCCTGGGGAACGGGATTCTCTACTGACGCACACGTCAACTCGCGCCGCGGATACAACGAGACGTCTATGAACACAAACGAGTTCGTATGGAACGCACAGATCTCACAGTCGTTCCTGAAAGGAAAACCGCTGACCCTCTCGCTGCAGTTCTATGACATTCTGAAGAACCAGTCGAACCTCTCGCGTGCCATCTCGTCAACACAACGCACCGATTCGGAATACAACACCATCAACTCATACGCCATGCTGCACGTCATCTACCGATTCAACTCGTTCGGAGGAAAGGGGGCAAGGCAAGCCGGACCGCAAGGTGAACGACCCGACTTCTCACGACCGGAGTTCAGAAGAGGTTATATGCCGATGGGACCGCCACCAGGAGGATTCGGAGGACACAGAATGTAATGCGCAAAAAATATCAACTTAGTCAAAATAAGACGAGATTAACATAATTTGAGTTAAATAACAGTCGGTTTTCTTGGAATAACGAAAGAAAAACGATAACTTTGCTTCATATCCAAAACAAAAACTCTGAAAAATGAAAAAACTCATCGTATTGGCCGTAATGGCATTATTCTCCATCAACATGATGGCTCAGAGCACTTGTTGTGCAGGTTCAAAGACACAAGCCAAAGAAAACGTATGCGCAAAAGTTGACGACAAGAAGACCTGCAAGAAAGAATGCAAGAAGCAGGGCGAATGCAAACAGCAGTGCAAGCAGGGCGAGTGTAAACAGCAGTGCAAGCAGCAAAGCGAATGCAAGCAGAAGAGCGAATGCAAACAGAAGAGCGAATGCAAGCAGAAGAGCGAATGCAAACAGCAGGGCAAATGCTGCAAGCAGCAGAGCAAGTGCAAACAGCAATGCAAGCAGCAGGGCGAATGCAAGAAATAACAGTCTGAAAGCCGTGATACAATCCGGCTTCTTGGGCAGGACTGCAAACAAAAAGATGCCCCACGTACAGACAGTGTCTATCGTGGGACATCTTTCTTTTTGTATTACGACACCTCACACTGAGGGAGAGGCGGCTGTCGTCAGTCGTTATAGCCGGCTGTTATCTCGCATATTTTGATGATGGTCTGCATGGCTTTCTCCATGACCTGACACGACACAAACTCGTAGGGACCGTGGAAATTGACGCCACCGGCAAAGATGTTCGGACAGGGCAGACCCTTGAAAGAGAGCTGTGCGCCGTCTGTACCGCCGCGGATAGGCTCTACGCGAGGAGGCACACCGACTTCCTGCATGGCCTTCAGCACGATGTCGATGACATGCATCTGAGGGTCGATCTTCTCTTTCATATTATAGTACTGGTCAGAGATGACGAGCGTCACCGTTCCCTCGCCGTACCGTGCGTTGAGGTCAGCAGTTATCCTCTCCATGATACGCTTGCGGTTGTCGAAGTGCTGACGGTCATGGTCGCGTATGATATATGTGAGACGAGCCTCCTCCACACCGCCTGTCATGCCGACAAGATGGAAGAAGCCCTGATAGCCTTCCGTCGTCTCGGGACGTTCGTCAGCAGGCATCATCGACGCAAAGTCCATCGCCACAAGACAGGCATTGACCATCTTGCCCTTGGCGTAGCCCGGATGAACGCTGACTCCTTTCAGGTTTACCTTCGCCACGGCAGCATTGAAATTCTCATACTCCAGCTCGCCGAGGTCGCCGCCGTCAATGGTGTAAGCCCACTGGCAGGCAAATTTTCCGACATCGAAATGATGTGCTCCCATCCCTATCTCTTCGTCGGGATTGAAGGCGATGCGCACCTTGCCGTGCTTAATCTCAGGATGCTGCTTCAGCCATACCATCGCCTGCACTATCTCTGCGATGCCCGCCTTGTCGTCAGCTCCGAGGAGGGTGTGTCCGTCTGTGACGATAAGGTCTTCTCCGACGTGTGCGAGAAGTTCCGGAAATCTCTCGGGCGAAGACACGATGCCTTCAGAGAGAGTGATGTCACTGCCGTCGTATTTCCTGACTATGCGCGGTTTGACACCAGCTCCCGAACAGTCGGGCGACGTGTCATAGTGTGCGATGAAGCCAATGACAGGCACCTCAGTCTTAATGTTTGAAGGCAGAGTGGCGTAGATGTATCCTTTCTCGTCCATCTCTACATCTTCGAGACCTTCCTGCTCGAGTTCCGCCTTGAGGTAAGCAGCAAACGTCAGCTGCTTGTCAAGAGTGCTCGGCACGGTAGAAGAATCTTCTGCAGACTGCGTGTCGAATTTCGTATAGTTGATGAATCGTGTTATGAGGTCCATAATCAATATTGTTTCTGTTTTTCAGATTTACGTTGAAGCAGGTCCGGGCGTAGCAGCCTGGTGCGCTGCATAGCCTGTTCCATCTCCCATTCCTTTATCTTTGCCTCGTGACCGGAGAGGAGAATGTCCGGCACCCGCCAGCCCTTGTACTCCGCAGGCCGGGAATAGACCGGCGCAGAGAGGATATCGTCCTGAAAGCAGTCGGAGAATGCTGACTGCTCGTCGCCTATCGCACCAGGAATTAGGCGGACTATGGCGTCGGTGATGATGGCGGCAGGGAGTTCGCCACCCGTCAGCACATAGTCGCCGACAGAAATCTCACGAGTGACGAGATGTTCGCGCACACGATGATCCACACCTTTGTAGTGGCCGCACAAGATGATGATGTTGCGGAGCATGGAAAGGGAGTTGGCGGTGTGCTGGGTGAACTGCTCGCCGTCGGGAGATGTGAAGATGACCTCGTCGTAGTCGCGTTCTGCCTTCAGGGCAGATATGCAGCGGTCGATTGGTTCTATCTGCATCACCATGCCGGGGAATCCGCCGTAGGGATAGTCATCCACACGCCTCCACTTGTCGTTGGTGTAGTCGCGCAGGTTGTGGATATGTATTTCGACAAGCCCGTTCTTCTGTGCCCGCGCCAGAATGCTCTCGCCGATGAACGGCTGAACCATCTGTGGCAGGACTGTGATGATATCTATGCGCATCATAAGTGTTTTTTGTAGTTGACAAGTTGGCAGGTTAAAGGGTTGACAAGTTGAGGGGTTAAATGTTTTCGAGTTGAATGTACGTGTTTTTTGCAAGCACAGGGAAACCCTTTGTCAGCTCGCCAACTGTAACAAGTCTATTCTTTCAGGAAACGTTCAGCCTCCATTGCCGCCTTGCATCCAGAGGCTGCGGCACATATCGCCTGTCTGTATATCGGGTCTGCGACATCGCCTGCAGCGAAGACACCGGGAATGTTTGTCTTCGGTGTAGCTCCTTCTGTCTTGATATATCCCACCTCATCGCATTCTACATAGGGGCGGAAGACATCGGAGTTCGGCTTATGTCCGATGGCAAGGAAGAAGCCGTCGATCGGCAGGTCGTATCTCTCCTCGTCTGCCTCGCCCTTGCGTTTCACGAGGTGTACGCCTTCTACACCGCTCTCACCGTAGAGACCAGTGGCGTTATGCTCAAAGAGTACGGTGATCTTTTCGTTCTCCAGCACACGCTTCTGCATGACTTCGGATGCTCTGAGGAATGGTTTGCGCACGATGAGATAGACGTGTTTGGCGAGTCCGGCAAGATATGACGCCTCTTCGCATGCCGTATCTCCGCCTCCGACGACAGCCACCGTCTTCTTGCGATAGAAGAAGCCGTCGCATGTGGCACACGCCGACACACCCTGACCTGCATATTTCTTCTCGTCAGAAAGTCCGAGATACTTTGCCGATGCACCAGTCGCAATGATCAGCGTGTCTGCCTCGATTGTCTTACCGTCATCGGTAGTGAGAAGGAACGGCCGTTTCGAGAGGTCTGCCTTCACTATCTCGCCGTCACGGATGTCAGCGCCGAAGCGTTCTGCCTGTTCGCGCAGGTCGAGCATCATCTGATTGCCATCGACACCATTGGGGTAACCGGGGAAGTTCTCCACCTCGGTAGTCTGTGTGAGTTGTCCTCCGGGCTGTATTCCGGCATATTCTACAGGATTGAGATTTGCTCTGCCGGCATATATCGCGGCAGTATAGCCAGCAGGTCCAGAACCTACTATCAAGCACTTTACATGTTCCATTTCAAATTTATTTATCAGTGTATTCAGTGATTATTCAGGTGCAAATGCTGCTCAGACAGTGTGAACAGAACATCTAATATGTCTGCAAAGATACAAACAAAAAAGGAAATGACAAAATTTTTCGGTTGCCGATTATGTTTTATTCATCTTCTTTTTCTTCTTTGACATTATCAGGCATCCGGCAAAGGTCATCGCACCGTTGAGCATCAGCAATTCGTAGCCAAACTTGTAGCCGTACATCTGCTGCGACAGAGTGTCGATGGCAAGACAGGCGAGAGGCGAGAGAAGGCAGATGAAGGGTACGGCACGGTCAAGTACGGCACGGCTTGTGAAGAGTGCGAAGGCGAAGAGACCGAGCAGCGGGCCGTAGGTGTAGCCGCACAGTGTGTAGATGAGTGTTATGGCACTCGGCGAGTCAACGTACCACAACATGATGACAGTGACCATGAAGACAAGCGTCACCGCCACATGTGCCGCTCTCCGCAACCGTCTGTCATGAACATTTCCGAAGAAATCGACACAGACACATGTCGTGAGAGCGGCTAAGGCTGAGTCGGCACTTGAGAAAGACGATGCCACCATACCGAGGATGAACAGTGCCGCCGCGGCAGTGCCCAGCTCGCCTGTGGCGGCATACATGGGCAGCAAGTCGTCGCCTTTCGAGGGCAAAGACACTCCGTTTTGCGCTGAGAGAAAGACGAGCATGACGCCGAGCGTGAGAAAGAGGAGATTTGCCGGAATGAAGGCGAAGCTGTAGCTGCACATGTCTTTCTGCGCGTCGCGCAGAGTGGAGCACGTGAGATTCTTCTGCATCATGTCCTGGTCAAGTCCAGTCATCACGATGACGATGAATATGCCGGAGAGGAACTGTTTCCAGAAATTCTGCGTAGATGAGATGTCGTCAAAGACAAAGACACGGCTATAACTGCTCTCCGCCACTGTCTTTAGAGCTTCGCCCATAGACATGCCGAGTTGCGAGATGACGGCACCGATAATGAGAAGCAATGCCAGAAAGATGCAGAAAGTCTGCAGGACATCGGTCCACACTATTGTCCTTATGCCGCTGCGGTGGGTATATAGCCATATCATCATGACAAGCAGGAGTACGGTGACAGGGAAAGGAATGCCGTAGTCGCGAAGGAAATACTGCTGCAGAAGCATACATATCAGGAAGAAGCGCACCGCCGCGCCTGTCATCTTTGACAGGAGAAAGAAGAACGTGGCGGTTTTATGACTGCGCCGCCCCATACGTGTCGCGAGAAGCGAATAGATTGTTGTGAGGCGCTGGCGGTAATAAACCGGCAGGAGCACGAATGCCACTACGGCATACCCGAAGATGAAGCCTATGCACATCTGCAGATATGTCATGTCCTGCGTCAGCACCATCCCGGGGACGGAGATGAATGTCACGCCCGATATGCTTGCGCCTATCATGCCGAACGCCACCATATACCATGGCGACTTACGTTCGCCGACGAAAAAAGCATCGTTGCTTGTCGATGTGGCAGTCAGTCTGCCTACGACAAGCAACAATGCCATGTATGTCAGAATTATGAGAAGAAAGAGTGTCTCCAAAATTTGTTTTGATATTGTCGTCCCGTAGCATCGGGACGTGAAAGCGTTTATCTGCGTCCGCCTCCGAAATGTCCGCTGCCGGACGAACGGCTTGAGCTGCCAGACGAGCGGCTGGATGTGCCGTACGAATGTCCTACGGAACAGCTGGAAGACGAGCTTCTGCTATATGACGAACGGCTTGAGGAAGAGCTGCCGCTGTATGACGAACGGTTGGAAGATGAACTGCCTACCGAGCGTCCTGAGTTGTAGCTTCGTCCGCTTGAGGAACTTCTATAGGATGAGGAAGAGCCGCTTCCTGAGAAAGAACGGCTTGGCGTGTAGCTCGTCCCGCCGTCGGTGCGGTGTCCGCGTGCCGTCTCTCGTGTGCTGCTTCGCGGAGTGTCACCGTTTGAGAACGACGAGTTTCCGTCCTGCCGTCTGTTGGCTGTGCCCGTGTTGCTGCCTGATCCGTACCTGTTGCTGCCTGATCCGTACCTATTGTTGCGTTCGCCTGTCACTGTAGAATGTCCGGGACGGATAGTGCCTCCATTGGGACGACTGGCGCCGGCGTTGCCATGTGAAGAGGAGTTGTGTCCTCCCACATTTCCATGGCTTCCGTTGTCGGGCCTGTTGCTGCCCGGCCTGTGGTTGCCCGGTCTGTTGTTTGGAGCGGGCGAGTGCGGGTCAAAGCCTCTGTTTCCACCGTCTTTATGATACCAGCCTTGGTTCATGTTGCGGTATCCTCCACGGTCCCAGCCGCCTCTCATGCCGTGGTCGTGCGTAGTGAAGTGACGTCCGTGGTAGTAAGAGTGTCCTCCGTTAGCGTGCCAGGAGTGAGCCCCGCGGTATGAGTAGTAGCATCCCGGGTAGCCAAAGTAGTGGTAGTGGCGGTGCGGATAGTAGGCATAGATGCGGAAGTGCCAGAAACCGTTGCCCCAATACAGGGGGCGGTAGAAATACTCCAGACCGCAGAAAGTGCGATACTGCCAGTCGTAGAGGATATATGAGAGGTCGAGGTTACGGCGTGTCCAATACACGGAATAGACATCATCGACGGTATTGACGCTCATGAGATAGTCGAGGTTCACTTCAAAAGCCGCCTCATACTGCTCTTCCGTGAGGTCGAGTTCGTACGCCATCTTGTCGGTGAGGAAGAGCGCCTGGTCTCTTGCCTGCTGATAAGACATTGCCTTTGCAGAGAATGCGGTGAGTATCAGAACGAGTGTGAATAAAACCTTCTTCATAGTGGTAAACCTTTATTTGTTGTTGTTATTGTTTTTTCTGAGGGCAAAGTTACAACTTTTTCATTTGCCACGAAAAGGTTTTTCCCTAACTTGTCCGGGAATTTCCCTACACTTGTCCTTCTTCCCTGTCAGTCTGTGTCTTACATTATGCGAGCAGGAGATACATATACACGCCGAAGGATGCAGTCAGGACACATCCCTCCCATCGCTCCATAGTGCTCTTCGTGAATGAGAAGAACCACAGCAGCAGTGCTCCTGCAAACAGGCAGGCGAGGTCTGTTGTTGTGATGCCTTGTGGCGACAGCGGTGTGACGACAGCCGTGACACCGAGAATCATGAGTATGTTGAACAGGCATGAGCCTATGACATTTCCGAGCGCCATCGACGTGCTGCCTTTCAAGGCGGCCACAACACTTGTCGCAAGTTCCGGCATCGACGTGCCGGCACCGAGTATGGTGATGCCTATGACGGCCTCGGACACTCCGAGGGTTGTCGCCAGCGAGACGGCGTGACCTACAAAGACGTCGCTGCCGATAATCAGCTCTGCCAGTCCGAGGATGATTCTGAACGCCGGGAATCTGTATATCTTCAGCACGGCAGTGACGAGAGTTCCGTGGCTTGACGGTTGTGTCTTGACGGTTGTCTCCGAGGCATTGGGTTTAGAGTCGGCGTCGTTCTGCTTCGCATTGCGCAGCGTGTGATACATATACAGCAAGAAGAGAGCGAGCATTATGAGAGCCTCTCCTTTCGTCAGCGTGCCGTCAACGAGGAAGAAGATGAGCATCAGGGTGGCGATGAACGCATAGGGCAGGTCGCGCCTTATTGCCGCCATACCGACCGACATGGGGTGTATCATGGCACAAACCCCGACAATTAGGAAGATGTTGAAGATATTGCTCCCGACGACGTTGCCTACAGCCATGTCTGCCGTGCCGTTGATTGCCGAAGCAAGACTGACGCACATCTCCGGCATTGAAGTGCCGAAGGCGACGACGGTGAGCCCGATGACGAGTTCAGTCATATTGAACCGCCGTGCTATGTTCACCGCTCCTTCCGTGAGGTTGTCTGCCCCGTGCAGCACCACCGCTATACCTATTATTATAAATAATATGTCCATGTTCTTATTGTTGGCAAGTTAACGAGTTGGCAAGTTAACTTGCCAACTCGTTAACTTGCCAACTAAAACATAAAACTTATTTTCTGTCGTCAACATTGTCACCCTCTGTCGGAGCCAGTGTCTCTTCAAAGTCAGTGATACCTGCACTGACGAGGATGTTGTACCATTGCAACAGTTTCTTTATGTCGCTGTCATGCACGCGTTCGCGGTCGTATGTCGGCAGCACTTCGGCGAAATATTCACGCAGTTCTTCATTTTTCGCCTTTTTGTAGTTTATTTCTGTCTGTTTCCCGTTTTCTTTTTCGCTGAGATTCTTCAGCACTTTCCAGAGCGGCATATCCTCGTCGTCGGTGTACATTGCGATATCAGCAAGACTTGTCACACGGTCTGAGGCGAAAGCCGGCATACGGCGTTTTGTGGCGTCGAGAGCCTCTACTATAAGATTTGCTTTTCCGCGTGATATCAAACGATAAAGTCCGGGTTTGCCTGAAATGGCCAAGATTGTTTCCTTCATTTCTGTTTTTCTATTGTTATATTGTTTGTTATGATGATTCCCTGCCTGGCTTTCCTCAGCCTTTCGGGCTGTGTCCGGCAAGGCGATGCACCGTTGGTTTGCCGATGCTTCTGATTATTCTTTCTATCTGCGGCATCAGGGGTTCGTCGCCGTCGTTGTTTATTGTGAAGTGGGCACGCTGTGCTTTCTCTTCCTGCGTCATCTGCCTGCGTATCCATTCCATCGCCTTCTCGCGCGAAATGTTGTCGCGTTCCATGATGCGCTGCAGGCGTGTTTCGAGTTTGGCAGTGACGCAAACGACATAATCTACGTATTTCTCGAATCCCGCTTCGTAGAGTATGGCGGATTCCATCCATTGGTGTCCTGACTGCAGGAAGTCGTCTGCCACTGCGGGGTGGACTATTGCATTGATGCGTGCGTTGTTCTCGGGCGAAGCGAGCAGGAATGCCGCCAGCGCCGGCTTGTCCATTTCTCCGTTGGGGAAGACATCTTTCCCAACGGCTTCAGACAATCTGCGTTGCAGGCCGCGGTTGTTTCGCATGAGACGTTTTGCAGCGGCATCACAGTCATACACCTCTATGCCTATGTTCTGCATCATGCGGCAGACGTAGCTTTTCCCGCTTCCTATGCCTCCGGTTATGGCACATCTCGGCTTTGCGTTGCGCTTTTGTTCCACTGTAGGTTAATTTATTTGCAGACGTTCATTGCTCTATGAGATAATCGACCTGTGTGGTTGAGAGATACGGGTTACGGGCAGCTCGCGGCGACTTGACAAGCCTAAGCTGGCATTTCTTCTGTTCGCCTCCTGCTGTTGACGAATAGTCTGCTACGACGGTGAAGTTCGAGACGTCGATGTTGTTGTACTGTTTTGCCCCGACGACATAATGCACCTGCACCTGCGGCGGGAATGTTCTGAGAACGCATCCCTCCGGGACATTGATGGCAGTGACGGGGACATTTGCCACAGCTTCGATCATGATGTCCGGATATAGTGTCATCGTCACCTCTGCAGGCACAGTCTTCACTCTCTTTGTCTTCTGCAACGCCACCTTGCGTTGTATGGTGTCGGTGAAGTTCCGTATGTCGAGTTGTCTTGTCGAGACATATAGTATGCTGTCGAGAGTCCGGCTTGATGCATAGACATAGACGCTGTCCGGCTCGAACTTCACCCGTGCGAGGTAGTATGATTCCGCCGGTCTGACCGTTCCCACGAGTTTCACAGGAACCCTCTTGTTCAGTCCGTAATTGAATGGGAACTCGAGTGTCTGTGGCTTTATCGACACGACTTTCGTCGATGCGTACAGTTGTGTCGAGACGAGTTTCTGCAGGTCGCTGCTGTTCACCACACATTTCTCGTTGTTGACGGCATACATGTCGAAAGGCAGTTTGATTGATGCCGCCCGGTCGCCGTATTTGTATGCCGCGATGGTGTATCCCTTGTCTCTCACCATGACGCGCAGTTCCGCCGTCTCGCTGTTGAGCATGATGGCGTTCCGCGGTATGTTCACCAGCTGTACGGGTATTGTTATCTCGCGCTCCATGGTGTCGTTGAGCACCGACATGAACCAATAGACGGCGCTGAGGACGAGGAAAAACAAAAAAATCAGAAACTCCCTATTGAATATTCCTAACAGGAAGTTTCTGACTGACACATAGATATGTGATAGCTGTCGTATTATCATTGCATTTCCTGCGATAATTGATGGTAAAGCCCCGATGTCCGTGTCGCGTGCTACGGATGTCGCATCATCACTTCTGCTCTGGTGCAGCGGCGAAGACGTAGGATTTCTCCACTTTGATGACCACGCCCTTTGCCACCTCTATTTCCACGAGAGGCTCAGCGAGCTCCACTTTCTTCACTTCTCCGTGTACTCCTCCTCCGGTGACAACCTTCTGTCCCACCTTCAGCGAGTTCTGGAAGTTGCGTATCTCTTTCTGTTTCTTCTGTTGTGGACGTATCATGAAGAAATACATGATGGCGAACATCACAACGAGCATGATAATCATGGAGGTGCCTCCACCTCCTGCTGCCTGTGCAGCGAGTACTGTCAATGTCATTTCGCTTTCTTAATTATATATTTGTGTATTATGTTCCGAATGTCCTCCCCTCGTCAGTGTCTCTCGGTTTTCTCCGGCAGCGGTTTCAGCATTCGTCCGGTCTCTGAGAGGTATCGTGCGATGGCGTCGAGCATGCCGTTGACATATCGTGCCGACTTCGGCGTGCTGTAGTTCTTGGCGAGCGTGAGATACTCGTTTATGGTGACCGTCACGGGTATAGCGGGGAAAGAGAGCATCTCGGCTATTGCAATCTGCATGATGACGACGTCCATGTATGCGAGACGCGAGAAATCCCAGTTTTTCGATGTTGCCGTCATGTATCGCTGATACTGTTCTGCATTGAGTATTGATGTCCTGAAAAGTCTGACGGCGAAGTCGAGGTCTTCCGGGTCCTTGTATTGCGGCAGCAGTTCCTGGCTGAAGCCGTTAGCCTCGTCAAATTTCTTTATCGTCTTCAGCACGAATGTGTCGATAATGGCTTTGTCGTCGTTCCAGTAGAGAGATTTCTCCTCGAGGCGCATGTCGATGTCTTCGTTCTCCACGACGAAAGTCTTGTAGAGCTTTCGCCAGAGCTCGCGGTCGTCGGCGTAGTCCGGTTCGTCCGTCATTGCCATATAGTCGGCAAACATCTCGCTGTTCTCGATGTTGTCCAGCACCTTGCGCACGATGTCGATGTCGTCGTCCCAGACATGTTTCTGATGCTCCCTCCATTCGCCGAGCATATTGTTGTCAGCAAGCTGCAAGGCGAATTTGTTGTTGACGAAGCGTGCCGACGGACAGTCGCCCTCGCCGCGCTCAAAGCGTGCCATGGCGACATCATAGCGCTGCTGTGCGACGCGTGTGACGGCTACGATGAGGTCGAGGAGGAAGTTGTACAGGTCGTATGCTTTGTCGAGGCTGAAGACAAGTTCTTTTTCCGCATTCTCAAGATTATGGTTTCCATTCTGGTAGTAGGCATAGGTCAGTTGTACTATCTTGATACGGATGATTTCTCTGTTTATCATAAATACTGTTTTTTGAGAGTTGCGTGCAGCCGCCGGGACATAGACAACCATCTGGCACATAGAGCGAAACGATGGTGCAACCTTCCGCCGTCGGCTGCTTTCAGGATGCAAAAGTAGCGAAATTCCCTCACATACACAAGAAAAACGGTCTTTTTCTACGTTTTTTAAGATAATAACTTGTGTGTTTCGGAAAAAAGTAGTAATTTTGCAGCCGCATTTTCGCAAAACATAGCCTATATCCGTTCTGCCGCCCCGGCATGGGCATCCCCGCTGGCGGGAACAGGACGCAGGCATCAGTGTGATGGCGAATTAAGCAAATTTATCCATTCATCCAATTACTTAATTTAGAGTAACACTAATTTTCATTCATCATGTTAGAAATTAACGTATCAGGCCAGAAGCGCAACGCTATCGGCAAGAAGGCGGCAAAGGAAGTCCGCAAAGAGGGTCTCGTCCCATGCAACATCTACGGTATAGAGAAGGATGCGGATAACCGTCCGGTGGCAACATCGTTCACCATCCCGTTCAGCGAGCTCCGCAAGGTTGTTTACACACCTAACGTTTACGTTGTGAACATCAACATCGACGGCACAGAGAAGAAGGCTGTCATCAAGGAGCTTCAGTTCCACCCGGTATCAGACGCCCTCCTCCACGTCGATTTCCTTGAGATCAACGAGGAGAAGCCTGTGACAGTAGGTATCCCAGTGAAACTCGTCGGCCACGCTGCCGGTGTTCGCAACGGTGGACGTCTCTCGCTCTCTATCCGCCAGATCAAGGTCACAGCTCCTTACACACGCATACCGGAGATTCTCGAAATCGACGTCACCGCCCTCGAGATTGGCAAGTCAATCAAGGTCGGCGAGCTGAATTTCGAAGGTCTCGAGTTCGCTACACCAAAAGAAGTTGTGGTTTGCTCGGTACAGATGACACGCCAGGCACGTGCCGCTGCCATCGCTGCCGCAAAGTAATTCCCGTTGACGACAAACAGTCCGACACAAGGAAACAAACTTCAGAAAATCATCCAGGACGGCATGGGGGTTCACGCTCTTATGCCGTCTTTTTCGTTACACAAACATCCGGCGGCATCCCGCCGCCACACACAACGACATGGACAAATATCTCATCGCAGGCCTCGGCAATCCCGGAGCCGAATATCACGAGACGCGGCACAACAGCGGATGGATGGCGGTTGACAGACTTGCGGCGTCGCTCAATGCCACCTTCGAAGACCGCCGCTACGGCTTCGTGGCAGAATGCCAGCTGAAGAACAAGCGTCTGCTGCTGCTCAAGCCGACGACATACATGAACCTCTCCGGCAACGCCGTCAGATACTGGCTCGAGAAAGAGAACATCCCCAACGAGCGTCTGCTCGTCGTCGTTGACGAACTCGCCCTCCCTCTCGGAAAGATACGCCTGAAAGGCAGCGGCTCGAACGGAGGACACAACGGCCTCGGACACATCCAGCAGCTCATCGGACAGCAGTACCCGCGCCTGAGGATAGGCATCGGCAGCGAGTTTGCGAAAGGCAGACAGATAGACTATGTGCTCGGCACATTCTCCGACGAAGAGCGCGAACTGCTCAACCCCGCCCTCGACAACGCCGTGGAATGTATCAAATCGTTCGTCCTCGCAGGCATCAACATCACGATGAACGCCTTCAACAAGAAATAACCCCCTCTCCCCTGCCCTATCATGACAAAAGACATCACACTCGCCCACCGCGACACCGCGCGCTTGGACAAATGGCTGTGGGCGGCACGCATCTTCAAGACACGCACCGTCGCAGCAAACGCATGCAAGAACGGACGCGTGACAATATCAACAAACGGCACACCCGACATTCTCGGCGCAGCACTGGCAAAACCGTCGCGCAACGTGAAATGCGGAGAGATTGTCAACGTGAAGAAGCCGCCTGTCACCTACTCGTTCAGAATCATCAACTGCATCGAACAGCGTGTCGGAGCGAAACTCGTCAGCCAGGTTTACGAGAATGTCACCGAGGCAAGACAGTATGAACTGCTCGAGATGTCGCGCATCTCCGGATTCATCGACCGGCAGAGAGGTACGGGACGCCCGACAAAGAAAGAGCGGCGCGCACTCGACCAGTTCAACGACGTGCCGATGTTCGGATTCGACGACGATGACGACGACCCCTTCGATTTCGACGAGTGAGACACACCCACGTCAGTTCTCACAATATAAATAATGTGTAAACGCTCTTGCCGGCTGCCGACAAGTTCATTTACACATTTTTTTGTTGCACAAGTCTATCCTCCGGCATTGCAAAAATAATATCATACTGACACTGCCGCTGACACTTTCCAGCACATTCGCCAAGACATGAAAACCTTGTTTCCGGGCTGGAAAAATAAGCCTCGAGGTGGCGTTCAGTACCCTCTGGCATGCTGTTTTGAGTGTTTAGAAGTCTCAAATAGTCAAGGTAGGGCTGCAAAATAGTCAAGGTGAGACCGCAAGATTGACTTGATGACGAGCCAAAACAGACTGTTTTGCAGGCAATCTGCACGGTTTTTGACGACACACAGACACAACGGGGAAATGCAGATTTACGTATCATGCTGAATATCAACAATATACACAACAAGCACGAAAACATCAAAAAACCGCCGTAAAATCGCCGGCAGGAAGACGCGGCGGTTTTTACGGCGGTTTTTCAATGTCAAGATAGTATCATGCACACCTCTTTCCGGGCAAAGGCTGATACTATTTTGACATGTTTTTTTTGAGAT
Organism: Bacteroidales bacterium; assembly: GCA_004555245.1. Lineage (GTDB taxonomy): Bacteria > Bacteroidota > Bacteroidia > Bacteroidales > Bacteroidaceae > Prevotella. Next base: position 25,240 of record SFIS01000037.1, read on the forward strand.
ACATATCATGTTCATTGGCGAGAAAAAGAAAACAAGGATTACAGAATGCACACATTTTCATCCCAGAACCACACAGACCCAGCACCCCGCGAACACATGACAGTCATTTCTTAAACACCCAACAACTGTTAAACACACCCGAAACCATCACTTTTTCTACCCAAACCCTTGCACAACTCAAATAAAAGTCATACCTTTGCAGCACCAGAACCCCCAAGCCTCTTAATAATGCTCAACCGACGACAAACCGAGAGCAATGTCAAACTTGTTTGGACATTGCCGAGGTGCGAAGGAGGAAGAGCTTTATTAAAGCTCAAATCGGGGGTCGTTTTATTTTTATACCACTTATGAGATTATTGTTCGATAAGTCTTTTATGCAACCTGATGATATGGTTGAGCTGCTTCGACTTAGAGGGCTGGAAATCGACAACCCTCAGAGAGTTTCCCATTATATACGCAACATCGGTTATTATAGGACGAGCCGTTGTGGAGCACTATATGACGAAGACAGGGACTGTCGAGAAAAGAAAAGATGGGGCGGTGTGTACCCACCTCTTCAACATTAATAGAATTATTTTTACAGATTCGTCCTTGAACCCACTGACCTTTGGGAGTTTTATATGTGGGGGCGATAAAAGCACCCGTAAATAATTTTGCACACCTTCTAATACTTTTCCGAAGAAAAATTTTGCTGTTTGGATAATTTTTCCTATTTTTGTAGCGTCATAGTCATGTGTAATTAGTAACTTTGCACCACCAAAATTTCGTAAAGTAAAACCATGCTGAAAGCCCCCAGAGGGCAGAGAGGTGGGCAGGACACATACATAAATAAAAAGGCGTATCTTGCGCTTTGATTTTGACGCATGAGAACTTCGCAAACTCTACGGATTGTCAAAAACAAAGCAACGGGGACGTCTCATGGGTGTATCATATATAGCCATAATTGGCTCTTGGTCTGTAATTCATACAGCCGGGAAGCCAAGATAGTGGTATTCTATATTATACACATACGTGGGGCTTTCAGCGTTGCTCGTTTCGACTTACCGGGCAATGCGAAGGCCTTAACATGTGGAACGATCAGCAGGACTGGCTCCACGTTTTTTGTTTTTGTATGCAAACATCATTTAAAATTATCCGTCAAGATGGAGCTATTGGCAAAGACGTTTTTTTTATTCATGAAAACAACACTTACATTATAATCTATGCTCTTAGTCCTGTTTGTTGTAGTGAGCATGGCAGTGAATGCCTAAACGATTGGAGACTATGAAGTCCGTTTGGATAAAACAAACAAAACAGCACAAATAAAAAACATTCTGGCTCTGCCACTAACGTGGATATTCCCAATAGTGTCACGTATGAAGGTAATACATACAGTGTGAAGAGTTTAGGAAATTTTTGTTCTGTATGTTGTTCCCTTACGTCAATTGCCATTCCAGAATCAGTGACGAGTTTAGGAAATTCTTGCTTTCAAGGATGTTCTTCTCAAAAATCTGTGACATGCGAACTCTCAAACCAATAGAGAACGGTAGTTTATTCTATAACACTCCTATAAGCAACGCAGTCTTCCATGTTCCAGGTTCTGGTTCTTCATCAGCAAAGGCTGTCCGCATGTCTTTCGACGATGACGCAACCACTGAAATCTTGCTTCTCGAAGGTGAAAACACAGAAGAGACCGCAAAAACACATGTTTACGACCTTAACGGTATGCAGAAGAGCGGTATTAGCAAAGGTTGGAATATCGTCAACGGAAAAGAAGATTCAGATAAAGTTACATAGCACATTGGCTTTGCCTACCGCTCCTAATCTCAGCAATACCGAAACAAATGTTTTTTGCAAGTAATGAAAATAATTCTTAAAACTAACAATATGCCAACGCCCGACATAGTGGCTGAAAAATGTGTCGGGAAGAATCTATGAAAAAATTAATTGTGTTTTTATTTTCATTTATTCTAAGTGTAGTATTCTCAGCCTCAGCATCAGCAGCTGTAAAGATTGATGGAATATGTTATAATTTTAATTCTGAGGATAAAACCGTAGAAGTGACTCGTAGTATTGGAGAGTACTATTCAGGAGAAGTGGTTATTCCGAGTTCTATCACAGAAGGAGGACAAGAGTATACGGTGACAAGTATTGGAATCGAAGCTTTCCGGAATTGCAGCGGCTTGACATCAATCACCATCCCGAATTCTGTGACAAGTATTGGACATTCTGCTTTCTATGGTTGCAGAGGCTTGACATCAGTCACAATCCCGAATTCTGTGACAAGTATTGAAGATAAAGTTTTCTATCGTTGCAGCGGCTTGACATCAGTCACTATCCCGAATTCTGTGACAAGTATTGGAAGTCAGGCTTTCGATGGTTGTATTTAGAGACCTCTAAATTACCATAAATAATGAAAATCAATCAGACTTAATACATTGTATTACAGTCACTTTTAGATTTTAACACTTCAGAAGCAGTTTTTGGTCGCTTCGGAAATTCCCTATAAATTTGTAACGTATTTCTACCGCAGGGAATTTACGAGGCTTTATTTTTGCCACATCGTGGACAGAGTTGACAAGGGTTGCCGATAGGTTACGAGAGTTGACTGATTTCTGACCCGCTTTTGAGAAAAGCAATATCGTGGCGAAAGATAATAAAGGATGTCGAGAGTTTACTTGTGATTACTTGCGGAGAGGTACAATAAAAGGAATGTTGGACCTATAATAGTTGCAAGTATGCCAAAGACCAGAAAATGCGCTTATTGTGGCAAGGTTTTCACCACAAACAGCGGAATGCAGAAGTACTGCTCGGAGGAATGTGCCGAGAAAGCGAAGGAATCCAAGAAAAAGAGACAAAGGGATTTCCTTCGGAGTGTTGGGCCAGTGATGGAACTTCAACAGCAGGAGTACCTGACCTTTTCCAAGGCAGCCATCCTTTTAGGCTGCACCCGTCAGTATGTCTATAAACTTGTTGAACAAGGGAAGTTGCCAGCCTCACGGCTGAGCAGCCGAATGGCTCTTGTCCGCAGAAGTGACATTGAGAAGATGTTTGCTGCCAATCCTTATAACCGAGTCCTTCCTTGTTCAAAACCCAAGAAAACCATTTCTAAGAAAAAGACATTTGTTGGTGATAAGAAGCAGAAAGACCAATCAACATCATCATATTCAGATGAAGTCCTCGAATACTACTCTGGCGAAGAGGTAAAGCAGATATATAAGGTCAAGCACTCGTGGCTATATGCCTCTGCTAAACGCCACCAGATTCCCATGTGCCGTATCGCAGGACGGAACTACTACAGCAAGAAACACATTGATGCAGTATTCGGCACTACCATAGACCTTGATGCCATTGTCGAGTGGCTTTCTCCACAAGAAGTGGCAAACCGATACGGTATCAACTTAACAGCAGTCCGCTCCTATGCCCATCGCCACAAGATACCGAGCAAAAGAGAATATGGGCACACTTATTATTCCCAAAGCCACTTTGATGAACTACGTCGTACCGACCTTCTTTCTGATGAGAACTATTGTACAGTGGAGCAAGTGCAACAGCTCTATGGACTGACCAAAGCCAACATCTGCCACATCGTCAAGGTAAAGCACATTGAGAAGACAAAGGTAGGACGGCTTAACCTTCTGCTCCGTTCCGATGTGGAGAGGGTGATGGAAGAACGAAAATCCGTGGGAATGATCCCCTCTGGATTCTGAGTTTCTACCTTATTGACAGATTATTCAGTGATTATTGGAAATAATCGGAGTCAGCACCGCATCATTGAGTTCCTTTGCACCCGTGGAGAAACGCTCCACCATGATTACTAACAATAATATATATATGTATGAGTAACATTTGCAAGACCGTAACCCTCCGCACACGGAAAATCAAAAGCGGGGAACAGCTTTCCTTCTATCTCGACTACTACCCTGGCTACCGGGACGAGTCCACTATGAAGGTCATGCGCCATGAATCGCTCGGCATCTACATCTACGCCAAGCCGAAGTCACAACGGGAGAAGGACTACAACGTCCGTATGCGCGAGAAGGCAGAAGCCCTTCGCTGCCGTCGCTATGAGTCCATCGTCAATGAGAGGTACGACTTCTTTGATCGTGATAAGATGAAGGGCGACTTTCTTGCCTACTTCAAGCAGAAAGCAGACAAGAAGAACTGCAAGTGGCAGCACGTCTATAAGCACTTTGCCCGATTCTGCAACAATAAATGCCGTTTCGACGAAATCAACGTTGACCTGTGCAACAAGTTCCGTGAGTACCTGATAACTGCACCTCAGACCATCCACACAGAACACAAACTGCATATCAATAGTGTGGCAGGCTATTGGTCAACCTTCCGTGCCGTACTCCATACAGCCTACAGGGAGCATAAGATTATGGAGAATCCCAACGGCTTCTTGGAACGCATTGACACCATACCCACGGAAAAGGAACACTTGTCCAAGGATGAACTTGTCAGGTTGGCGAACGCCCCATGCCAATATCCCGTCTTAAAGACCGCCTTTCTCTTTGCCTGTCTGACCGGACTCCGCAAGAGTGATATCAAGCAACTCACATGGGAAAACATACAGCCATATGGCGACGGAGGAATGTATGTCACACTTCGTATGCAGAAAACAAAGGAACTTGTAAACAATCCCATCAGTGACGAGGCTTTAGAACTGATCGGTGAGCGAGGAACTGGCCCCGTCTTTGTCGGCTTTGCAGACAAGATGACCCAGGCACCTTTGAAGAACTGGCTGAAAGCTGCTGGCATCACCAAGAAAATCTCGTTTCATTGCAGCAGGCATACATTCGGTTCTCTACAGGTAGATGCAGGAACAAGCGTCTATACCGTTCAGCACATGTTGGGTCACAAGAACGTCTCGACCACACAGATCTATGCGAACATGGCAGACGAAAGCAAACGAGAGTCAGTAAACCGCATCACGCTCAAACCGATGAAGACGGTGCAACTAAAGGTCGTAGGGCAATAACGACTTTCGTCTTGTTCTATCGAACACCTATAATATACTAAACTTTCGCAAGTGATGGCACACCTGCATAATTTAACATAAAATAGGAATAAAAAAGGCTTCTAAGTTTGCTCAACTCACTCAAAATGAGTAAC
>SFIS01000094.1 GCA_004555245.1 Bacteroidales bacterium
ATCCAGATAGAACAGCCGTACTTCTATACGGAATTACTGCTGCCCGGAGTTTTGCTTAATGAAATTATTGGGGCTATAACCTAATCGCTGAATAGTTACTCATCTGTCCGCATTTGCATGAAGCATGAGTTTTGGATGAGGATGAATGCGCGGAAAGGACGGGATTAACAAAAAATTAGGTAAAACAATCGTAAAGAACTGAAAACGTGAAGGCAAAGGCATTGCCGTAAAAGAAAAAAGCATTATCTTTACGGCAGATTAAGATGCGTCACATCTTTAATAGGAGAAAGAATCAACCGGCTGCAGCGATGTTGCTACAGCATAAAGAAAGGAGGAACAATGAAATCTGTCAGAGTTTTTTTCACCGCTATGGTGATTTGTTTGTCAAGCTTTCCGGCTTATGCATGCACCGGCATAACATTACGCACAGAAGGCGGCAACACTGTCGCTGCCCGTACGATAGAATGGGCTGGCAGTGATTTGGAGAGCAGGTATGTTGTAGTTCCCCGGGGCTACACCCAGCGTTCGTATGTGCCGGGCGGCAAGAAAGACGGTATGCTGTTCACCTCGAGGTACGGCTACATCGGCTTGTCTGTCGAGCGCGCCGAGTATGTGGTAGATGGCATGAACGAGAAAGGTCTGTCTGCCGGCCTTTTCTATTTCCCCGACTGCGGGAGCTATGAGCGGTACGATGCCCTGGAGCGTGACTCCAGCGTGTCGGATCTCCAGCTCGTCCCGTGGATATTGGGACAGTGCAGCACTGTTGACGAGGTGATGTCTGCAGTCGGCAGGGTGCATGTCGTGTCGGCTGACGAAAGAGGATCGACAGTCCATTGGCGTTTCACAGACACTTCCGGCAGACAGGTTGTCCTTGAGATTGTCGGCGGCAGGAAGATGTGGCATGAGAATACGCTTGGCGTGCTGACCAACTCTCCGGACTTCGGCTGGCATCTGAAGAATCTGAACAATTACGCCAACCTTTATCCCGGGCGCGCTTCGGGTCTGGAGATAGGCGGAATGCATCTCAAGCCTTTCGGCGGTGGCGGCGGGCTTTACGGCATTCCGGGCGACATGACGCCGCCGTCACGTTTTGTCCGCGCCGCCTTTTTCCTGTCTGCCGCGCCTTGTCTTTCATCTTCAGAAGAGACGGTGATGCAGGCGTTTCATATCCTGAACAACTTCGACTTGCCCATCGGCGTGCAGACGAATATGGACGTGGAGGTGCCGGACATCCCGAGTGCGACACAATGGACTGTGGCGTGTGACATCGGGAACCGCCGCATCTATTACCGCACGATGTACGACAGCACCATCCGCTGCTTCGACCTGAAGGCTACTGACTTCGTGAAGGTGAAATACGCGTCACATCCGTTGGATGCCGTCAAGCGTCAGCCCGTGAGATTTGTCAAGGTTCAGACTGACTGACCACCTGTCCGCTCCCGTCCCGCTGCACGTCGTTCTCCGTCTCGTTCTCACCTGAGATATACCGTTTCCAATATGCCATGATGATTGTCGTGAGAGGCAGGGCGATGATAAGGCCGATGAATCCGAGCAAGGTTCCCCACACGGAGAGTGAGAGCAACAGGATTGCGGGGTTCATTCCCATCGCCTTCCCCATGATTTTCGGTGTGACAAACATGTCAATTATGACTTGCACGATGCAGAACACGGCGAATGCGGAAGCGAAGATGACCCAGAAATTCTCGCCAGTATCAGCCGCTTTCAGCAGTGCGAGGAAGGCAGTGGGGATGAGAGCGAAGGTGTGCAGGTAAGGCACGAGGTCGAGTATGCCGATGAGTATGCCGAGACCTATCGCCATAGGGAATCCGATGATGGTGAATCCGATGCAGAAGAGTATGCCCATTGTCAGGGCCACGAGCCCCTGCCCGCGGATATAGTTGTTCATCGCGCGTTCTACATCGCCCATGACAGAACGCCAGAACGGTCTGTTTTTCTTCGGGAAGATGCGTATCCAGTTTTCTGACAGATACTCATAGTCGAGAAGAATGAAGAACATATAGAGCAAGACGATGCACGAGCCGACGAAGCTGTAGAGGAAGGTGAAAGTCTCGGAGAGCACGGCGAGCACCCCGGGAGCAGAGACCTTGAGCATGTTCGTGAAATCCTTTGAATGGAAGAACGCCTCAATCTCGTTTCTGTTGGCCACCATGAGCTGGTTGAGTGCGTCGGGAATGCTGGTGATGTGGGCCTTGAGGTGAATGTAGTTTGTCGCTACATGTCCGAGTTTCTGGAACTGTTCTATCATCGGCGGTACGATGAACCACATCACACCTCCGATGACAGAGACGACCACAACAAGCGCAATGATGATCGACACCACTCTTAGGCGTATGTGCAGCCATCTCTCTATGCCTTTCACCACAGGGAAGATGAGATAGGCAAGAAACCATGCAATGAAGAAAGGCAGCAGGGCATTGCTGAGATAGTTCACTCCGAAAAAGACCGCAACGACAATGAGTGCGACGATGAGCCATCGCATCACGCGGTCGAACGTTATCTCTTTATCTATCATTATTCTCTTTTGTCGTGTTGGTGTCTGTCGGTTGGCGGGCTGACAAGGTGATTGGTTTCAGTTGACAGGCCGGCACGTTGACGGGATTATTCGTTTTTGTTGTCGAGTTTATTTGGTTTGGACTTACGAGTTGACGAGTTGACAGTTTTTGGGCAGACAATACTGCCTGCCCTACGACTTGTCAACTCGTCAGCTGTATGAATGAAGCAACTTGCCGGCAGAAGTGTCATTTGACCTGGACAACAAGATACTTGCTTGTTGACCAGAACACCTCCGGATTTGTTATTCTCAGCACATACTGCTTCGAAGCGTCCTGTTGCAGCGTGTAGCTCGAAGCGGGGTGAGACGTGAGAATCTTTGCAGACTTGCTGTAAAGGCGTATCTCCTTGTCAACTCTGATATCTATCTTTGTGAAATAGTTCCGGTTGAAGTTAGACTGCAGCACGCGTCCTTTCTCGAGAATGCGGTTCTGTGTCAGCTCTTTCTTTGTTCCGAAGACATACCATGCGGTGTGAATCTGGCGGTCCTGGTTGCTGATGGTGTTGCTCTGCTCCTGCGTTTCAGTGCGCAGCTGTGCCACGTCTTCGTTGAGCGTTGTGACAGTCTGGTCGAGCTCTGTGATGCGCACGTCCTTCTGCGCCAGCTCGTCTCTGAGCACGGCAATCTCCTTGTTGCGTTCCTCAAGTTCCGAGGTGAGGTTCTCTATCGTAGTCTTCAGCTGCTCGGCGGCTATGCTGCCTTCCCTTGCCTGCTTCTGTAGTTTTGCAATGAGTTCGCGGTTGTGCTTCATCGTCTGCGCGATGAAATTCATGTCGTTTCTTATCTGCGAGGCACGGTTCGTCGTCTCTCCATCCTTCGCCAGCGTCACGCGGTTCTCTGCGGCGGAAATCTGTCTGAATCCCTCCTGAATCTCGTTGAGAGTTGACAACATATCGTTGATTTCGTTGTCTTTCTGTGCGATGATACGTGTCAGCGAGTCAGTCTTCTCGTTGTCAGCGTTGGCGTCGCTTTTCTTGTTGTCGCAGGCTGTCATGCTTAGCATGCAGAGTGCAAAGAAAATTAGTTTCTTCATGATGTTTCGTTTTTTTTGTTTTGCCCATGTCTGGAGACGGCGGCTTATTGTGGTTTATTGTTTACACCTTATTATATATGACATGCATTTGTCGCATCGTCTGTCTGGACGTCATTCCGCACAGTCGGCATCCTGCCCTTCGTTTCTGAACTTGGCTTTCTTTTTGTGCGGCTTGTCTTTCTGTTTTCCGTCCTTTTCCTCTTTCATCTCATGACAGCCGGCAAGGACAATAACAATCTCGCCTTTCGGCGGTGTTTCTGTGAAATGACTAATGACATCAGCGAGCGTGCCCCTCACCGACTCTTCGTGTATCTTGCTTATTTCGCGGCATACGCTCACCTGTCTGTCTTCTCCGCATACCGCGGCAAACTGTTGCAGTGTCTTGACGAGTCTGTACGGCGATTCGTAGATGACGGTTGTCCTCGGTTCTGCTGCGAGTTGCTCGATACGTGTCTGCCTGCCTTTCTTCTGTGGCAGGAAGCCCTCGAAGCAGAACTTGTCGCACGGCAGTCCGGAACTGACGAGTGCCGGCACGAAAGCCGTGGCCCCCGGCAGTGTCTGCACCTCGACCCCCGCCGCCACCGCAGCCCTGACGAGCAGGAATCCGGGGTCGGAAATGCCCGGCGTGCCGGCGTCAGTGACAAGGCTTATTGTCGCTCCTCCAAGCAGTCTCTCGACAATCGACGCCGTCGTGCTGTGCTCGTTGAATTTATGATGTGACATGAGAGGGCGGCTGATGTCGTAGTGTTTCAGCAGTACGCCCGATGTCCTTGTGTCTTCTGCGAGGATGAGGTCAGACTCTTTCAGCGTGCGTATCGCACGGAATGTCATATCCTCCATGTTGCCAACAGGTGTAGGCACGAGATATAGAATGCCCATAGGACAGATGCTGTTTTTGATTTTACTGACTACAAAAATACTCCATAATTCTGATATAGGCAAAAAAAAACATCTTCTTCTTCATAATTTTAAATTTTCTTTGTAATTTTGCAAAGAATAACTAAGGAAAATGGTGACAACCACAAAAACAACGTACAGCACACTATGACAAACAACAACAACGGCGAGACGCTTCGCCGCGGACGCATCGAGGTGATATGCGGCTCGATGTTCTCGGGCAAGACAGAAGAGCTTATACGCCGCCTGCGCCGCGCCCAATTTGCGAGACAGAAGGTAGAGATCTTCAAGCCCGCCATCGACACGCGCTATTCAGATGAAGAGGTGGTGAGCCACGACCACACCTCGCTTCTCTCCACCCCCGTAGAATCGTCGGGCTCCATACTGCTTCTGACAAGCGACACCGACGTGGTGGGCATCGACGAGGCACAATTCTTCGACCATGGCATTGTCGATGTATGCAACGAACTTGCCAACCGCGGCATACGCGTCATCATCGCCGGTCTGGACATGGACTTCAAAGGCCAGCCCTTCGGCCCCATGCCGGCCCTCATGGCCGTAGCCGACGATGTGCTGAAGGTACACGCCATCTGTGTGAAGTGCGGCGCTCTCGCCTACGTCAGCCATCGTATCGTCGAGGGCGAGAAACGTGTGCTGCTCGGAGAGACAAGAGAATATGAACCTCTGTGCAGATGCTGCTACGAGAACAGCATAAAGGAGAAACGGCAATGACGGGCATGAAGCAGAAGAAGAAAGCCGTCATCTTTGATTTCGACGGCACCTTGTGCAACACGTCGCCCGGCATTCTGGCCACGATGCGCAAGACATTCGAGGAGATGGGCAAAGCCGTCCCTACGGCAACCGAGATGCGCGCCACCATCGGCCTGCCACTCGCCGACGCCCTGAGACTCCTGGCACATCTCGACGACGAAGAGACAAGGCTTGCCACAGAGACATACCAGAAATGGTTTCCGCTCTACGAGCCGGCAGGCACCACAATCTACGACGGCGTAAGAGAGACATTGGCGGCACTGAAGCAGAGAGGCACGAGGATGGCGGTCTGCACATCCCGCGACCGTGAATCGCTCATGCTCATCATGCGCCCGAGAGGCCTGCATGAGTTTTTCGAGACAGAAGTGACAGGCTCTGACAATATCAAGGCGAAGCCCCTGCCCGACATGGTGCTCGCACTGCTCGGACGCATGAGGCTCGGCGCAGAGGATGTGCTTGTCGTAGGAGACACCACTTTCGACATCGAGATGGGCAACGCGGCGGGATGCGACACCTGCGCCGTGACCTACGGCAACCATACCCCCGACCGGCTGCGAGAGGCGAAGCCCACCTATATGACTGGCAATTTCCGCGACCTGCTGACACTCGTCTGAGTCCAAGGCTGACATCCGCCGGCCCGCCGGCAACGACACCGCACAACATCCTTCTATGCGAAAAGGCTGTTCTTCATCACCGGGAGAACAGCCTTTTTCCTGTGTATTATCCCCTCCCGCTTTTTCCTCGCACATTTTTATGCACTTGAGAAGGAGCGGCAATAATGCAGGGTTATAGGACATACAGTGCCCGTCTCCGGTTTTCGGGTTCATGATGCCTGACCAGAATACTCGTTGTTGCAGACTGCAGCAGAGACACCCTGACACCACCACAGGCTATACTTCAGACCGCCATTGACCGTGTACCGATTCCGGAACACGTCTCCCGTAATGCGTGAAAAAACATTGTCGTCACGAAAAAGGTAGTATGTTGTAGTGTTAGAAGTAGTATATTGTAGTGTTAAAGGTAGTATATTGTAGTGTTAGAAGTAGCCATTGAAAACCGTATGGTTGCAGTCAAAAGTTCGTATGATTGCAGTCAAAAGTTCGTATGATTGCAGTCAAAAGTTAGTATGATAGCAGTCAAAAATTCGTACGACTTCTTTTGTGTCTTTACCTGTTACACTATACACATTTTTCTTTCATTACCTGAAACAGTAGTCAGCTTTGCAAAAGGCATGCTGAATCAATAGACACATGCCACATCTCATACCAACCCGTCAACTGAAGCAACTTTGTCACCAGAAAGCAAATCGAGTAGGAGGTAAACACTAATCATAGGTGTTTATCTCCTACTTTCGTGTTTACCGACCTCTCACACCACCGTACGTGCCGTTCGGCATACGGC
>SFIS01000038.1 GCA_004555245.1 Bacteroidales bacterium
CCGTATGCCGAACGGCACGTACGGTGGTGTGAGAGGTCGGTAAACACGAAAGTAGGAGATAAACACCTATGATTAGTGTTTACCTCCTACTCGATTATTGTGTCAAACCTTGTGCGGTTTAAAGTCTTGTCAGGCGAAGCATGTCGATGAGTGCCTCGTTTGTCGTGATGTTCATGTTCTCCACTACGTTGTCGAAGACGAGGCTGACGGTGTGTCTGCCTGCCGTGAGGCGCACATGTCTGGAGTTGCTCCATCCCCAGTTGCCCCATTCGCCTGTGCCGCGGTGTGGGAAGATGCTGACGCCTTGTGTCTTTCCGTCAATGTCGAGCAGGCGTATTGCACATTTGTTCTCTGTGTTGACAGGACCGTTGCCGTTGGCATAGTGCCAGTCGATGGCATACATACCGTCTGTGGGGACATCAACAGCCACGGTGACGAGGATGTTGGAGTTGCGTGTGATGCGGACGGGGGTGTCCTGACGGGTGCGGACAGGATAGGTGAGGACGTCGGCGTAGTGGCGCAGCGGCTCGCTCATGTAAGAATGCCATCCGTTTGTGCCTACAGCGATTACGGCATATTCGCCGGAAGCGTTGACGGCTTGCTCGGTTGATGTGGTGCGTGTCAGCTCTTTGCCGTTGCACAGCACGATATATTCTTTTGTTCCCTTGACGGCTTTCCATCTGAGGGTGTTGCCGCTGATTGAGGCTTCCGGCGTAAGCGGCTGGTAGGCGTTGTCGAGCAAGGTCATCTTCATCGCTGCCGGCTGTTTGTTGTCAAGCACCATAGTGATGGTGTGGCTGCCGGAGAGATTGGCGGGGAAGACGTGTGTATCTGTCTCTTTTCCGTCGATGGCGAACGAGCGCAGGGTGTTTCCGTAGCCTGTGATGCTGATGTCGAGCACGGCGTCACGATAGCGCACGTTCTGCAGGCGGCGTGTCGCGCGCAGGGTCTTCGGGACAAACGGGTTGAAATGTATTCCGTCTGTCTCGTAAGACATTCCGAAATATATGTTCGGCACGATGGAGATGTTTGCTGACACACTCCATAGCTGTCGTGGCGAGTTGATGGGCAGTCCCTTCTCTTTCCCGTCGTAGATGACCATGTTCTCAAGATTGGTGAGTGTCATGGCGGCAAGGCGGTAGATTGACGAGATGCCGTGGAGCACACCCTGCTCGTTGCCTGCCTTTGCCTGTGCTTTCAGCCAGTATCCTTGTGTGAAAGGCCACATGGCATCGTTATGGTAGGGGTATTGGTCGGCGAGGTTAGGATAGAAGTCGGGTGTTCCGAACGCTTCGCTCACCATCGCCTCGCTGATGCGGCGCTGCTGCTGTTTGTCGGCGATGTCCCAGAGTATGGCGAAGGCTTCGCCGAGAATTTCCATCTGCGGATGTTTCACCATGTTCTCCCTGCCATAGAGGTAGATGGCATACAGTCCCTTGTCTTCCATCCACAGGTGGCGGTTCATGGCGGTGCGCATACTGTCTGCCCATCCGTCGTATTTCTTTGCCCAGCTGTCAATGCCTTTGATGCGGCACATCTCCGCCAGTATGCGCAGACTGCGGTAGTGTACGGCTGTCGTGCCCATGCAAAGGCTCTGGTAGATGTCGGCAGGCTGCATCCATGTGGGATATTCCTGCTCGCGCCAGTCGAGCCATGATGTCTCGCCGCGCATCAGGCCTGTCTCAGGGTCGAACGCCACGGTGCGGTCGTCTTCGACAGTGTTGCGCACTACCGGCAGGATGCGGTCGAGCCATTCGGCGTCGCCTGTCACCTTATATACTTCCCATGCGGCGAGCACCCAGGTGGTGCGGTCTGTAGAGCAAGGCCATGCCCCGCCGGTGCCGGTGTCCTGAATGATGCGGTTGTTGGGGTTGATTTTGGCAAGCAGCGAACGTTTCGACACTTCCGGACTGAGCTGTGCGAGAGAGTGGAGGATGGAGTAGGAGACATCGCGTGTCCATACGCCTCCCCAATAGATGCCGGTGCGGTAGGTGCTGTCTGGCTCGATGGCGAGTTCGCTCTCTTCTAACGACATGTTGTAGAGGGCGTTTTCCATGATGTTGGACGAGGTGTAGTGTGGCAGATGGCTGATGTCGCGTCTCAGATGCCAGTGCTCGCGGTTGATGTCAGGCACGATGTCGGCGGGCATGAAGTTGGGGGCAGCGGATGTCCATTCGTCTTTGTAGTTGCTGTAGATGTCGGTAGGACTTGTTGCGCGGGCGCGGAACTTGCCTTGTACGAACTCGTTGCCTTTCCATTTGTAGGCGCTGTTCTGATAGTGGGTCTGTGCCTGCAGGAGTGCCGGGAGGGATAGGCCTGCGATGGCAAGAACCGCTATCAGGTGTTTTCGGTTTTTGTACATCGTTGTTTTTTGGTTTGGGATAATATTGTGGAGTGGCGGTTGATTGTCTGTAGGTGTCAGGGGTGGGGTGGGATATGTGGTGTGCAGCCCGTCTCTTCAGATACGTTCGAGGACGAGGCGGATGAGGTCGTCTATCTGGTTCTTGTAGCCCGTATTCATCTCTTTCGCATGGCGGTTTGCAATCACCATGCAGCATGTCATGGCTTCGTGCCCCAGCAGGGACGCGAGACCGGCGAGTGCTGACGACTCCATCTCGAAGTTGCACACCTTCAGTTCGCTTGGTGTGCCGTCGGCTGCAGTTGTCTTGTATCGGAAAGATTCCACTTTCTCGTTCTGTTGCGGGTCTTGTATCTTTAGACGTATCTGTCGTCCTTGTGGTCCGTAGAATCCGCCGCAGGCTATCGTAAGTCCGAGCACCATCTCAGTCCCGGCGATACGGTCGATTAGCGAGGGCGATGCGGTGGCGACGTATGGCGCACCTTTCTTCACGTTCCAGCTCATGTGTTTCATGAATGCCTCTTCCAGTTCAAGGTCGCATACCTCGTCTCTGCCGGCATAGTAGTTAAGCAGGCCGTCGAAGCCGATGCTCTTCACGGATGCAATGAAGGTACCGAGAGGTGTCTCGGGCTGCAGACCGCCGCATGTGCCGATGCGCACGATGGTCAGTGTGCGGTGTGCGGGACGGTCGCTGCGTGTCTTGAAGTCTATGTTTGCAAGTGCGTCAAGCTCGTTCATCACGATGTCGATGTTGTCGCAGCCTATGCCGGTTGACTGCACCGTGATGCGTTTGCCTTTGTATGTGCCGGTGATGGTGTGGAACTCGCGGCTCGACACCTCGTTCTCGATGCTGTCAAAATGTGACGCTACGAGGCTGACACGTCCGGGGTCGCCAACGAGGATTACTTTGTCTGCAAGATGTTCTGGTTTAAGGTGGAGGTGGAAGCAGCTGCCGTCACTGTTGATGATGAGCTCTGATTCCGGATAGTATTTCTTTTCCATAGATTTTTTTTGTTTGTCAGGTGTGTGACGACCGTAGTTCTATGCTTTGGTGAAAATCACTGTCGTCCTTCTGCTTTTCTTATTTCATTTGCCAGGGCAGAGATTGATGCCCTCAGCTCGGCGAGACGTGTCTCGCTGTCGGCTATCGTCGTTGCGAGGCGGCTGCGTGTCTCGCCATACGAGTTGTGGTAGAGCCGCCGGTACTCGTCGGTCTGGCGTGCCGTCGCCTCGGCTTTCTTCTGCATGTCTTGATAGTCGGCGAACAGCCGTTTGCCCTCTTCGGAGGAGAACTGGTCGAACGACGTGTATATCTTGTCGTCTGAGATGACGAAGCGGAACGCCCTCGTCTGTGCCGGACTGTTGCCGGCGACAAGGCTTCTCGCTTTCTCTGCCACGGCATTCCGCACGGCTTCTGTTGTCCATGTCTCGGCTATGGAGTTCAGCATCCCGAGGGATTTCAGCTTTTCCGGCGCTGTCGTTTCGGCATCGTAATACTCCCACGGCTTGTTCAGACGCATGGTGTAGATGCAGGCTTTGCCGGAGGGCTGTCGGCGGGTGGTGACTAACCAGGCTATCGTGTCGCTCTCGTTGTCGATGTAGTAAAGGTCATCGTCGGATGAGGAGAATGGCATCGGCAGACGTTGTGGCTGCAGATATGACTGTGTCTCAGAATCGTAGGTGGTGGTGTAGAGTGACAGACACGTGCCTTCATGGTCGCTGCTGTCGCGTGCGGCGAAATAGAGTGTCTGCCCGTCTGGCATCGGGAAGGGGTTGCTGTAGTCAAACTGTCCGCCGTTGATGGTGATGCGCTCCGGCTCGCTCCATTTGTCGGCAAGCAGTGTCTGGCGGTAGATGGCGCTTGTACCGCCCGCCTCGAGGTCGGAGAACATACGCTGGTCGCCGAACTCGTTCTCAAAAACAAGGCGTCCGGTCGATTTCTCGTAGCTCAGCTTCCCCATATACGGGGGTAGCGGAAGGCTTTTCCAGATGTCCTTGACATCGACGACGACGCTGTCTGCAACCATCACGCGGCAGATGGGATTGTCTGTCCATTCGCTGTAGTCAATCTCGGGCTTCACTTCTTTGTGCGTGACATTCTTCTTTGTCGTGCGACGTTTCTGCGCCTGAAGCGGAAGGGTGAATGTCAGGGAAACGAGAAGTATGATGGCTGTCAGGGGATTGAGATATGGTGTTTTGTTTGGCATGTAGGACTTTGTTGTGTGATACCTGTTTTAGTTTCTGACCACAAAAATACTAATTTTCCGTGTAATGGCAAAATATTTTACTAAATATAACAAAAAAAACCGTTAACTCTAAGAGCTAACGGTTAAGGTACTTGTCGTACTGTTCGTTGTTGAGATTACTCAGCAGCTGTTGTGTCAGCAGCAACAGTGTCAGCAGCAACTGTATCAACTGCAACTGTATCAACTGTATCCTCTACAGGAGCCTGCTCTGCCTTGTTGTTACCACAAGATGCGAAAGAGATAGCTGCAACAGCAACGAACATAAATACTAATTTCTTCATTTTCTTAAGCTTTTAAATCTGTAAAACAATCAATTGTTATTAAAACACTGCAAAGGTACATACTTTTTTAATACCTACAAAGTTTTTTTTCGATTTTTTTTGTCGTCTTATTGTAACTTTTTTGTAATGCGTTGAATATCAATGATATGTAATTATTAAAATAATGTTAATAGCGTTTTTGGATTTCTTCCTGCGTCATTTTTTGCTGTTTTTTTATGTCATTTGCCCTTACTCTTCTATGCTGTCGAGGGCTTTTGAGATGCGTTGGCGCCACATTGCCAGCACGCTGTAGGGCGAATAGCGCATCAGTATTCTGCTCTGTTCGATGGTGGATGTGTTTCCTGTCTTCGCCAGTTGTGTGCACAGGCGGACGTATGCTGTCTTGTCTGTCTTGTAGAGGAATGGCAGCTCGTTCTTGTCGAACCCAAAGGCCTGGAGAAGAAGAGAGGACAGTAATGCCGCCATATTCTTGATGTGCAGCTCGGCTATCCAGTTGTCGAGTTTGACATAATCTACGAGATGCCCTTGTTCGCGCAGGTATCTGCCCAGAGCGATGATGCCCTTAACGGAAATGGCGCCGTCTTCGATGCTTGAGATGTTGAACACGATGATGTTGAGCAGCTGCAATGTCTCGACAGAGGTGTCAATCGAGTGGCGCTCGTTCTCAAAGATGCGTGCCCTGCGCTTCTCTTGTATCATGCTCAGAAACTGGTATTGTGCCGAGGCGTCATACGTCTCTTCTTCTTCTATTGTGCGGCGTATGCCCTCAACTCTGCGTTGTTTCCACGGCGACATGGCTTCCGCTGTGGCGGAAGTGTCGTTGAAGAAATCTTTGCGCAGTCCGGCAAAGAGGTTGTGGAATATGATTTCGGATGTGTTCATCGTCTCTTTTGCTGATGCAGGTGGAGGTGAGTGCTGAATCTGCTGTGTTGTCTTGTCTGCAGCCGACGGTCTGCGGCGTATGTTGTATGGGCAGGGTGAAATCATGCAGGCCTACTCGTAGCTATGTCGCAGGAATCGTCTCGGTCTGCCGGTAAGTATGGCTATGACCACCACTATGCCGAGTGCGAGGGGATAGTAGAGGTATGGTATGATGCTCACGGTAGGAATTGAAGCAAGCCCTCCTGCCATGAGCAGCTGTGCGCCGTAGGGAATGATGCCCTGGGCGAAGCATGACGAGGTGTCGAGGATGGATGCCGAGCGGCGCGGGTCGATATTGAATCTCTGCGCTATCTGCCTTGCGATGGGGCCGACGGTGATGATGGCGACGGTGTTGTTGGCGGTGCAGAAGTCAACGACGGTGACGAGGGCGGCTATGGCAAACTCGCCTCCCTTGCGGCTGTTGACGTGGCGTGTGATGCGGTTGATGATGATGTCGATGCCTCCGTTGGCTTTCACCACCTCTAACATTCCGCCGGCAAGCATGGTGACGATGATGAGTTCAGACATTCCCTGCATTCCGTCGCTTAGGGACTTCATCCATCCGAACACGTCATAATCTCCCATTCCGATGCCGATACACCCTGTTATCAGTATGCCGGCGAGCAAGACAATCATCACGTTGATGCCGCAGGCAGCCATGACAAGCACTATGAGATAAGGCAGGACTTTCACAAACGACACGTCACCGACATCCGGTGTGGTAGCGCTATCTACACCTATTATTATATATATGATACATATCGCTACCGCAGCAGGCATGACGATTAGTATATTTGCCCTGAATTTGTCGCTCATGCGGCATTCCTGCGTCTGTGTAGCAACCACCGTGGTGTCTGATATGAAAGAGAGGTTGTCTCCGAACAGTGCTCCTCCGACAACGGCTGCCGTCATCATAGGGACGCCGATGCCGGTTGAGGCAGCCAGTCCGGTGGCGATGGGCACGAGGGCAACGACTGTCCCGACACTTGTGCCCACTGACAGTGATATGAAGCACGAGGCTATGAAGATGCCGGCAAGCAGCATCTGCGGAGGCAGAAGATAGAGTGCCAGATCGACTGTGCTGTCTATGCATCCCATGCTTTTGGCGGAAGAGGCGAAGGCTCCGGCAAGGATGAAGATCCATATCATGAGCAGCATATTCTCCGAACTCGCTCCTTTTGAGAATACTGACATGCGCTGCTTCATCTCTTTACCGCGCATCGTGAATATTGCCACTATGCTTGAGAAAAGGAATGCCACAGTGATGGGCACCTTGTAGAAATCGCCGAGGATGATGGAGATGCCGAGATAGAGGATGATGAATGTCATTAGAGGGAGAAGTGCCATAATATGGTGCGAAAGTTTTCTGCCGTGTGCTGTGTGCTTGGTGCTTTTGTGCTGTGTGCTTGGTGTTGTGTCCCTGGTGTTGTATGTTGTGCCGTATGCGGTTATGCAAGTGCTTCTCCGTTGTGTTTCATGCAACGGCAGAGCACTTGCATATCCCTATGGCGGGTGTGGCAGAGCCTGAAACGTGCAGGCTTAGAGTGTCACGCCGTTTTTGAAGATTGATATTTCACGGTAGCCGTTCAACTCGTTGCGTGCCGGCGAGCCGCTTGCCACGGCGAGCACCTTGTCTATGAACTCGTTGCGTACGCTAAGCATGTCTTTGCCCATGAGCAGCTGTCCGGCGTTGAAGTCAATCCAGTTTGCCTTGCGTTCGGCGAGGGATGGGTTCGTTGCCACCTTCATTGTAGGGACGAAAGTGCCGAACGGTGTACCTCTGCCTGTCGTAAACAGCACGATGTGGCATCCTGCTGCCGCCAGTGCAGTTGAAGCGACGAGGTCGTTGCCCGGTGCGGAGAGCAGGTTGAGGCCGGACACCTGAAGACGGTCGCCGTAGGCAAGCACGCCGCTCACCGGTGCGCGTCCGCACTTCTGTGTGCATCCCAGAGCCTTGTCTTCAAGTGTGGATATGCCGCCCTTCTTGTTGCCCGGAGAAGGGTTTTCGCCCACGGGTTCGCCGTGCGAGAGGAAATATTCTTTGAAGTCGTTCACCATCTTCACTGTCTGTTCGAAGAGTTGCGGTGTCTCGCAGCGGTTCATCAGTATTGTCTCTGCTCCGAACATCTCCGGCACTTCCGTCAGGATTGATGTGCCGCCCTGAGCCACGAGCCAGTCAGAGAACTCTCCTACGAGAGGGTTGGCGGTGATGCCGGAGAATCCGTCAGAGCCTCCGCATTTCAGGCCTACGCGCAGTTTGCTTGCCGGCACATCCGTCCTGCGGTCTTCTTTTGCCAAGGCGTAGAGTTCGCGCAGCACAGCCATTCCGGCTTCCACCTCGTCTCCGTCCACCTCTTGTGTGACGAGAAGCTTGATGCGGTCTTTGTCATAGTCGCCCAGCATGTCCATGAAATCTCTCGGCTGGTTGTTCTCACATCCGAGCGAGAGCACGAGTACGGCTCCTGCGTTGGGATGCAGCACGAGGTCGCGCAGCACTTTGCGTGTGTTCTCGTGGTCGTCAGAGAGCTGCGAGCAGCCGTAGTTGTGGTGCCATGCGTGTATGGCGTCGATGCCCTCGAGCTTTGTCTCTTCCTTCAGACGCTCTGCAAGGCGTTCGGCGATGCCGTTGACACATCCCACAGTCGGTACAATCCATATCTCGTTTCTTACTCCTACGTCGCCGTTTTTGCGTTCGTAGCCTTTGAAGGTGCGGTTTTCTGCAGGAATGGTCAGCTTCTCGTCAACGGGTGCGTAGCTGTATTCCAGCTTGCCGGACAGGTTGGTCTTGAGGTTTTCTTCGTTTATCCATTCGCCTGCCTTGAGGTCTGTCATGGCGTGTCCGATAGGGTAGCCGTACTTTATGATGTCTGCTCCCTCGGCAACGTCAGCGATGAGAACTTTGTGTCCTGCCGGCGTGTCGCGCAGCAGTGTGATGTCTTTGCCGTCCACGTTGATGGTTGTCCCTGCTGCGATGGGTTCGAGACAAACCACGACAGAATCTGCAGGATTGATTTTAAGAAAAGAACTTTTTTCCATAATAGTGAGATTTAATGTTATGTTTTGGTTTTGTTCAGTTTGACAGTGACTTTATGGGGTAACGATATTGAAGACCGGAGTGCGGCAATGACGCTGACAGCACTGATGCAGAAGCTGTGACAGCTGATGTTGCTGCATCTGGAGGCGTATGGCGCATGATGCGTGTCGCGCCTCTGGCATAGGATGTCGTCAGGACTTTTTCTATACCTGCGTACGCTGGTAGAAGTCAACGTTCTCCTGTGTCAGCAGTTCGATGGGCATATAGTTGACAGGGTTAATCTCGTTTTTCAGCACTATAGCCCTGAAGAGAGCGTCAACGCAGTTGTACCCCTGCATGTATCCGTGCTGTGCGATGAGGAAGGAAATGCTTCCCTGTTTTATGCATTCTGCATTCTTCCCCACCATGTCATATCCCATGATCTGTATGCTCCGCCTGTTGGTGCGCAGGAGGAACTCTCCTACGATGTGTGCTTTCGACGAGAACGTGATGCAATGGTGGACTTTAGGGTGTGTGGTGAAGAAGTCTTCGAGCATCGAGTTGTAGTCTGCCTTCGGGTTGTCGAGCGTCAGATCAACCTCTACAATCTTCACTTGTGGGAAATGGTCGCGCATGTAGTGTCTGAATCCCACCTCCCGGTTGGCCTGCTGTTTCGACGCCACTCTTCCGTTCTTGGTCTGCTTCATCAGCATTATCTCGGTTTCTTTCGACGCTATCAGCATAAGCATACGCGCTGCGAAATATCCTGACTGGAACGAGTCCTGTCCGTAGAACGCCAGCGGTTTCAGGTCGGGCATGTACGAATCGAGCAGTATGAACGGTATGTTCCTTTCGTGCAGCACGTCTGTCAGCCGTCGTGTGTACTCAAGTGTCGATGGCACTATCACCATCCCGTCGGGGTTGGCTTCGAGACATTTCTTGCTTGCTTCTTCAAACGAGAGATTGTCAAAGCGGTTATAGTAAACCGACTGTGCGTTCAGTTTGAAGTCCCTCCTGTGATAAACCGCGCGCCGCACACCCTCCTCCACCTCTTCCCAGTAGGCTTCCGATTCCTGTTTCGGCATGAGGACGATAAAGTTGCATTTCTTGTTGGCGGCAAGGGCAGAGGCATACATGTTAGGCTGGTAGTTGATGGCTTCGAGCACCTTGTTCACTTTCGCCAGTGCAGATTCCGAGACATTGGGGCGTTTGTGCAACACCCTGTCAACCGTCCCTACCGAAACGCCGGCTTGTTCTGCTATATCTTTGATGGTGAATTTTTTTGTCATCTTGATTGTCTTGTCATGATTATGCGCCACATGCTATTCAAAGTGCAAAAATACTAATAAAAGTTGAAAAGTATGAAAGGTGATGATGGTTTTTTTATTAAAAAAAGTAATTTTTTCTTTTTTTCTTTCTCCGTTTGCGAAATAATGTGTAATTTTGGTGCATGAAAACGATTCTTTGTTAATATTACACATTATATATATTCTAACTTAAATCATCAAACTATGGCAAAAGTTGTAACACTCGGCGAAATCATGCTTCGCTTGAGTCCTAATGGTAACGACCGTTTCATCCAGACAGACATTTTCCGTATCATCCCCGGTGGCGGTGAGGCAAACGTGGCAATCAGCTGCGCTAACTATGGTCACGACGCTTATCTCGTGACAAAGCTTCCTGCACACGAGATAGGACAGATTGCAGTCAACTCATTGCGTCGCTATGGCGTGAACACAAAGTTCATTGCGCGCGGCGGTGACAGAGTTGGTCTGTACTATTGTGAGACAGGTGCGTCGATGCGTCCGTCGAAAGTGATATATGACCGTGCCAACTCGGCTATAGCAGAGGCTAATCCGGAGGATTTCGACTTTGATGCTATCATGGAGGGAGCCGACTGGTTCCACTGGTCAGGCATCACACCTGCCATCTCCGACAAGGCAGCCGAGCTGACCAAGCTGGCTTGCCAGGCAGCCAAGCGTCATGGAGTGACAGTCTCTGTCGATCTCAATTTCCGCAAGAAGCTGTGGACTTCAGAGAAGGCAATCTCTATCATGCGTCCGTTGATGGAATATGTTGACGTATGTATCGGCAACGAGGAAGACGCAGAGCTTTGTCTCGGCTTCAAGCCGGACGCTGACGTAGAGGGCGGCGAGACAAACGCAGCAGGCTACGAGGGCATCTTCAAGCAGATGAAAGAGCAGTTCGGCTTCAAGTATGTTGTTTCTACACTGAGAGAATCGTTCTCCGCTACGTTCAACGGATGGAAGGCTCTCATCTACGACGGCAAGGAGTTCTACCAGTCAAAGCGTTATGAGATTAATCCTATCATCGACCGTGTCGGTGGCGGCGATTCGTTCTCCGGCGGTCTGATTCACGGTCTGCTGACAAAAGAGACACAGGGCGAGGCATTGGAGTTCGCTGTCGCTGCTTCGGCTCTCAAGCACACCATCAACGGCGACTACAACCTTGTCAGCGTCGCTGAGGTAGAGTCTCTTGCCGGCGGCAATGCCAACGGACGTGTACAGAGATAATCTCATTGCATAAACATACAACAGGAAATTTCAGTGTAACATAAATCTATGGCAAAATTCGATAAATTCACCGTGATGCAGAAGATCGCGTCTGCACCCATGGTACCTGTTTTCTATCACAAAGACGCAGAGGTGGCAAAGAAAGTTGTGAAGGCCTGCTATGACGGCGGCGTGCGTGCTTTTGAGTTCACCAACCGCGGTGATTTCGCGCAGGAAGTGTTTGCAGAGCTCTCCAAGTATGTCGCAACAGAATGTCCAGAGCTTGCTCTCGGCATCGGCAGCGTTGTTGACGCTCCCACCGCGGCAATGTATATCCAGCTTGGCGCAAACTTCGTCGTAGGCCCGCTCTTCAATCCTGACATCGCCGTTGTCTGCAACCGCCGTTGCGTCACCTACTGTCCGGGATGCCTCACACCGTCAGAAATCGGCAAGGCACAGGAGGTAGGCTGCGATTTCACGAAAGTCTTCCCCGGCGATGTTGTCGGTCCTAACCTTATCAAAGGTCTCATGGCTCCGATGCCTTGGTCAAAGATTATGGTCACAGGCGGTGTCGCTCCTGAGAAAGAGAATCTCGAGAAATGGTTCAAGGCCGGTGTCTTCTGTGTCGGCATGGGCTCAAAACTCTTCCCCGGCGACAAGGTGAAGGCAGAAGACTGGCAGTATATCACAGACAAATGTAAGGAAGCTCTCGGTTATTGTGCAGAGGCTCGTAAATGACATCATACTAAAAGGCTTCATGGGCATACTGTGCCTATGGAGCCTTTTTTTTATTTGTTCGGCTTGTACGCATGATGACAGAAACCTTGCAGACGAGCTGAACGACATCGCCTATTCCTATCACTACCGCTCTCTCGACAGTGTGAAAGTCTATGCCGACAGAGTCCTCGGCCTGCCATCTGTCTCTGACGATGCACATGCCGAAGCGTTGAACAACCTCGCGTTCTTCTACATACGTAAGATGCAGTATGCGAAGGCGGATTCCATACTGCGTGAGATACGCGGCATCACAGACAACTATATCGAGCTTGCCATCTCCGACATACAGCAGATGCAGCTCTGCCAGCGTCTCTCGCTCAACAAGGCGTTCTACGAATACCGCAAGGAGGCTCAGAACGAGCTTCTGCGCCTGAAAGAAGAGAGCCACTACACGCCGCGTCAGACGCGCCGCATCCTCTATGCCGAGGCAGAGATGAACCTCGTCTCGTCGGTGTATGAATATTATGTCGGCAAGACCGACGAAGCCATCAGCCATCTCTATGCCTTGGACAGCATGGCAGTGTCGAAGCAGGACACGGCCCTTTATGTTGCCTACCTTTACAACATCGGTGCCGGCGGCATACTCACAGAGGGGACGAAAGAACAGATTCTGCATTCCGAATACGACTGTCTCGTCCAATGCTACACACTCGCAGCCGCCAAGCAGCTCATCTATTGGCAGGCAAACGCCATGCAGGCTATAGCCGAACATATCATAAGCGACGGCGGCCGCTATTTCAGCGAGAACCAATCGACCCTGCAGATCTTCAACACCGACAATGTCGCCGACAGCCTCATTGCCGGCAATCTCACCGAGCGCGCCCTCTCGCTCTTCTCCGAATACGGTGACATCTACCAGCAGGCAGCCACCTGGCGCACGCTCTCCATCTGCTACCGCGACCTCAACGACTATCCTGGAGCCGTCTATGCCCTGCAACAGGCTCTCAAGGTAGATACCGCGCTTGTGAAGGCTCCCGCACTCATGGCGTCGCTCTACGAGCAGTTCTCCATCGCTTTCTCTGCCATGGACAACAAATCGGAGAGCGACTACTACCGCAACCTCTATCTCGACCTGTACGAAAACACACGCCAGGACAGGCAACTCGAAGCCCGCGCCGAACAACTCGACCAGCAGAACACCCTCCTGCGCCGCCTCATCTACATCATCATATCCTTTATCTTCCTCCTCCTCTTCCTCCTCCTCTTTCTTGTTTGTAGGAGAAAGAAGCTGTTGTCGGCGGGCAAGGGGAACGCCGACTCCACGCTGCGCAGCACGCAGGATGCCCACCGCCAGTTTGTCGGGAATCTCGACGAGGAGATAGAAGAACTCCGGGAGAACTGCTCCGTCATGCGTCTGCAAATCTCCAGACAGCAGCATTTCTATGCCGAGCAGCGTGCAAAGATGCATCTCATCAACTCCATCTCTCCCCTCATCGACCGTCTCCTGCACGAGATACGGTGCCTGTCGCAACGCTCGGAGACCGACCGGCAACGCCTCGAACGTAAGGAATACATCAACGAACTCCTTCAGAACATCAATGCCCAGAACGATTTCCTCACCCGCTGGATACAGCTTAAACAAGGCGAACTCGCACTGCGCATCGAATCCTTCCCCCTTCAGCAGCTCTTCGACATCATCGCCGCAGGCTCCGGCTCCTACACCCGCCGGAAGCAGACGCTCGTCGTTGTCCCTACCGGCGAGACGGTGAAGGCAGACAGGACACTCACCCTCTTTATGCTCAACACGTTGTGTGACAATGCGAGGAAATTCACTCCCGAGAACGGCACCATCACCATCTGTGCCACACCTATCGCCGACGAGATGGTAGAGATCAGCATTGCCGACACCGGCAAAGGCCTCTCCGCCGACGAGAAGGCCCGTCTCTTCGAGGCGAAGCCCATCACTGACGAGCAACTCCTTACAACATCCGCCTCCGGACATCGCCCCGCATCCCCGCACGCCGTCTCCAGCCACGGCTTCGGGCTGCTCAACTGCAAGGGCATCATCGAGAAATACAAGAAGACAAACTCCCTCTTCTCTCGTGCCTCAATAGGCGTTGAGAGCGAAGAGGGCAGCGGCGCGCGCTTCTTCTTCCGCCTGCCGCGTGGCATACGCCGCACTCTCCTGCCCGCCCTCGCCCTCCTGCTGTCCTCTCCCATGTCATACGCTGCCCAGTCTGACACGCCTGCGCCGTCCGACACGCGGGAAAGAGTCATGAAGTCGTCCCGACCAACAGACATCATCAGTTTCCTGCCCGCATCAGACACGGATGTTGTCCCCGTCTCGCCCGACAGCCTCACTGCCGTGCCCGCCATCCACACACTCGCCTATGTCGAAGCCCTCTCCGACAGCATATACCAGTGTAATCTCCAGGCCCGCTATGCCGATGCCATCGACTATGCCCGCCGTTGTCTCCATCAGATCAACCTCCACTACGCCGACATCCTCACCTCCGCCCACGACACGCTGCAGCTCTACGACACCCTTGCCGCCGTCCCCGCCGAGGTGAACTGGATTCGGGACACCATCCAGGCCCCCTACAAAACCATTCTCTCGCTGCGCAACGAGGTGGCGGTAGCCGCACTCGCCCTGCATCAGTGGAATCTTTATGCCTACAACAATAGCGCGTATTCCCAGCTCTTCAAGGAATACTCTGCCGACAACACGCTCTCTAAATACTGCAGCGACATGGAGGAGGCCGAATCAGACCGCTACATCGCCATCGTCATTCTCGTCCTCCTCGTCCTCTCTCTCATTCCCATATATTATTTCGCCTACTACCGCGCCGTCATCCTCGATGTCTCGACGACACTGACAAAGATGAAGCGGGAGGCCGCCGACCGTGAGGAGACGAAACGCCTCCTCATGCAACAGCACGAGCATCTCAGCTTCGAGCACGACCGTCTCCATGTCACCAACAATGTCATCTCAAACTCATTCTCTACGCTGAAACACGAGACGATGTACTATCCCTCCCGCATCCTCCAGCTCCTTGACCATGAAGACTACGAGGACATCAACGACGTGGCGACCTACTACCGCACACTCTACACCATGCTCTCCGCCCAGGCACAATACAACTGCAGCCTCCAGCTCTCTCCCTCCGCCCTGCGTACCGTCCTCATGCACACTATGGAGAAGCTGTCTGGGATGCGGCAGCGCGACATAGAGGCTACAGCCACCGACGAGGCGCAATACAGAATCTACCGCTTCCGGATGGCAGCCCCGCCCCCTGACAGCAAATCGGCTGACACGCGCGTCATCAACATACATATCCTCACGCAGGCGGCGCGTGACCTCGGCGAACTGTATAACCTCCGCCGTTGCGGCATAGTGCAGGACGCCGACACCGTCACCGTCACCGTCCCGCTCTGAACGCAGCCCATCTCACGCCTCTTCGGTGTAGCCGCCAAAGGTATGGTTACATGCCAACAATGGTGACGTTCATTGCATATAAGAATCACGTTGCGATTGTGAGACACTCATTTTCATAGCCTTTTAGACCTTTATCCCGCCTCCTCCGGCTTATTCTCCTTCTTCCTTTCAGCCTTATCGCGTGAAAGGCAAGTCACAGCGTGCCTTCTGCAAGCAGCAGTCGCAGTCAGAAATCGGCTGTCACTGCTGTCGCACTCCATTTATATGCAATTCAATCCATTACTTCTGCTTCATCGCGGTATATGTCACACTCTCGTTCCAGCTCTCAGGCAGGGTAGGGGCGAAGATACTCTTCGTCTTCGGCATGAATGTGACATCGGTGAAATGGCAGAAGTGATGACACTCGCCAATAAAGCCGTCCAAGCATATTCTCCAGAGTGTCGGCATAAGGCACAGAAAAATCCCTAATCCCAAAATAATATATGTTTTTTAGGATTATAATCCCAAAATTCTATATGTTTTTTGGGATTAGGATGCTGAAACGACAAGAAACGACCTGCTTGACAGACTTCTATCCGCTGTCGTCTTTCCATTCATGTCAGTGAGGAGCACCCGTCTCACACATTCTATCACCTGCTTTTCCATTCCATCTTTTTCAGCGCACACCAACTGATACTATTTTGACATCAGATTTCGGGTTCTGACATCATTTTTTTTTATTCAAGATTTGTCTCACTAAACAAAAAATAGTAAATTTGCAGAGTGAAAAGCTAACTTATTAAAGTTGGGGGAGATTTTGGCAACATTAAGCGAGAAACTGCGACCAGCCTGGAGATTTGTCCTCGGGTCCACTTACCGTAGAGATCTAATGGCTGTACTATGCGAATCGGTCGGCATTGTCTCAGGTCTTGTGTGGCAGGACAACTGTCAGGAACCAACGGTCACTGACCAACGGGAGGTAATGACAGTACCTTGTATTGCGGACCACGTCTTCTCGTTTGTACAGTACTGTCTTCCAGACTGCCGTCTAAGCTATGATTACCGAGGGCTTTATATGTAACAGATGTTGTCCCCGTTGTCTTGAAAACCTCGCTAAACCATCACCTTAAAGCATGTCGAAGGCATGCGAATCTTGAATCAATAAAAGAAAAGAACATGAATCTGAAATTCGATTTGTCTTTGGCTGAAGGTTACAGAAGTGCAAGCCAGATAGCACGAGTGTTGACCGAAGATTGGTTGGCAAAGAACATGTACTGTCCTATCTGTGGAGAGATGTCTATCAAAAGGGCAGAACCTAATGCTCCAGTGAAAGACTATGTATGTGAGAATTGCCGCTCTCAATACGAATTGAAAAGCAGGCACAACAACACTTCCCGCTTTCAGTCGGACGTAAACGACGGAGAATATAGCACGATGATTAGCCGTATCACTTCTTTAGACAACCCAAGTTTTTTCTTTTTGCACTACGACCAAAATGAGGTGAACAACCTCGTCATTGTGCCTAAATGCTTTTTCACACCGCAGGTGATAAAGATGCGACCTCCATTAGAAGCAACAAGCAGAAGGGCTGGTTGGCAAGGTTGCATCATCAATATGAAGGAGATTCCTGCTACAGCGAAGATTCCAATTATTGTTGATGGCGTACCACGTCCTGTCCAGGATGTGACTACGCAATATAAAAAGGTATATAATCTACATACCGATTCTATTGAAAAGCGTGGATGGTTGCTTGACACACTTCGCCTAGTGGAAAGACTGGATACCGATTTCTCTTTGTCGCAAATATATATGTTTGTTGATGAACTACGGGAGAAGTATCCCCGGAACAATCATATCCAAGATAAGATAAGACAGCAGCTTCAGTTCTTGCGCGACAAAGGTTTCATTGAGTTCAAAGGGCGCGGACAGTACAGAAGGTTGTGATATACAAGAATAGAGGCGTGCTGGTTTCGTGTGTTTTTTGTAATTGAATATGCTCTACCTCAAAGTACATTGCGTCCTCCCTCTCTTCTGATCATCTTTTAACACCATCCAAAACCCTGTGTCTCGGCTTAATGTTCTGATAGAGACGATGTTTGCAAGTATTTGAAAATGATCTATTTTGATCATGAAAGTTAAATAAGGATCTTTAGATGACGGTGTGGTTTTTTCGTCGTAACTTTGTGCCCTGTTATGAGGTACAACGTCACGATACAAGAGACACTGGCAAGGACTGTGCAAGTGGAAGCCGGCACGCAGAGAGAGGCGGAGCTGGCTGTCAGCAGATTGTATCGTGACAGTGAGATTGTACTGTCCTGTGACGATTATGTCGTGACAAGGATAACGGCAGACAGTTATCTCCCTTACTATAAATCCCCTTCCAACGATTTCACTCTCATTCAAGGCGATTGTGTGGAAACGCTGTCGAAGTTCCGTTTTGGTTTCGACATGGTGTTTGCCGACCCTCCGTATTTCCTTTCTGGAGGCTGCATAAGCTATCAGAGCGGGAAGGTGGTGTGTGTCGATAAGGGCGAATGGGACAAGCCGACGACAACGGAAGAGATGGATGCGTTTAACCTCCGTTGGCTCTCTGCTGTCCGCGAGCACATGAAGAATGATGCCACGATATGGGTTTCAGGTACTCACCATAATATTTTCAGTGTGCAGCAGCAGCTTCTTAAGCTCGGTTTCAAGATTCTCAACGTCATAACATGGGCGAAGACGAACCCGCCGCCAAATGTCTCGTGCCGTTATTTCACATATTCCACGGAGTTTATTATATGGGCGCGGAAGTCGCCGCGGGTGCCGCATTTCTTCAACTACCGACTGATGAAGGAACTGAACGGCGACAAACAGATGACCGATGTATGGCGTCTGCCTGCAATAGGTGTATGGGAGAAGACTTGCGGCAAGCATCCGACGCAGAAGCCATTGGGAGTGCTGGCGCGTCTGATACAGGCGAGCACAGAGCCCGGCGCATGGATTCTTGACCCTTTCAGCGGCAGTGCGACCACGGGCATCGCCGCCAATCTTCTCGGCAGACGCTACCTGGGTCTGGAGACGGAAGAGAAGTTTCTGGGCATGAGTCGTGCGAGACGTGAGGAGATAGAAAACGAGAAGACGCGCCAGGCGTACGTCAGCCGCCTCGTGAAATCCGGCATTATCCTTTCACCCGACACATCGTCCGTGGCAGACGACAGTGACTTTGGCTACGGTGTGCCGTGGCTGTGAATAAGCAACTCTCTTATTCACGGTTGTTTTTCTTAGCGACAACAGGGACAACGGAGATGCAGGCTGTGTGGCATAAAGCCGCTGCTGCTGTCTCCGTTGTCCCTGTTGTCGTCTTGCGTCCAGATCATTCTTTCACCCACGTCTTCTGTTCCCATCCGCTTTCGGTGGGGATGCTGACTGTGACGGTGTCGCCTTGGGGCATACTGGCGACGGGGATGGAGATGTATGTGTATGTGGTGTAGAATGCGGGTATGCCGTTCTGGCTGTGACAGAAGTAGAACTTGTGGTGGCTGTGTGTGCCACCGGTGAGGGTTGTGTCGGCTACGAGAGCGATGACGTGTTTCTTGTTGTCGGCTGTCGTTCCGCTTTTCATTCCGATGTCGAGGTTTAGGAATCTTGCGTTTTTGCTTATCCAGGCTGATCGTAGAGTTACGGCGTCGTTCATCTCCTGCCATCCTTCCACCTTGTCTTTGGGGTATGGTGTGATCACGGGCACGAGGTCGAGGCTGAGGGGTGTGATTGTCGTGGCGTCGGCGGGTTTGTTGTAGTAGAGCAGTGCTCTGTACAGTGTGTCAGCCTGGCTTGCCCAGGAGAGTGTCACGGGTTTGTCGAAGGTCAGTTTCTCGTTGCGGTCGTTGATGATATAGTCAGATACCTGTGCTGCGGTGTGCAGTTCGCACAGTTCTGCGACGACGTCGTTGTATGCGGCTTCGTCGTTGTCAGAGCATGATGTGATGAGTGTTGTGCAGAAGGCGGTGACGATTGTCAGGAGCGTAGTCTTTTTCATGATTGTGCGTTGTATGCAGGCAGGATGTCTTGTCTCATCCTGCCTGCTGTTCGTTCTGTTTCATCGCTTCCGTATAGTTGACGAGCGGGTTTGAATACATCGTCAGCATACAGTTGCGCAGGAAGTCGTTGTCTTTGTTCGGTATGTCGATTTTTGCGAGCTGCTGTTCGATGTATGTGTCGAATTTCTCCACGTCGGCTTTGGTGTAGTGTCCGGCGTTGTTGTCGTTTCCGTTCAGCCGGTCTGTCGCGATGTAGTTGCATGGGAAGAGTCTGTAGCTCCGGTGTATCTCTATGTCCATGCGTTTTGCGATGGCGGTGTAGTAGTCTGCTTTGTTCAGTCCGTCGAGTTCGTCAATCCATGTGTCGATGCATGGTGCGCATTCGTAGTGTATGCGTCCTTTGTATCCCATGATGCCGGTCTTCATGTTGTCGAGGTCGTCTTGGCGGCTTTTCTTGTATGCGGGGTTGTCTCGTTTGAGTTGGAACTCCTTTGCCTTGAGATAGTCGCACGGGTCGTATTCGTAGGATATGGCGAGCGGCACGATGTGCAGCTCGCGCAGGTCGCCTCCGTAGGCCAGCATTTTGAGCACTGACTCCTGTGTGCGGTCGTTTGAATCCTTTGCCCTTCCTTCGCGTTGTGCAATCCAGATGTTCTCGCCTTTGTCTCTGACGGCGTGGTGTATGTATCTGGACATGAGCATGGAGCTTTCGAGGAGTTGTCTTGGCGACAGTCCTCTTCTGACGGTGAAGGCTTTGTTTATCTTCACGAGTGTCTTTATCCAGGGGTAGATGAGCAGGTTGTCTCCGATGGCAATCTCCACGGTGTTGTCGTATCCGGCCTCGATGAGTTTCAGGTCGAGTATTGCCGAATCGAGCACGATGTCTCTGTGGTTGCTGACGTATGTGTGGTGTATGTTTTTGTCTGGCAGCGGGTGTCCGCTGAAGGTGCATCCGTCAGAGCATTTTCTCAGCACGTATCTCACTGCGTGTTTCATGTACCGCAGCTGGAAGTCGAGCGGTGAGTGTACGCCGATGAACATGGTGCGTATGATGAATCGCAGCACGCTTTTCGGCAGCGGGATGAATCCCCGCAGTATTGTCATGAACTGTCTGTCGTGCAGCAGTGATTCTACGGCGGCTTTCACTTCTCCTTCACCGTAGGGTCTGATGTCGTCAAAGGTCTCGGTCATAATGGCACTTTTATCTGTTGTCAGAACTGGTTTTCCACTATCTCGGTCAGTACGTCAGTGATGTTGAGGCCGGCGGCGCGCACTTGTTGCGGTATGAATGATGTGGCTGTCATGCCGGGGGTTGTGTTTATCTCGAGCATGTTTATGTGGTCGGTGCCGTCAGCGTTCTTGCTTATGATATAGTCGATGCGTATGATGCCGTTGCAGTTGAGGATGTCGTAGATGGCGCTTGTGATTTTCGCCACGCGTCCGGCAGTCTCTGGTGCAAGTCTTGCGGGTGTTATTTCCTCCACTTGTCCGTTGTATTTTGCGTCATAGTCGAAGAATTCGTTTTGCGTGACGACTTCCGTAGCGGGCAGCACGACGGCATTCTTTCGTGTCTTGTAGCATCCCTGACTTATTTCCGTTCCGGGTATGTACGCTTCTATCATTACTGTCTCTGATTCGAGGAACGCTTTTCTGAGAGCGGGTGCGAGGTGGTCGGGTGTCTTCACTTTGCTGACGCCGAAGCTCGAACCGTCAGCTGCGGGTTTGACGAAGACGGGCATGCCGAGGCGCGAGACGATGTCTTCTTCGTTTAGCATCTTCTCCTGTCCGTGGCGTACGAGGATGCTGTCGGCGACGGAGACACCGAATGCCCTGAGATAGTTGTTGAGTGCGAACTTGTCGAATGTGAGGGCTTCGACGAGTACGCCGCTGGTGGAGTAGGGTATGTGCAGCAGGTCGAAATATCCCTGCAGCACTCCGTTCTCTCCCGGTGTGCCGTGTATGGTGATGTATGCGTAGTCGAAATGGTGTCTCTTGCCTTGTGAGCTGAACGAGAAATCGTTTTTGTCTATGCGTGCCGAGCTGCCGTCGTTGAGGTGTACGTTCCAGTCCGTTCCTTTCATCTCGACGATATACACGTCGTAGCGTTCTTTGTCGAAGAAGGAGTAGAGACCCTGTCCTGAACGCATTGAGACATCATGTTCGCTGGAGTCGCCTCCGCATACTATGGCTATTGTCCTTTTCATTGTTTCTGTATGTTTGTTTTTTTAAAGGTTGACGGGTTGACAAGTTGACGAGTTTGCGAGTTGGTTCTTTTTATTTGTCAACTATAATAACTATGATATGAATTTTCTCCAGTGGCTGACGAGTGCCTGCAGGTCGTCGGGCATGAGCGACGAGAAGTCCATCTGCTCTTTTGTCTCCGGGTGTACGAATCCGAGGGTCTGTGCGTGCAGGGCTTGTCTCGGGCAGAGTTTGAAGCAGTTGTTTATGAACGCCTTGTAGTGTGACGAGCGTTCGCCTCTGAGAATCTCCATCCCTCCGTATCTCTCGTCGGCGAAGAGCGGGTGTCCCATCGCTTTCATGTGCGCGCGAATCTGGTGTGTGCGCCCTGTCTCGAGGATACATTCTACGAGGGTGGTGTATCCGAAGCGTTCTTTCACCCTCCAGTGTGTGACGGCGGGTTTCCCTATTCCGGAATCCGGTGCGGTGACAGTCATGCGCAGGCGGTCTTTCGGGTCGCGCGTGATGTTGCCTTCTATGCGTCCGCTGTCGTCCTTGAGGTTTCCCCAGACGAGTGCGACATACGACCGGTGAGTGGTCTTCTCAAAGAACTGTTTTCCGAGAATCTGCTTGGCGTGCGGTGTCTTCGCGACAAGCAGCAGTCCGGACGTGTCCTTGTCTATGCGGTGTACGAGGCCCACTTCCGGGGAGTTGGGGTCGTATTCCGGCACGTCTCTCATGTGCCATGCTATGGCGTTGACGAGTGTGCCGGTGAAGTTTCCTGCTCCCGGGTGTACCACCATTCCCGCCTTTTTGTTCACCACCATGATGCTGTCGTCTTCATAGACGATGTCGAGTGGTATGTCTTCCGCCTTTATCGAGGTGTCGTGTGGTGGGTGTTTCAGCATGAGGGTGATGATGTCGTGGGGCCTGACTTTGTAGTTCGACTTCACGGATTTCCCGTTAGCGTGTATGAATCCGGCGTCCGCCGCCTGCTGTATTCTGTTTCGTGACGAGTGTTGCAGATGTTCGAGCAGGAACTTGTCCACTCTTAGCGGTTCTTGTCCGGCGTCCGCCACGATGCGTTTGTGTTCGTAGAGGCATCCTTCGTCGGCTTCGTCGGGCATCGGCGTATCGTCGAAGCCCTCGTCGTCAGCGGCGGCGGTGTCGTCGTCAGCGGCGTCTCCGGCATCCATTGTCTCGTATCGTATGGTGTCGTCGGCTTCTGTCTCGTCGATATATTTCTCTATGTTGTTTTCGTTCATGTCTTTACGTTTTTTTTCGTGAGGGTCAAGGCCTGGCTTCTGTCCCGTGTCCTGCTGCCTGTTCTTCCGTCACCTCTTCAAAGGGGTCCTCCTCGGGGGCGTCTTCCGGAATGTCTTCTTCCAGCATACTCTTGTCTATGATTTCAAGGTCGTCGATGTCACCTATCGTTCCGTTGCCCACCTGCAACACCACCATGGCGTCGATGGGCACCTTGTCTCCCGTTGACAGCAGTCTGCCTCTGCATTTTATGCCATACACCCAGTCTTTCTCTCCGGGTATATATTCCGGCGCCCCCACTTTGAATCCGAGAATTTTCAGCTTTGCCATAGCCTCGCGCATCGAGCTGTTGTCGATGATGTCAGGAATGACGAGTGTCGGTTTGTTGGCTGAGTTGACAGTGACATACACCGTCCTTCCGCTCTTCACCTCCATTCCCGGTGCGGGTGTCTGTTGCAGGATGCAGTCGGGCGGCAACAGGCGGTTGTAGCTTGTGTCGTTCACAACGAGCACAAGTCCGGCATCTTCCAGCAGGCGTTCGGCATCTGCAAACTTCTTGTTCCGTATGTCTGGCACGGCAATGGCTTCGCCGTGGTGTGTGTAGATGTCAGCGCAGAACATGGCGGCATATACGAGGGCGGTGCAGACAACAGCCATCGCGATGAGATTAAGCACCACATATCTGCAGCAGATTTTCTGTATGAAAGTCTTGGTCGTCATTTCTGAGGTCTTTGTTCGTGGAGTTTCTCCGTGGTGATATTTCACTAATATTATGCAAAGTTATAAATTTATTTTCATAAAACGAAATTATCGCGTTTTTTTACACATTATTTATATTATTGGTGTCTTGGTGTCTGACGCTGGGCAATGGCGGGTTGTCGGATGCCGGTTGTAGTGTGTCGCAGTCCCAAACGCTCTTGTTCGTGGTTCAAGACAGTCAATGTTGTGCCGCCAAAGGCTCTTGGTTGTTGTCTTGGAGACAGCAAGTCGTGATCGTATGGTAGCAGTCGAAAGTTCGTATGATTGCAGTCAAAAGTTCGTATGATAGCAGTCAAAAGTTTGTATGATAGCAGTCGAAAGTTCGTATGATAGCAGTCGAAAGTTCGTATGCCTTCTTCCGAACACGAAAAACGACAGCAAAATGTCCGTATACGTTCTTCCGAATACATGTTCTGCCGCCTTTGGAAAGTCGGAAAAAGCAGAAAAAAACGTGCGAAATGAAAAAAATATCTGAAAATATTTGCAGGATACAGAAAAAAGCAGTAATTTTGCACTCCGAAATCAAGACGGTATCCATGCCGATGTGATGCTTCGCTCCACATCATCATGACATTACCTGATTTCGCAGTGCGGAGAGGCACTCCGAAATCAAGACGGTATATGATACCTCTCTTGTAATCTCCGGCTCCTTAGCTCAACTGAATAGAGCATCTGACTACGGATCAGAAGGTTGCAGGTTTGAATCCTGCAGGAGTCACAATCAGTCTGTTTTTATTGAACAGGACACTCAAAGGATTGGTTCGTTAGCTCAACTGAATAGAGCATCTGACTACGGATCAGAAGGTTGCAGGTTTGAATCCTGCACGAATCACAAGAAACTGAATGAAGCCTATTGGTCGAAAGGAACTTTTGACTGATAGGTTTTCTTGTTTATAAAAACCATTGTCGGTTGGCGGGTTGGCCGGTTCGCAAGTTGATTGTTTTAGTTGGCGGGTTTTCAGGTTGGCGGGTTGACAAGTTGTATGCCTGCAACTCAGAAACTCAGAATCCATCAACTCGTCAACTTGCAAACGCATCGTCCCGTCAACCAAGTAGAATCAACGCGTCAGCAGAACAACTTGTCAACCGAGAAAGAATATATGAAAGCCATATACGGACATTTGGGAGCCATGCTCGTCGTAGCGGTCTGGGGCACCACTTTTGTCAGCAGCAAGGTGTTGCTGAACGAGGGTCTTATGCCGGCGGACATCTTCTTCGCCAGATTTCTCATTGCCTACCTCTGTATGCTCGCCGTGTCGCACCGGCAGTTCCGCACGTCGTCGCCCGCCGACGAGTTGTGCATGGCAGGTCTCGGCGTCATGGGCGGCTCGCTCTATTTCCTCACGGAGAACATGGCGCTCATGTATTCCACCTCGTCAAACGTCAGCATCCTTGTCAGCACCACCCCTCTGCTGACGACACTCATCCTCTCCCTGTTCTACCGTTCAGAGCGTATGTCGCGCCGTCAGGTGGCAGGGTCGCTCATCGCCTTTGCCGGCACGGTCCTGGTGGTGCTCAACGGACAGTATGTCCTCCACCTCAATCCCGTAGGCGACACTCTCGCCCTTACCGCCTCGCTGACATGGGCGTTCTATTCGCTGCTGATGCGCAGGGTGATGAACCGCTATCCCACTGATGTCATCACGCGCAAGGTGTTCGGCTACGGTATCCTCACCATCCTGCCGTATTATGTCTTTGTAGAGCCGCTGCACACAGACTTGCATATCTGGCTCCGTCCCTCTGTGGTGGCAAACATCATCTTCCTCGGATTCATTGCCTCTACCTGCTGCTATCTGCTGTGGAACTGGGTGATGAAGGTTGTAGGAGCGGTGAAATCTACAAACTACATCTATTTCCAGACACTTGTCACCATGCTTGCCGGAGCCGTAGTGCTCGGCGAACGCATCACACTCTTCGGATTCACCGGAGCCGTTGTCCTCATCCTCGGCATGGTGATGGCATTGCGGATGCGTAGAAGAAAAGATGCCGCATAGCGGGCTGAGGCAGCTGCTGTGAAAGAAAGAATATTGCAAACCCACATACATTATCCAACATGGAAACGAAAGAAAAACTCTTATCCGGCATTAAGGCTCACGCCGCCGACCTGCTTGTCGTGATGCTTTTCGCCGTAGTCTCTTTTGCCTATTTCTTCCCTGCCGACACCGAAGGCAGAATCCTCTACCGCCACGATTCGGCGGCAGGACGCGGAGCCGGGCAGGAGATTTCAGATTTCAGGAAGCAGACCGGCGAGCAGTCGCGATGGACAAATGCCCTGTTCGGCGGTATGCCGACCTATCAGTCTGCACCCTCCTACAGCAGCACCGACATCCTGAAGCAGGCCTCCGATGCCTACCACCTGTGGCTTCCGGAGAATGTGTGGTTCATCTTCGCATATCTCCTCGGCTTCTACATCCTGCTGCGAGCCTTCGATTTCAGATGGCATCTTGCTGCCCTCGGCTCGGTGATGTGGGCATTCTCCAGCTATTTCCTCATCATCATCGCTGCCGGACATCTGTGGAAAGTGATGGCTCTTGCCTATCTGCCGCCGATGATAGGCGGCATAGTGCTTGCCTATCGCGGGCGATATGCGGCGGGCTTTGTCGTCACTGCCCTTTTCGCCGCGATGGAGATTCTTGCCAATCATGTGCAGATGACATATTATTATATGATCATCATCATCTGTATGGTGGCGGCATATCTCGTAGAGAGCATACGCGAGAAGCGGATGCCGCATTTCTTCAAAGCCACGGCGGTATGCGCCGCCGCCGCCGCACTTGCCGTCATGCTCAATCTCTCCAACCTCTATCACACATGGGAGTATCAGAAAGAATCGATGCGCGGCAAGAGCGAGCTTGTCAAGGCTGACAGCGCCAACCAGACATCCTCCGGCCTGGAGCGCGACTACATCACGCAATGGAGCTACGGCATCGACGAGACGCTGACACTACTCGTGCCGAACGCGAAAGGCGGTTCGTCGATGACACCGATGGCAGAGAGCGCGACAGCCATGGCACATGCCGACAACAATTTCCTCAGCGTATATCAGCAGATAGGGCAGTATTGGGGCGAGCAGCCCATGACATCGGGTCCCGTCTATGTCGGCGCGTTTGTCGTCATGCTCTTCTTCCTCGGGTTGTTCATCCTCAAAGGTCCGATGAAATGGGCACTCTACGCCGCCACCGTGCTCTCCGTCCTACTCTCGTGGGGCAAGAACTTCATGCCCTTCACCGACTTCTTCATCGACTATGTGCCGATGTACGCCAAGTTCCGCACCGTGGCCTCCATCCTCGTCGTGGCAGAGTTCACCATGCCGCTGATTGCCATGCTCACGCTGAAGAACATCATCGACAACCCGGCGGTGTTTGACGAGGAGGAAGACAGGACATCGCGGCTCTTGAAATGCTTCCTCGTCTCGCCTCTCGCACTCCTCGCCAAGAAGAAACGGACGTATATCTACATCAGCCTCTTCATCACAGCCGGCATGTGCGCCCTCTTTGCGCTGGCGCCATCCACATTCTTCACGAGTTTCATCTCCACCGCCGAGCAGCGTATGCTGGCAAACGCCATACCGTCCGAGTATCTCCCGTCCCTGCTCGAGAACCTGCAGGCGATGCGCATGGCGATGTTCTCTGCCGACTGCTGGCGCAGCTGTGCCGTCATCCTCGCAGGCACACTGCTGCTCTTCCTCTTCCTGAAGAAGAAACTCTCTGCCGCCGCCATGGCATTGATGATGGCTGTCCTCTGCCTCTTCGACCTCTGGCAGATAGACAAACGCTATCTCAACGACGCGATGTTTGTCAACGCCGACGTGCGCGACCTGCCACAGCCGATGACACAGACTGACCAGCGCATCCTGCAGGACAAGACACTCGGCTACCGTGTGCTGAACCTCGCGTCTAACACCTTCAACGAGAACGAGACATCATACTATCACAAGAGCATCGGCGGATACCACGCCGCAAAGCTCAGACGCTATCAGGAACTCATCGAACGCTACATACAGCCCGAGATGCAGGCTACGCTGAGTGCCGTCGTCGATGCCGCGGGCGACATGTCGCTTGTCTCGGACACCGTCTCGCCGGTGCTGAACATGCTCAACGCGAAATATCTCATCATGCCGCTCGAAGGCGGACAGACAGCGCCCCTCGCCAACCCAAACGCTAACGGCGTGGCATGGTTTGTCGATGACCTGAGATATGTCGCTAACGCAAATGAAGAGCTCGATGCCATGGCCCGCATCAATCTCAAGACATCTGCCGTGGCAGACAGGAAATTTGCCGACGTGCTCGGCAAAGCCGCAAGGCAGGATTCCGCTTCCTACGTGAAGATGACGGCATACAAACCCAACCACCTCGAATACGAGGCTTACTCGAAAACGGGAGGAGTGATCGTCTTCTCGGAAATCTACTATCCGGGATGGACGGCAACAGTTGACGGGAAACAGACTGAACTGGGACGCGTCAATTATGTGCTGCGCGCACTGAACACCACCCCGGGCAAACACACCGTGGTCCTCGACTTCCACCCCGCAACGCTCAAGGTGACTGAGGCTACGGCATACACCGCCTACATCATCCTGCTCCTGGGCATAGCACTGATTGTAGTGCAGAAGCTGAGGAAGAATAAAGGCTGAGGCTAATACATACGGAAAACAAACGCACTTAGGGCAGAGCATCATTTCTGATCGCTCTGCCCTAAGTCCGTATATGCCCGTTACCGAGCCGGCGGGTTTGCTGCCAACCCGGAAGAAACAGAAAAATGAACTACCCCGAAACAGGTATCGCATGACACACGCTGCGAGAGAGATAGCAGATAATGATGACGGAAAATGCCATGGTATGGGTATAAAGCCCTTTCCCGTCAACGGAAAACACCAAGATTTGAGTATTGCAACAGCTTCGGAATAGTTATACCTTTGCAGCCAAATTAAACAATCCGGCAGGCGGAGCGGCGGGCTTCCATGAAAATTCTGCTACACCGGGCTGCCTGCATAAAGTCTAACAAATACAATTCAAATGTCAACCAAAACACTCTTTCTCTCCTTCATGATACTGTTGCCCCTTGCCGCAGCAGCACAGGAATCCGCTCCCACGCCGGTATCATCCCACAATGCCGCAGACACGGCAACGGCAGCGCGTCCTGAAACGCCAGCCGCTAAGCGGCTCAGCATCGGCGGATATGGCGAGGCCGTCATGACACGCAATTTCTACAGCCAGAGCTTCAACCGCTACAACGCGCCCCAGCGCTACAAAGACTATGCGAGCCACGGACGCTTCGACCTGCCACACGTCACATTATATTTGGGCTACGACTTCGGACACGGATGGTCACTCGGCACGGAGATTGAGTTTGAACATGGCGGCAACGAGACTGCCGTAGAGATAGAGGCAGAAGAATCGGGCGAATACGAGGCGGAGACAGAGAAGGGAGGCGAGGTGGCTCTCGAGCAGTTCTGGCTCAACAAGGCTTTCGGCAACGGACGCTTCAACATCAAGGCAGGCGAGATTGTCGTGCCTGTAGGATATTCAAACGCCTGGCACGAGCCGCTCAACTTCTTCACCTGCTACCGTCCCGAAGGCGAGGCTGCCATCCTGCCCAATACATGGCACCAGCTCGGCCTGTCGTTCTGGGGAAGGGTAAGCGACTGGCGATACGAGCTGCAGCTGCTGTCCGCTCTCAATTCCGAGAGTTTCACGGCAGAGAAATTCGTGCATCAGGGAGCCACAAGCCCCTACGAATACAAGGTGGCTAACTGCTATGCCGCTGCCCTGCGCATCGACAACTACACGGTGAAGGGTCTCAGAATCGGCGCAAGCGGATACTACGGACACACCTTCCGCAACTCCATCAAGACACCCGGAGCAACATACGACGATGTGAAGGGAGCACTCGCCATCGCATCGGCTGATTTCCGGCTTAAGCGATGGAACTGGATTGTGCGGGGCAGTGTGGTGTATGCACACCTCTCTGATGCCGACCGCATCTCGGAATATAACAAGGCAAACTCCACACACCACAAATATCAGGACGGCAACCCGTTCCATAACACCAACATCGCCAGCAACGCCTTGGCTTACAGCCTTGAGGCAGGCTACGACGTCTTCTCGCAAATCAGACGTCTGAGAGACAGGCAGCAGCTCTTTCTATTCGCGCGTTTCGACCATTATGACAGCATGGCGGCAGGCACCTACCGGAACCAGTATCGCTACTGTGCGCCGTACATCACCACGGCAGGCTTCAACTATCATCCCATAAAGCAGATTGTGATAAAGGGCGAATATGCCTACCGCACCTTCAAGAAGCCAAACAACAACGGGCTGAACAGCGACAGTCCGCTCTACGTGCAGCCCTATAACAACGAGCCGTCCGTCAGTCTCAGCATTGCATGGCAGGGTTGGTTCATGTGATTGTATCTCAAACCTATAATATAATAAAAAGAAGTATTGTTGTCCGCTAAAACTTCGTCACTCTCGTATGCGTATATGCATGGACATGTAAGTTTCGAAAAATAAAAATTTGGGCTGATTCCTATTTGCGGAG
>SFIS01000001.1 GCA_004555245.1 Bacteroidales bacterium
AAATGTGTACCTTTGCCCATGTTTTGGTAATGATGTTTGTTTAGTCGCTGCAAAGTTACCAAAAAGGGCTGACTCCTCAAACAGGAGCCAGCCCAATTTGTTATTTTTCGAGGCTTGCATGTGCATGCATACACGTGCACGCGAGGGACGAAGTTTTAGCGGACAACAATAATTTTCTTTCTTGCTGAAACGTAAAAATTATGCGCGAAAATCAGACCGATGCGGCAAGAATATACAGTTTGGGGTGCAAGAGGTAGCATTTCGTGACGCTAAAGGTACTTATCGGGAGGGTTAGACAGTCTATTTGAGACCGCTAAACAGTCTATTTGAGAGGGCAAAATAGTCTATTTGAGAGGGCAAAATAGTCTATTTTGGTCCGCAAAACGCTGTTTTTCGGCATCTGAGAGACACCGAAGCGAGGCTTCGTTTGCATAACGCGGTGTATATCAATAGTTTAGATAAAAGCAAGAATCTGAGGCGTACAGGACGGCGAATTGAGCCGCGATGAGCCGCAAGGGCTGTATTCGCGTTTTAACTATTGTTAATTCTGACATTTTGTAAAGTGCGCTTCGCGACAGGAGGTATTTCTCATAGCGTGTCCGAAAAAATACACATAAAGCCATGATGGAGAAAACCACAATTAGTAAAAAATGTTCAAAAAAAAAGCAGAAA
Organism: Bacteroidales bacterium; assembly: GCA_004555245.1. Lineage (GTDB taxonomy): Bacteria > Bacteroidota > Bacteroidia > Bacteroidales > Bacteroidaceae > Prevotella. The sequence goes on from SFIS01000001.1 coordinate 673, forward strand.
ATATATACATATATCACAGCATAACATTTTTTAACGTATCGGGGGGGGTGATTTTGGCAATTTTATATAACTTTGCGAATCGTAGTAATACTTTCATTATTTTAAACAACAAACGAAGGATGGTATGCCAATCAACACAGACCATAAAAAAACACTGACCCCCGACAGCTCGAAGAGGGCTGTTTTCCGGGTGATTCATTGTTGCCTGTTGTTTGCGGCATCGCTGTTCCGTCCGTTCACGGCAGCCGCCATCACCTATACCTATCATGCCGGAGAGGGCTTGACCTTCGCCTGGCAGACAGACGACATAGTAGGTGTGACGGCAGGCATCGTAGAAGACGGCGTGACAGAGCAGCTTGCGTTCTTCGCGAGCAGCAGCATGCAGGACGCGTGCAACGACCGCACGCTGTATGCCGTCGGCTTCGTCTTGAAGCCCGGGATGCAGTATTACGCCTACTACCCTTACGTCTGGGACGCCGTCTTCTCCGCCTCCGCCATCCCTTTCAGCTACGAGGGCCAGCGTCAGCGCGGCAATGGCAGCACAGCGCATCTCGCCTCCTACGACATCAGCTGCGCGTCAGCCATGTCGTCAACATCGGCGTGTGAGTTCGCGTTCCGCCATCTCGCTGCTGTCCTGCGCATAGAGTTCACCGCGCCGTGCCGCATAGACGGCGGCACGCTATGCCTGACGGCAGACGCTGCCGTCCTTCCGCTCGGCGTATCGCTGAACCTGTACAGCCAGACCGCCGCCATCACATCGCGCGGCGAGACAGTGACTGCAACCCTCGAAGAGATTGACGCGGAGAAGGGCGAGACCGTCACGGCGTATGTCATGTTGCCCGCCTGCGACCTCTCAGCCAACACGCTGCACATCTCGTTCGCGTCAGCCGACGGAGCGCGGCACACCCTCGCGCGCATCAAGGCGCCGGACATGAAAGGCGGTATGCTCTACGACATCTCGCTCCTTGACAGGGGGAAGGCAAGGGCTGGCAGCCCTCAGCGCCACGCCACACGCCCCTACGCCACGAAGGCATCGCTGCGCAATCCTCTCGCCCACGCCGGGCACATAACGACAGACCCGTCCTACACCGTGTCGCATATCGACACGCCCACCGCCGTCTCTGCCCCGACGAGGCATGCGAAGCCGTCACGGCTGTTCTCTATCGACGGAAAAGAGATTCGCTCCGTCAGGAAAGGGATGATATACAAAAAGGGCAGGAAACAATAATGCAACCAATATAACAACAACATTGATGACGAAAAAAAGACTGACATACATAAAACCTTCCATAGAAAGCTTCTGCGCATACGAGGAAACAAGGATTCTAAGCGGATCTGCAGGAGTATCGGGTGGAGGTATGGGAAGTGGTGATGGCGACGGAGGTGGCCAAGGCGGAGGCGGCAAAGATGATCCCTTCACCACCTCCACCAAACAATCCTCCTTTTTCTTCGACGACGAAGACGACTTTGATGACGAAGACGACTTCTACAAATGGTAAGCATGAGACACACTGAGACAAGACATATAGCATTGCTCTTTCTTCTGTTGCAGATGCTGGCATCATGCAGCAGCGAGGATGTCGTACCCGGCAACGACCTGCCATCCGACTGGACGGGGGCAGTGATACACCGCACCGGCTTCGAGGCGGGCGATGCCGTGACACGCTCGTCGCTCATCTTCGGCGAGGGAGGACTGAAGTTCAGCTGGGAGCGTGGCGACAAGTTAGGGATGTTCACCACCGCCGCCTGCCCGCAGAAGACAGAAGAAGGCACATACAGTTTCGACGGCCTGATAAACCCGAACGACGCCGGGCACCCCGAATGGGCAAACCTCTGGCACTACGCCAACACAGAGAAGACAGACGACGCGCTCTTCCGCACCGACCCGACGAAACAGCAGCAGACACAATACAACTGCACGTCAGTGAGAGACGGCGGCTTGTACGCCCGCATCGACGAGGCGGGGACATCAACCTTCGACTGGGACGTGGAGCACGAAGACCTCACACGCTGGACCATCTATTCGCCACACGATGCCGCTTATACGCCTTTCGGAACAGCTCCGCAATACTACAACCATCTACGCTTCGACTACACGGGGCAGACACAGACGGGAAAGGTGAACATGGGTGCATACTACCGCGCCACGACATCGAACAAATACGACGACCCGACATACAAAGCCTCTGAGGCATCCGCCTGCGCACACCTCGGCAAGAAAGACTACAACATCTCAGCCGAGACGAAGTTCCGCCTCCCCACCACGGTGTTCTATGTCCGCCACATCGGAGCCGTTGCGCGTTTCTTCCTCCTCGCCCCGGCGAAAAGCCTTGAGATTGTGTCGCTGCGCCTCATCTGCGATTCTAAGATATTCTACACGGGCGGATATTTCGACCTCACGTCACGCGAGTATAAGGACGACGAGACGAAAGGCCTCGCCCTCGTGGGCGACAACGGCACAGCACAGATGCAGCCCGACGAGACGACGCTGACGAACAACCTTGAGCTGAAGTTCGAGAAGGTGAATATAGACTACGACGCATCGGACAAATACAGCAACTATCTCGTGGCGTATCTCATGATGTACCCCATCACATACAAGAAGGCGGAGCACGGCAATCTCTTCGCCTATCTCACGGCTAAGGACAGCGAGGGCAACGAACTGCATTTCGTCACCGAGCCATTGGCAGACAAGACGATGAAATCCGGCCTGTACTATCAGTGGACCTCACGCACCAACGAGCAGGAGGGGCTCTACCCTATCGAGATGACCGCCACGCTGAAGCCGTGGGAGGACATCGTGGGCGGAGACATGTCAACGGATTTGGAGAAATAGGATGCCAAAAGCGTAAATAACGATAAGAACGACAATAACGATAATAACGATAAGAACGATAAGAACGATAAGAACGTCCATAACGTTTGTAACGAATGTAACGACAATAACAACAATAATATGTCATACACATACCACAGCAGAGTATTCTCCCTCGCCCTTGCAGCCATAATACATACAGCAGCATGGGGACAGACAAGCGTCAACAGCGAAGAGGCATTGAGGCAGGCGATAACCGACGCCACCGCTGCCGCCACCGTCACGCTCGACGCTGACATCACGCTCACGGGCGACGGCTGTCTGACCATTGAGGCGGGGAAAGACATCACGCTCGACTTGAACGGGCACAGCATCACGGCAAACAAGGATGTCATCCTCAACTACGGCAAGCTGACGCTGACAGACAACAGCGAAGGAAAGACAGGCGGACTTGTCTCCAACACCGCTACCGGCATCGCGATGTGCAACAACTCCACCACTGTCATAGCAGCCGGAAGCATCACGGCTGTCGAGGGATGCGTCATCACGGGCTATGCCACCGGAGCGTCGCTGACCGTCAACGGCGGCACATTCACCTGCACGGACAACGCTGTCATTGCAGGCAACGGTTCTGCAAAATGGCCTGACGGCACACCTCGTGAAACGCCCAACACGATAACCATCAACGGCGGCACGTTCAACGGCAATATAAAGTCAGCCGGCTATGTGGCGTGCGGCATCTACTGCCCGTGGAAAGACAAGATCACCGTCACGGGCGGCACGTTCAACATCACGGGCGGAGCCGGCATAGTGTCACGCTCCGGCACGGTGACTGTCACGGGCGGCACGTTCAACTGCACCGGCAACGCGACCGGCATGGTGGGCGACTCGCGTGTTGTAGTGCCCTGCTCGCCTGTTGTCTTCGACACGCAGGCAAACTATCCCTCTTTGTCAGACGATTCAAAGATAGAGGTGACAGCCGGCACGTTCACGTCAGAGAACGGCATACCTGTCATGGTTGTAGCAAAGGCAGAAGATGCGGCGCAGCGTGTGGCAGTAAGCGGCGGCTCATACTCCGCCCCCGTCAGCCAGGCATACTGCAAGGATGGCTTCACGACATCCCTTAACCCCGACGGGACATACGGCGTGTCAACAACCTTCACCGTCCTCGACAACAAGCCACTTACGATACAGCCTACCGACAACTTCACCGTCGCCACGGCGACATACACCCGCGCCATGCCCGCCGGCACACACTGGGGCACCGTCTGCCTGCCTTTCAACATCAAGCAGACAGAGGCGGTGAAGCTCTACACCGTGGCAGACATCTCCGGCAACGTGCTGCATCTGACAGAGCAGGAGAGCGTGGCAGCCGGCACACCAGCCGTCTTCTATACAGAAGGGACGGAAGCTGTCTTCACCACAGCCGGCGCCACCGTCAGCGGAGCACTGCCTGCAACATCTGGCACACTCGTCGGCACATTCTCTAACGCCGTCATCAGCGGCGAGGCTCTCGCCAACGCATATTTTATCAACTCCGACGCCTTCCATCAGGCGAGGGTATCGCTCACCGTCCCTGCCTACCGCGCGTACATTATATATAATGTCTCTCAGGCCACGAAACCGTCTGTGCTCGTCATCGACAACAGCACCACGGGCATAACAGAGAGGCGCAACGACGCTTCCGCCACAGCAGAGGCATACTACTCCGCTAACGGCATCAGACGCAACACCGCCGCAAAAGGCATCAACATCGTGCGCCTCAGCAACGGACGGACAGTGAAAGTCGTAAAATAACAGAACTAAGCATAAAAAAACATTATATCATGAACAGAATATCCCTCCCCCTTTTCCTCACCGCAGCCCTTTGCCTTACGGCTTGTTCAAACGACGAGAATGTCTCGCCCAACGACGACGGCAAGACACTCATCAGCCTCGGCGGCGTCGGGCAGAACAACCTGACACGCGCCGGCTTCACAGGCGCAGAGACAACGCTCAAGATTCATTATGTCAGTACACGAAAGACTTATAATGAAAACAGCTTCCCATACAACGACGGTATGGAGAATGACGGGACAACAGCCAAAGGCACACTCTACATGAGTTCTTCTGCCACTGCCGCCATTGACCAGACTGGTTCAGACGAGAGCGTAAGCACAGTGAAGCAGACAACAGAAGAAAAGCGTTTCTGGGATGATGCGCACGGCAGGAACTCTCTCATCGCGCTCTACGCCATTGCCGTGCCGAACAAGACGAGCATCACGAAGAATAAAACAGCCTTCGATGAATGGGACACAAAGCAGAAAGAAGGAACGGATGCTGCAATCACTAATGAAATAACATGGACTGTCAGCGACACGCAGACTGCCGCAGTGATTGCTGACGAGGACCTCGCATATAGCAATAATGTCTCTGGCAACAACACCATCGGCTTCAACACAGGCACAAAGACATTCGAGAAGGCGGAAGGCGACAAGTCGCTTGTCTTCAACCATGCCCTCTCCCGCTTCACCATCAACGTGAAGAAAGGCGACGGCTTCGGCGAAAACTACGAGACGGAGTTCATTGTCACCACAGCGAAACTCAGCGGCATGACGACAGCAGGCAAACTGGATGTCGCATCTGGCACTATGACCTCTACGGCAACAGACGAGGAGGTGACCTTTGTCGGAACGAAGACAGACTATACAGACGCATTAAGCAAGAAAATTGGCTATACGTTCTGTGCGCAGGTATTCTCCGGCGTGACGCTGAAAGATGAGGGAACAACCATGCTGACCTTTGTCATTGACGGCAACAACTATAACATCAAGGGCAGTGAGATATACGAGGCTCTCACCCGCACTGCAAATGATGCAGAGAAGACAGACCGTGAATCTCTCAAGGCAGGCAAGAACTACAACCTCAACATCACCATCAACAAGAAGGGCATAGAGATTACATCTGCAAAACTCATAGACTGGGAGAAAATCACAGGCGAAGAGCAGAAACCGACAAACGACATAACCGTCTATGCAAATATGGAGAGCACTGCCGGCACGCAGACCACTGTAGCGTCAGACATCTACCGTTCTTCTGCTGCTGACGGCAAGAGCGGATATACAGAGCCAGACAACAAGAACACCCTCGCCGCCGACAACAAGCTCGGCACGAAATGGTACTGGCCCGACAACAGCACACAGTATCATTTCCGCACTGTCTCTCCTCAGAACACAACTGTCACTTCATCCACGAATGACTACATCAGCATGACAGGCGGAGCAATCGCAGACGGCAACGACTATATCTGGGGCGCGCCGCTTGTGGAGAAACATGGAGAAACTGAGGAGCACAAGTTCACATACAACAACGGATATGCCGCATATCTCTACCCTGCCATCGGCGTGACAAACAGCGATATACACATCACACAGTTCCATGTCATGAGCAAGATAGAGGTGAATCTCTCAACATCCGACGATGACAGCAAGGTCAACCTGACTGGTGCAAAAGTAGAACTCATGGGCTTCTACAACACCGCCACTCTTGACCTGTATGACGCAAAGATTACGACGACAGGCAGTGTAAAAGAAACTCAGGAGATAACACGGACAGAGAACACAGCGACAGCGACAAAGCACACCTACCGTGTCATCCCGCAGGCAGTAGAGACGCTGAGGTTCAAAATCACCGCACAGGGCAACATCTACTATGTTGACATAAAGAATGTCAAGTTCAACGGAAACACTATTACAAGCTGGCTGCCCGGCGAGGCATACGTCTATAACTTCAAACTCACGAAGAAAGGCATTGATGTCCTCTCCGCGAAACTTGTCGATTGGACCACAATAACCGGCGAAATCACTGACGTTGACCTTGAAAGCTAAATAATAACAACTAAAAAACACTGATAGGAATGAAAAGACTCTTCCTATACATACCGTTCATTTCCGCCGCCCTGTCTCTAACTTCTTGTTCAGACGAGACAGCAAGCGCACTGCCCGACAGCGAGAAGACACCCGTCTCTCTCACCGTCGGGCATACCGACATCTCCTCTCTGACACGCGCCGTGGTGTCTGGCGGAACGCCGGCAAAGGCGTTCACCGAGGACACACGCCTCTTCTTCTATATGGAAGCGCAGAACGGCGATGCGACAAAGAAGAAATGGGGATGCAACTACGGCACGGCAGCAGGAGTGGATGATGCGGCGGACGGCAGCAAGTCAGCGGTGGCGTTCAACGGCAACAGCCTCTACTGGGACGATGCCTTCGCACGCGACACGAGACTCACCATCTATTCCCTCGCCATGGCAAACAGCATGGCTGAGAGCATGGAGACGACCTCGCCCGCTGTCACTCTCAACAGTACAACCTCTCGCTACGCTTTCACCGAAGCGGCAACAGACATCGCCCCGACAGTCAGCATCACGCTCGGCAACGGCGACAAGCAGGATGTCACATCCGTGGCACAGCAGGACCTTGTCTTCAGCAACAACGTCAGCACGCTGAGCGGAGAAGACAAGAGGCTGAAGTTCGACAACACGGCGAAACTCTTCGACAAAGGAGACCTCGTCTATAACCACGCCCTCACCTCTATGACATTCAAGCTGAAGGCAGGCGACGGCTTCACAGGCGTGGATGATTTCAATTTCGTCGATGCCACAGGCAATGCCACCGGCTTTGAGCTGAAAGGCTTCTACGGCAAAGGAACGTTCAACGTCAAAGACGGGACGTTCTCTTCTCAGGACGTGGTAAACTACACCGACATCGCACATACGGCGACACCGACAGCAGAGAGCAAGGCGCACACGCTGAAGGCTCTCCTCGTGCCGGGCACGGACATCACCGCTGCGACAGAAGCCGTCAGCTTCATCATTGCAGGCAACAAATATGTGCTCACCATGGCGCAACTCTACAATGCCATCAAGGGCAATGCAGACAACATGGAGGGCGGCAACGTGAAGGAGACGGTGCTCGACGGCGGGAAACAGCTCAAGGCTGGCGTCAACTACGAGTTTGTCTTCACCGTAAGCAAGAGCAAGATAGAGAACATCACAGCCGCCGTCGTTGACTGGGAGAACGTAGGGACAGAAGAGCAGACGCCAAGCAACGCACGCATCGTCATCACCACGAAGAACGACAAGGGCACTGCCATCACCGACGCGAGCGTCTTCAATCTCTACCGTGCCGTTGACCCAGGCAACACCGCCGTCACCGACGACTACATAGGCTTCAACTACCTCACGGGCTACGAGGGTCCGGCAACGCTCACATACACCGACGGCAAGTTCACCACCAACTGGTATTGGGAAAGCAACGCGGCATACTATCACTTCCGCGCTACGAACACGGATGCCAGTCAGGCAGAAACAGGCGACTACATCTCCCTCGCTTCTAAAGAAGGGACATACGGCGACGTGCTGTGGGGAGCGCCGTTCAAATCAGCGGTTGACAAGTTCTCTTACGACACCGCCAACGGCTTCGACCGTTCAGCCTCAACAGTGACAGACATCGCCAACCATGACATCCATCATGCGATAGGCGCGACAAAGTCTGCCGTTTCTCTGACACTCTTCCATCTCATGAGCGACATCACCTTCAAGGTCAGAACCACCACATCCGACAACAAGGTCACCCTTGCAGACGGAGAGGAGAAGACGACAATAAAACTGAAGTCTGTTGCCAAAACAGGCAAGGCTCTGATGGGCAACGGACGTGTCACAGCCGACAATGAAAGCAAGGCGGATTTCTCGTTTGCCAATCCAAGCATAACATACAAGGACGGGGCAGAGCCGAAGCCGGTTGATTATATCTCATGGCATGGCGGCTTCGTGCCGCAATCGCTCGACGGCGTGCAGCTCGTCATCACCACGCCGGACAAGAACGAATACGTGGTTGACCTGAAGGATGTGCTGACCTCCACGCCGCCCACATACAGCAACGTCAGCTATCCTGCATACGAAGGCAATAAAGTCAGCTGGTGGCATCCCGGCATAAGATACACCTACACCTTCACCCTCACCAAGACCGGCATAGAGAACATCACCGCCAACATAGTGGGATGGGAAGAGGTGACCGCCGGCGACGACAACGTACAGATACAATAGCCCCGGGCTTCTGCTCCACCAATAAACCAACGCAAATGAAAACAAACCTTTGCCTATATGCCCTCCTCGCCTCGTTGCTCGTCTCATGCAGCAGCGACGACGGTCCTTTCTCTGTCGGAGAAGAGGAGAACACCATCAAGCTATACGCCGGTGTTGTGGCGAACGCCGAGACCGGCGACATCGCCACACGCGCCGCAGAGAACTATGTGGCGATGCAAGAGAACACCGCCATCACACTCACCGTCAACGGCACATGGACCGGGCACACGCCGCCTGCCATCGAGCAGCGCACCACCGGCGCGACAAAAAGCTTTGTCGAGAACCAGACGATAAAACGCAAGATAGAATGCACGCCCCTGCTCTACTGGGACGACTACGGCACCGCCGACCCTGCCAACGCAGAGACAGGACGCAAGGAAGGACTGACCATCTACGCCGTGGCGGTGGACGGAGAGACGGCGGCAACAACAGTTGGCGATTTCTCGTCTCTTGCCTGGAGCGTGGACGAGAACCAGTCCGGCGGGTGGGCGAAGAAAGACCTCCTTATCTCAAACAATATCTCAAAGACAGATGCGGCACGCTACAACTTCTCTGAGCGCAACGACGGCAAGCTGCTGGAGTTCTCACACGCCATGACGAAGATGACGGTGAACCTCACTGCCGGCAAAGGCTTCGCAGAAGGGAAATTCGTCACTGAGCCTACGGCGACGCTGCACGGCTTCCCTACAGCAGGAACGGTGGATGTGCCTGACGGCTCTCTCACATACGACGTGAACAGCATAAAAGACATACAAACCTTCTGCACCAACGAGACAAAGACAGGACAGCAGCGTGTCACACGCACAGCGATTGTCTTCCCGGGACGCAACCTCGCCGATGTCACGGGCAACGATGCCGGCAACTATATAATAAAGGTGGAAGCCGACGGCAACATCTACTACGTCTCGGCAGACAAGCTGAAGGCTGCCATGCCCGCAGACAAGACGATGAAAGCCGGTGTGAACTATATCCTCAACATCACGGTGAACAAGACCGACATTGAGATTACGGCAGCCGTGAAAGACTGGGAGGACGTGACGGCAGAAGAAGACGAGCCGGTGATCAACGTCACCACGTCGGTGGGCGGCAACGAATCTGATAAGCAGGACGGTTTCACCAGCTTCGCTTTCTATCTCAGCGATGCAGCCGGTGAGAATGCAGAGACAGCATACACCGAGATGTCAACGGCATCAGGGACAAAGACCGACGGCACTGAGAAATGGACATTCGACACGCCGCTCTACTGGCCAAGCCACAGCACACACTATTTCATGCGTGGCGTATTCCCCGCCGCGACCACTGTTACAGAGGGAAAGATAGCCGTCACCAACGCCCTATACAACAACCAGACATTCCCATCCAACCTCCTTGTCGGAGCGCCGGTGATAGCCACTGGCACAATGTGCGGCAACGACGACCACACGCAGGTGGATATGAGCACCGGCGGCATCTGCGCCCGTGAGGCAACCGTCAACCTCACGTTCAACTATATGACGACACAGATAGAGGTGAGGCTCTCTACACCGGACACCGGCAGCGACCGTGTAACACTCGCCGGGGCGAAGGTGGAGATTGTTGATGGCTACACAAACGGCACTGTCAACATACATGACAAGACCGTTGACGTGACAGGAACGGCCACCGACTACACCGTCGGACACGTTGAAACAGAGGATGCCAACTACCGTCACGCCACGGTGGTGTCGCAGTCTCTGACAAACAACGACGGCAAAGACCTCCGCTTCCGGATCACGCTGACCAACACGGATGGCACGAAAGACATCTATTACACCACGATAAAGAACATCAAGGTGAAGACCTCTGCCGATGCAACACCCGCATCCATCAGCGCATGGGAGCCCGGCAAGCACTACATCTACAGCCTGAAGATGAGGAAGACGGAGATACTGACCTCAGCCGCCATTGTTGAATGGATTGTTGCTGAAGGCGAAGATGATGTGTGGTTCTGACAAAAACATAAGGTGGGTTCTATAAATGCCCACCGTAAACAACAAAAAACACCAAAAGGCATGAAGAATGCTAAAACCCTGATGCCGGCATTGATGGCACTGACCATCGCCAGTTGTGCCGACAACGACATAAAAGACCCGACCCTTAGCGACGACGGCAAGAAGACACCCCTCGTCGTTACGGCTGCCATCGACGGCAACGCTGTCTCTACGCGTGCCAAAGACAAGGAGTTCGAGAAAGGCGACAAACTCACCGCCTATATCCGCCACGTCACATGGGACGGGACGGAAGACGGCGCACGCAACTCTGTCACGGCAGACAAAGCGCCACGCCTCGTGACCTTCACATACAACGGAGGCGATCTGACCGAGAAGGACAAGAACACCAACGCCACCACCGACCTCACCGTCGATGGCGGACTGTATTGGGACGACTTCAGCAACTCGCAGTCTGCGGCGACAGACCTGCGCACAGCCGGACACTACCTGCAGTCATACTACGGATATTGCTACAACGGAGGGGAGACAAACATCACCACGACGCTGAGCGAAGCAGACGGAACACTCGGATGGACTGTGCCGGCAGAGCAAGCGACAACAGACATCGTGAAGCACGCCGACCTCTTGTGGAGCGGAGAGCAGACACCCGTGGCATACGCACACAGCAACGCCGTGACAGGCGAACGCAGCGGACTGTCACTGCCTTATACCCACGCCATGAGCGAGGTGACGATAATCATAAAGACAAGCAACGGCTTCGACCTCACAGAGAACGCCGAGCCGTTGAAGAACACCGTTGTCAAGCTGAACAACTGGAACACCGTGGCTGACCTCTCTGCGCCAGACAAGACAATGACAGGCTCTGCACCAAAGCAAATCACGATGTGCAAGGGCGAGGTCTCAACAACAGACAACACCGCGCAATGCACATACATCGCCATGACCGTGCCGCAGACAAACCTCAGCATCGGCAACACCCTCGCGCAGATTATAGATGCCGACGGCAACAACTACGACATCAAGGTGACGGAGGCTATCGTCAAGGCGACAGCCTGGGGCAGCCAGCTCGACGACGAGACAGAAGGCATAGACCACGGCACGGCACAGTCGAAAGGCACATCGTTCGGCACGACACGCGCGGCAGAGATACCGCACGGCACAGGCTACAAGACACGTCCGGGTGTCCACTACACGCTCACCGTCACGCTGAACAAGGTGAAGGTGAACGTAGAGGCATCTATCTCCACATGGACGGACGTATATGCCGCCACATCGGCAACGACAGACTTCGAGAACGACGTAGTGGCGTTCAGTTTCACCGACGGCACATTCTCGCAGAGCGACGCCTTCACTCTCTACGCCCTCAACTCCAAGGTTGTCACGGCAGACGGTCTCTCCGCTGCCCTTGCCGCGACGACGATGCGCTCTACAGCCACATACGACGCAGAGACAAAGAAATGGGACTGCACGCCTGTGCTCTATTGGCCTAACGGCAACGACGCACTCTATTTCCGCGCCGTGGCAACGTTGAAGGACGGGGCTTATAACGCCGAATCAAGTGTAGCGCAAGGCAACGACATCGTATGGGCAACGACGGCAAAGCACAGCGGTACGGATGTCACGGGTGCGGATTTCAGCTACGAGGCAGGAGAAGCCATCAAGCCACGCACAGGACAGATACCCCTGCAGATGGAGCACGCCATGAGCCGTATCTCCATGAGCCTTGAGACTGTCACAGGGGACGCAGCGGTGAACCTTGCAGGCGCAAAGATAAGCATCACAAACCTTGCGACAACAGGCAACATCGACCTCGCCACGGGATTCATCACTCCGGCAGGTACAGTCACAGACGCCATCGATGCTATGACAGCACCGATAGAGAAACTCTGTGTCGTGCCGCAGACGCTGGCAGACAACGCCGTCATACGCATCACACTCGCTGACGGCACGACGTACAAGGCACAGCTGAATCTATGCACAGCCACTACAGCCGAGGGCACGGGCGGAAAGATAACAGAGTGGCTCAGAGGCAAGCACTACAAGTATGTCATCACACTGCAGAAGGAGGCTGTCACCTTGAGAGTGATGATAAAGGACTGGACAGATACATCCGGCAGCGGAAACGCTAATCTGGAATGGGATTGACTCTTTCAAGTTGACAAGTTATTAGTCTTCTTGCTCAAATTAGGTCATCTGATAGACGAGCTATTAACTCGTTTACTTGTCAACTTGTCAACTTGTCAACTTGTCAACTAAGAGACAAATAAAACAAGCTATAACATGATTCGCAGATACACCACATATATCCTCTCTTCTCTAATGGCATTGGCGACGGCAGCATGCAGCGGCAATGACATAGCAGGCGACGTGCCCGGAAACGGGAACACGGCGCATACGGGAGAGACGGTGCTCTTCACAGTGGGGGCGACAGAGAATGCCGAGGGCAGGACGAGGGCAGAAGACAACGCTTCTGCCAACGACGCAAAGACATATTACATGCCTGACGGCTCACGCTTCGTATGCCGGATGTACTACATCGCAAAGGATGGAACGGACGAGATAGACATAACGGGAACAGACCAGACAACCTTTTTAAAGGTGAGCGGCAATGTCGGCAACTCACTCTACTGGAACCGTATGTACACCGATGCGCAGCAGACGGACGAATACGGAAACGACTATTACGCGCCCTGCTTCTACTGGCAGAACAGAAAGAAGCACGTCTTTCTCGCATGGACAGACCTCAACCACGCCAAGACGATGGCATACGGAGAGACACCCGGGAGCTTGAAGTTTGAACCCGCAGACATCATGTATGGAACATCCGCCGGTCATGCGGCAAGCGAGGAGAACGGCGCGGAGGAGTTGCCTGCCAACGTGTTCAGCCTGAAACGCACGGAGAGCATGAGAAGCATCGCCGACCAGCCGGATGTGGTGAGGGCGATAAAAGAGCAGGAGCCGATTGGCGCGACACAGGCGGCAAACCGCGTGAACCTCTATTTCAAACACCAGTTCGCACTGGTGGAGATGAACATAAAGAACTCCGCCGACAACTCGGTGATGATAAACTCTGACGACATTCTCAGCGCAGAACTGCTCGGCGTGAGCGAAGAGGCGTATCTCTTCACTACGGTTGATAAGGACGGCAAAGTGGAGCCTACGACATACAAGGATGTCAACGTCACCGACTACACTGACGAACAACTTGCGGAAAACCCTTACGGAACAGCGTTCAGCCTCTTCGATATGTACGACGCGGACAAGGACAATAACGGATATGCCACAGGCTATCTGAAATCTTTCAACGGCATAACATTCGGGCAGCTGCAAGCCATACGCATCAGATGGAAAGAGAACACGACAGGCATCATACACACCGTTGTCTATCGTGTCACCAAGACAGACCTGCAGAACATGGAAAGCGGCAAACGGTATGTATGGAACATGGAACTCAGACGAGGCACGCTCGCTGTGATACGTGCAGAGATAGCCGATTGGGAGATTGACCCCACCCAATATGCTGCCGACGGAACGATAAAAGACAAATTCTGATAGCATCACACCCTTTATGAAACCATATATAAACACGATACAGCACCGGATGCTGACATACATCTCACTGCTTCTATGCATCATCATGATGCACAGCTGCAGCGACATAATCGACACCATCGGAGGCGACGACACCATCAGTGAGGGCGAGGAGGTGAGATTCACCACGCTCGTACCTGAGCACACGACTTCCACACGTTCGGCAAAGGACGAATGGCAGGAGGGCGTGAAGGCATACAAACCAGTGAACCGGGACTACGAACTCACCGTCAGCATGTATCGCGAAGGCAATGCCTCACCACACAGCAGCAGCACTTTCATCCCTCTTGTCACAGACGGCACGACACCCGCGAACTACGACGGGACACTACAGCTGAAAGAGGGAGCCACGCCGCTCTATTGGCAGGACAACGTCAACAAGTGGGGATTTGTCGCCGAGGCAAACAGCAACACGCTATCTGCCGACCAGGACAGCCAGCAGAAATGGCTCGCAATGGACCATATAAAAGGTTATTCCTACTTGCCGATATGGAAGGGCGGTGATGACGACGGCAACGAGACGGACAACGTGGATGCCATCAACTGCCGCACGACAAAGGAATGGTATGCCGACAACAAACTCGCGCAGCAACTCTCGGGCATCATGGTGGATGAAGGGAACAGCGAAGCGTACAAGAAGATTCCGCTCTACATGAAGCATCAGCGGGCATGGATAACCGTCATCCTCAAGGCGGACGACGGTGTCACGCGCGAACAATTATATTATAAGGGAGGCAAGAACAACATCGCGGCGACTATCTCAAGCTATGACGAGAAAAACGGAGCACTGGCTGTCACAGCCCCATGGGAGCAGGGCGAGACAATAGACTACCCCAACGACAAGAACGGCGAAGCATGCACTGACAGCACCACACGATATGACGCCATTGTCATGCCACACCACTATAACGCAGAAGAGAAGATAGCGGAGATATCACTCTCCGGACAGCGATTCACGTTCTCGCCTGCCAACGACTACTGTTACGAGAAGTCTCTCATACCCGGTGCAGATGGTCATGAAGAAGCCGTAGAGGCGATGAAAGTCTATGATCTGAAGGCTGGACAACACCTCACAATCACCGCCACACTGTCGAGAAAGAGCCGTATGGTGCTTATCACAGCATGGGTGGAGGACTGGACAGAGGTGGCAACCTCTACCGTATGCGACGACTACGGACAGGAGGGCGACCCTATCATCATAAACACAAAGCAAGAGCTCATAGATTTCCTTGCGTCAGAAAAGACAAACAAGGCGGGAATGGTAGGCATTATCAGTCCGAAGACCATGAATCTTGACCTTGACGGAGAATGGGTGACACAATACGACCTCAACGCCACGCTGAACATAGCAGGCGCAACGCTCTCTACAAGCAGCCGCCTGTTCAACACGATATCATCATCAGGCACCATCACCAACGGAAACATAGAACTGAAGAACGGAAAGACCGTGGATGCTGTAGTGGCGCAGACAAACAGCGGAACGATTGAACGACTGAACATAAGGACAGAAAAGACCGCGACAGAAGGAGAACAGGAAGGCAAGGCGACACTCGCCGGAGTGGTGGACATAAACCACGGCACCATCTACAGATGCAACTCTGACATCGAGGTGCGCCATACTGGTGCTGCAACAGAAGGCACGGTATATATCGGCGGCATAGCGGCAAAGAACATCTATAACGAAAACATGAAGAGCGTGATGCCGGTGATCGACTACTGCACCGTGACAGCGAAAGTGAGCGACGTCTCTGGCAGCAACAACGTGAAAGGCGGAGGCATAACAGGACAGGCGGCAGGACGTGTGACAAACAACACGTTCACATACGGCATATCCATCAGCCAGAATCCCGACAATTTCAAGAACATCTTCTCTGAAACAGCTGATGACGCCAATGCCGTAAGAGCATACAACAACGCATGGCCGACAAAAGCACTCAACAGCATCAACAACGACACGGAGACAAACATCAACACATGGGACGGGAAGTTTGACGCTGTCATCGACAGCCAGCCCGAACTTGAGATGCTGCTTCTTGCGCAATACAACAAAAAAGACAACAGATACAGAATCGCAGACAGCTTCACTGTCAACAGCGCGACATGGAAGCACGGCAAGCAGGATGACAGCCGGGAACTGACAGGCGACGACTGTAACGGGAACATGGTGTTCTCGCTCGACGGCAACAACAGCACCATAACGCTTACGGGCACAGAAGGCGCAACGAACAGCACCGTCAGCTACTGGAGCGAGGTTCCAGGCAAGGGGACACAAACCACCGTCACCACAGCACCTATGCTCTTCACCAATATAATGGGCGAGGTGAAAGACCTTGTCTTGTATCTCGACAAACCCGTCGTAGCACAGCCGAGCATAGCAGAAAACCAGACATCATACAGCGGATCGGATGCCATCGCCCCTCTGGGGTATGCAGTTGCCGGCAAGGATGCCCGTGTGTCGAACATCAGGGTGAAAGGGGCAGCCGGCACTTACGTCCAGTCTGCCACACCAGCCAGCATAGTGGTATGGGCGTATGACGAAGCCACTGTTGAAGACTGCAAGTCGGACACACAGGTGCAGATGTGGCTGCCATATAACAGCACAGGAAAGAAAGATGCGCGAAACTACGCCGGCGGCATCGTGGCGTGCGCAGGAAAAGCGACAATAACACGCTGTCAGTACAACGGCATCCTGCAGCCTGCCAACACATCTGCCGACATAGAGAAATGCTACTACGGCGGCATCGTGGGCGGCACGTCGCTCAAGAACGTCAACAGCACAAGCTACATCCCCGAACTCGAAATATCAGACTGCAGCAGCTGGTGGAACGCAGGGACAGAAAAAGACGGGCGTAAAGGCGGCATAATAGGATTCACCGCCTATATCTCAGGCTCGGCAGCGAGCGACATACATCACGGCATGGCAAAAGGAAACGAAGGCAACTGGTGGACTGCCGAATCGAATGGCACCGGCTATCATGTCGTCACTGTCACTGAAAAAGATGCCATCGGCGTGAAGAACAGCGTCACACCAACATGGACAGCCGACTAAGGTATTCTTCGACCTGGTCGAAGAACACAAAAACAAAAAACAAAGGACAAAAACAAAAAGACGAGACGATGCACACTCTGCGACATATATTATATCTGATGCTTGCCATACTGATGGCAGGCTGCACCGACATCGACCATCTTTCAAGCACAGATACGGAAGAACAAGGAGACCGCATAAACCTTGGAGGAGTGGAGACGGACATCCTCGCCGTCGCATCTGACGCCACGCGCGGCAGCACCGCGACGCGTGCCGGGGAAGCCGATGACGATGAGCCTTACCGTCCAAGCATAGCAGCCGATTCCATCCCATGGCTCATACAGCCACTGACAGAGGGACTGGACATCACATACAGCAAGACCAACGATGCCGCGGCAGAGAAACAGGTGGCGATACTGAAACTTCAGGAAAATGAGGACGGCACCATAAAGCGTGACGAGGTCAGCAACTATGCCGTCTATACCTTCAAATACCGCGACAAGGAGGACGGTCATCCGACGGATGACGACGCGCGCTGGCATGGCAACGGCTCTCACACGTTTGAGGGGGTGCATGTGCCGATGCGTCTTAGAGACTTCCAATATACACCATCCGGGGATGTAAAGAAAGCCGTGAACCTCACCACAGACCAGCACGACGACACCTCAACAGGAACGGATGAGCAGCTCGGCAACTACACCCTGCTCTCGCACTATCTCGGCATGCCTGCCAACTGTCACATCAACGCCACTGTGCAGCGCATAAAGATGCCATTCAAACACCGTCTGGCACGTGTGCTGACATTCGTGTTGATAGACCCCGTGCTTGAGGGAGTGAAGCTGAAAGGCTACAAGAAAGATGCGCAGGGCAATGTCACGGAGAAAGAAGATGCCACCACCACAGCATTCAGGTTCTGCAACGTCGATGTGCTGAAAGGGGTGAAGGACGAATACAATGCCGCCACTCAGATTCATACGCTGACCCCGATATGGGAGACAGCACGCAAAGTCATACCACATTTTGACGGAGAGATGGGCAGCTACGACTACTCGTCGAACACCAAGTTGGCTGACAGGTTCTATGCCTACCGCAAGGTGCAGGGCACATCGGGGACACAGTCCATGCTCTTCCCCTCTTCCGCCAACTGGCAGAAGATTCACGACGCATACACGGCAGCCTTGAACGGCACCGACACACCCGAGGCACATGCAAATGCAGAGAGAGCCTGCGGATATTCGCGTATCGACTACGGGTATGTCCCAGTCTATGACATCATCGTACGCCCGACCTACAGTTCTGTCGATAACGTGATGTATGACGAGGAGCTGACGGGCGTGAAGACGAAGGAGTGGTACTATAACCTGAAGAACAAGATATACTTTGAGCTGAGCCTTGACAACGACCTTCACTACGAGAAAGAGTTCACGTTCGACCTCGATGCCAACTATCAGACTGTCGTGTATCTCCAGATTTCACGCGAGCAGGTGGATTATGACAGTTCCGGCGCAGAGAAATGGATAGAGACCGCGACATCTGACGACTACTACGGCATCAACAACGACAACGGCAACACACTGTCAGAGGCAGGCTCAAGCTGGCAGCGCGCCTTCATTTATGGCGAGAAAATAGACAACGACAATATCACGGACGGCGGAGAATACAACGGCGACGGCACGGCTGAGGCAGGGCAGTATCTCACTGCTGACGAATGGACGCGACGCTTTGCCTACGCATACGAGGGCGGACAGCATCACGGCGACTATTTCGTCTTGCTGAAAGACATCACCATCGATGCTTCACAACTGCCATCAGACTTTGTCTTTACAGGACATCTTGACGCGCAAGACCATACGATAACCTTCACCGGCGCAGGCTCTGCTGTTTATGAAACATCTACCAACTACGCCCTCTACCCTACCGAAACATTATACACGAATAGCGGTGCGGGTTACACCGTATTCAAACTGCCAGAGCAACTGTATATCTGTGAAGAGATTGCGCAGACCAAGCCCATTGTCTGGACGACACGCGCAACGGATGCAAGCATCCCAGCCGGCGAGGGGAAGATGACAAAGGTCAGCCCTACCCTTGCTGAGATAATGGGCAATGATGTCACATACTACACTTTAGAGGGTGACAGCTACGTTGTCTATAACCCCCGCGCCCTGACGTTCTACACCCGCCGCACAGGCGGCACGGCATTGTTCGGCGGACTGAACGGCAACTACAAGACAGCACAGGAGGATGCCGCTGACCCTTATGCAGACGGTGTCGTATGGGAGGCGAACGTACATTTCGAGAAATACAATGCACATGAGTTCTGGATTCCGTATTGCAACGAGAGAAACGGATGGCGTGCAGAGATTCTGAACCTGAAGACAAACAAGATGTTCAGAGACGGCGCAGTGATCACTGGCAATGTACAGAACTGCTGGGAGAACGGCAGCAGATGCCCCGACCACACTCCCGACCTCCCGCCATACGAGCAAGAACACAACCCTGCCAAATAAACCTACTATGCAAAAGATACACCTTATATATATATACATCCTTGGATCACTCCTGACGGCATGTTGCCTCATGACATCGTGCAGCGACGACCTCGGCGAGACACTGCCTCCAGAGCAACAGGCGCTCATTGGCAAGGCGGTGAGGTTTGACGCGTCGATAGCTGACGCTTATCTCCCTGCCACCCGGGCATACTATGACGACACGGGTGTGTTCAACGACTTTGAACTGATGCGTATATACAGAGAATATTGGGAAGAAGACAAATGGTGTAAAGAGGAATACCGTACATACAATCTTGCGACACAGACAGCCGGCAACACATCCATCCTGCTCAACAGGAACTGGAAAGTGAGAGCCGGGAAGATGGGCAAGCGAAGCAGCGAGGAGACGGAGTTTGTGCAGACTGCCGGAGACTCACTGACCTGGGACAACGGCAAGACAGTGAGGTTCAGGGCATGGAGCCGCAGCAACTACGGCAACTCCGCCTACTCAGAAAGCAAGGACTACTACTATCCTGACTTCTGCCTCTCAGAATATTGCAACGCCTCGGGACCTACGAAGGACATCCCTCTCATCATGCAGCATCTCGGCAGCCGCATCGTCTTCTCCGTGAAAGAGAACGGCAACGAGTTGCACTCTGTGGAGATTTGTACAGACTGGAAGGACTACAAGCGAGCGGACAACAGCGACACCGACGAGAATGACAACGCAGAGAGCGAGGCAGGCAAGACAGACGAAAAGGCTCAGGAGGAGTGCGCTGCCGTCTGTGCGGTGTATGACAAGATGTGCATGCCTGCCGGGGTGGATATACATCTCGCGCATCTCACGGCGATGACAAACACATACTTTGAAACTGCGACGAACTTCATAGACATAGAGAACGACGCAGACCAGCTCTATCACTACGGCACACAAAACGCCGCCTATATCAAAGAGAACGTGAAGAGGCCGGTGTTCAACAAGCTCTACAACAGCTGCTATCTCATCACCATACCCTACGACATGAGCGATGACATAGCGCATCAGGGCGAGATGCTCACACTCCCAGCTTGCACCAGGTTCAAGGTGTGGCTGCGTGACGTGAACAACGGCGACAAGGAGAACACTCCCGGGAAGGAAGGCACATATCACATCTTCACCCTTTCGGACATAAAAGACGAGAACGGAGAAGCGATGTTCAAGGACGGTCTGCACCTGCGCGCGGGCTACAGCTATCGTTTCCGCGTAGGCTACAGGTACAAGACATTCAGCATCACAGCCAACGACAATTTCTCATGGAGCCAGCAGGACCTTGAGGAGAAGGCATTGCAAGACCGTCAAGAGGAGCAGCCTGTATCGACCAGCAGCGACTACAAATGGTGGAAAGACGCCATCGCCGATGCCATACCCAAGAGCACGAGCGACATCTTCAACCCAGTTTTCCATATCAAGGATGTGAAGGAGTTTCTGGAGTTCATCAATCTTGTCAACGGCACAGCACCGGAAAAGACCGGCGGCCTCTACCGCGCGAAGCGCAACGTTGTCAACCCGGAGCGCGAGAGTCTGCTGACCCCGGACAGATACAACTGGTGGTATGACGGCGTAGAGGGCAAGGACACGATGTGGGTGACAACGGCGGAGGCAGAGGAGCGGGGATATATCTTCTACCAGCACTATCATGCGGCAAACGCCGACAAGGCGGCATATTCTGAAGAAGACTATCTGACGGGAGCCTATCCTTTCTTCAACGACGACCTGAACCGCCGCTTCACCGTCTATCTTGACAACGACCTCGACCTGAACGACTGGCTCATAGCCAGCGTCGGCAAAGAGGCTAAGACACCTTTCAAGGGATATTTCGACGGGCAGGGACATACGATAAAAGACATCTACACCGCTGACGGTCATCTCTTCGGATATATGGACGGAGGCGCGTTGCGCAACCTCACCATCACGTCAACCCACGACATCATGCTTCTCAACGAGGGCGTCAACGGAGGATATATCGTCGGAGTGAGTGTTCTGGGCAACAGCAGCGGTTCAAGCATAGCAAACAGCCTGCTCGGCGCATCTTACGTCATTGGCTGCCTGCACATAGGCAACACGCCTGCCGCCCTTGTAGGCACGGCTGACAACCTGACGATGCAGGGCTGCATGCAGGCGGCGGAAGGCATAACCGGCGGGGCGTTGCTCGGCAACTACGCCAATCAGAATGACAAGTTCTTCGCTCCGCAAATCTCTTACGCCGCACAGGTGAACACAAAGCAATGGAACCAGAAGCCTGTCTTCGGACGCTTCATGTGCAACTACTACGACAAGTCGCTGTCGCCTGACGCCAATGCAGTGTCAACGATAAAGGACGACTACTCACGATTGGAATATATCCGTGGCTCCAAGTCATACATCCTGAAAGCTGTCAACGACAACCTCCTGAAAGACAACGAGCCTTACGGCAAGCTGAGCGAGGCGATGCGGCAAGGCTTCTACGGCCTCGCGCCATGGAAGGCGATGAACTACGCCATATACAACTACAACAATTCATCGGTCGGAAAGACGCATCCGTGCAACATCCACTATATCCATGTATCAGCCAGCTTCTCGAACAACTATCCTGTACATAGCTCAGGAGCAGCGGGGAATGGCGACGGGACAGGTCTGGACTACAGCACGATAAACCCACTGGAGCAAAACAACTAAAAGCCCCTCCCCATACACAATGTCAAATATAAGAAACATCATAGCATCCCTGCTCCTGCCCCTCTGCATTGCATCATGCAGCGAAGCCTCTCTCCCTGACGCGAAGCAGGAAGCGGCGCGGCAGCTCTGCATCACATCGTCGGTTGAGCCATACCAAGGCGAGACCGCCGCCACGCGTGTCAACGCCGCAGGCGACAGCTTCAAGGACGGCGATTATATAATGATAAAAATCATCTGCCCGTTTGTGCCCTCTACAGAAATAGGCGAATCAACGGGCGGGGGCAGCAACGATGCCTTCTTCCTTTTGAAACGCGAAGGCAGCAACTGGGTGAACCTGAAGGCTGCCGACGGCTTCGACATCAACGGCGACTATTCGCCCGGAGGCGGTCCCGACATCTACGGAGGCGGATATACCGAGGTGCAGCAGACACCTTATATATATACCGCCGTCACATGGAGCGAGGAGAAAGTCTTCATCGCCAGCAACCAGACCCTCGACCAGTTCTCTAACGTCTTCCACGCCGACCAGAGCATTGAGCACAACTACTGCGCCAGCGACATACTCTGGACACAAACCGTCATGCAGACCGGCGCATGGAACATCCACCTCTCGTTCAAGCATAAGATGGCGTGTCTCGACATCACCTTTGACGACAGCAACATGAAAGACGCAAAGGGCAATCACGTCACGCTTACGGACAAGGCTGTGCTCACCCTCGAAGGCATGCCCGACATCGACAATGCCGAGATATGCGTCGGCAACTATTACGCCAACCGCAGCAAGGTGAACTCGCCATACGGCTATCAGCAGAAGACAGCGTGCAGCTACGAGAACAACGGCAAGGTCATCGGCATCGCCGTCATCGACGAGACACAGAAAAAAGCCGTGACCTATCCCATGACAGGCAACCCGCACCCTGCCGGTGGATGGGCATACAACAAGACAGAGCTGACGCCAATTCCGAATACCGGCACCTACACCGCATTTAAGTACGGAGAGAAGCGTTTCCGCCTCATCGTGCCGCCCTGCACGCTCAGCGAGAAAGCAACGTTCTGGCTGCGCGACGGCGACCGCCGCTACAGCATACAACTCGACCGCCTCACGTTTGAAGAAAACAACCTCTATCCCGTAAAACTAAATATCTGACAAATAACAAAAACAAAAACAAAAAATTTCAACGACAACAGGGACAACTAAAAACAATTGCAAATTGAAACACCTTGCCTACATATCATTCGTATCAGCCATGCTACTGATGGCTTCCTGCTCCGAAGACATCGGCGGCAACCTCTCGCCAGAGAATGGCGAGGCAGTGGAGATAAGTTCTGTCAGCGCACGCATCGGCACGGTTTCGACTCGCGCCTCCGCTACCGGCATCTACATAGGCAGAGACGAGTTTACGGCGGGCGACAAGATGACGCTCACCGACATACGGCGTAGCTCTCAGCCCATCGATGCCTTCAACTATAAGGACATAACATTCAACTGCGGAAGCAGCGGGGCATGGGAGCGCGACCTCGATACAGGCTTCACCCTTGCCAAGCCCGAAGAACATCCGGAACGAATCTACTGGAGCGACGCACACAGCGAGCACACCTTCATCGGCTACTGCCTGCCGCAGCAGTCAGAAGGCGAGGAATTCGACTGGAAGACATACACAGACACCGGGACAAAGGCAACCGTCTATTACGGCTCGCTCGGCATTCCTGCCGCCACCGCCGCGACGCAAGAAGGAGGCGGACAGCCGGCATACATAGACTACACAACAGGCAACGACGCCCTGAAGAAGGAGGATGTCGTGTTTGCGTATCACGCCGACATGGTATCAACGTCAGGAGGCTCAGAGGCCCTCGTCACTTTCCGCCACGGTCTGGCAAACGTGACGGTGGTGGTGAACATAAGCGGTTTCACCGGCGCGCCGGCTGACACAAAGACGCGCGTGACGGACATGACGCTCTGCAATATGCACACGATGTATAAATGGGACAAGAAAAGCAGCGACACCCAGCCGCTGACGGATGCCGACCAGGCAGCGCTCAATGCGCTGTACGCAGAATCCGGCATAACATACGACCAGAAGAAAGACATCCGCATGTGGCTTACAGAAGCAGAGGGGACTGACGTGGGCTCTAACCGTCGCTTTATCTTCCACGGCATTGTGGTGCCAGAGACCATCGGAGAGATGGAGGCTGACGGGCTGACCATGCAGTTCACGGTGAGATACCCTAATCCCATCCGTCCTTCACAAGATGTGACACACACCTACACCGCCACAATGCCGGGAGCCGTCACGTTCCATGCCGGCAAGACGACAACGATAAACATCAACCTCAACCACAAGGACGAGGTGATCACCATCGGCGCGGAATACAACGACTGGGAGTTCACCGATACGCCCGACCAAGGCTCGCTGAAGAAGAAATCAACGTTCCTGTCATACAACAGCAAGGCTGAAGGCAAGATAACCACCCACAACGACCCGGGAGCCACCATCGACGACGCCACATGGCTTTACACAAGAGCCGACGGCACTGTCGTGGACATCTACGGACACTCGGGCAACTCAGCCGACGACCCCTATACCATCACCTGCGCCGAAGAACTGCTCTCTTTCGCCTACGAGGTGAAAGAAGGCTTCTCAGAGACAATACGCGGCTACGGTTCGTCAACAACTGAACACGTCAACTTCAAAGACAAGCATGTCAAACTTGACGCCGACATCACCATGCAGCGCTCCGTCACGGCGGACGATGTCACATGGGTAGGCATAGGCGACGCCGGGCATCCTTTCGACGGACAGTTTGACGGCGGCACACGTGCCGTGTCATATCTCAGAGGCAACGCCTTCTTCTACGCCCTCGGAGAGCACGGCCATGTCACACAGCTGCGCATCGGCTCTACGGCAGGCGAGGGGGTGACAGGCTCAGGAGGCATAGCGGAGACTAACGCCGGAGCGATATGCTCGTCGGCGTTCAACGGAACGATAAGCCACACCGGCGGAGCGGAATATACGGGCGGCATAGCCGGCAAGAACACGGGCAGCATCTTCTGTTGCCGCCATGTGGGAGACATCACCGCCGGAAAGCATGCGGGCGGCATAGCCGGACTGAACAGCGGCAGAATCATAGCGTCATACAGCGCCGGGGCGCAGACAGTGGAAGAGGGTGGCAGCACAAACGGCATAGCCGCCATGAGCGGCACGAATGCGGAAGTCGTGTCATGCTACTACGACAACACCCTGCTTTCTCCGTCCTCCGCTGCCGACGGAGCGTCGGGTCTCCCCACCACTTTCATGCAACGCTACGCCTTCGTCGGGCCGAAGCCGGCAGATGTGAAAGAAGTCTCAGAATACGACAACTATCAGCAATCCATGAACTATGCCCTGTACCAATGGATAAACAAGTCAGAGAACATCAATGACGCTGCTTATCACGAGCACATAAAAGATATGTATTATTATTATCAGCCCGCAGCATACCCCAAGGTGTATTGACATAGAAGCAAGGCGTATTCTGTTAAAAAAACGTAACATAGATATATCAGTTGACTATATTAGGCTGAAAATTAGTAATTTTGCAGCCGAAATGTGCAGTACAGACAAGCTTTTGATAGACATGAAGGCCCTCGTAGAGGGAGAATCAGCCGTGGCGGGAAGTCTCGGCGACGCTTTCTTTTCGTCTGTCGAAGGCAGCGAGATAACCCAGGGTGACGTGCACGTGGAGGTGTCTATACGCAAGACGCCCCACTTCTCTGAGGTTGTCATTCATGCCCAAGGCGAGGTGACACTTCCTTGCGACCGATGTCTCGACCCCATGCAGGTCAGCGTGGAGACGGAGCAGAAGTTGATAGTGAAGTTCGGCGACGAGGCGTCGGAGGATGACGAGATGATTATCCTCGCCGAATCGGAGCCGACACTCGATGTGGCATGGCTCGTCTATGAATCCATTGTGCTGAACCTACCCGTCAAGCATGTGCATGCACCTGGAAAATGCAACCCTGCGATGATAAACGTGCTCAACGAGCATAGCGCCACCCGAAGTGACGACACGGTAGAAGAAGAGCATGGAGACCACAGATGGGAGAAGCTGGCATCTCTTAAAGACCTGCTGAGCTGAGAGGCGCCCTGCCTCCCGCAGGCAAGGAAGACACACGGCATCCCCCGGCATCACGCACGGGGCGGCTGCTATGTGTACAATATTAAATAACATAAACAAATAACTTTATAAAACAATGGCACATCCTAAAAGAAGACAGTCAAAGACACGCACACTGAAACGTCGTACACACGACAAGGCTGTAGCACCTACTCTTGCAGTTTGTCCTAACTGCGGTTCATACTATGTTTATCACACAGTCTGCCCTACATGCGGCCAGTATCGTGGTAAGATAGCAATCCAGAAAGAGTTGGCCGAGTAATGGCTTTGGCAAACCAGATGCAAAAGAACACGGGGAGTCAAGATTGACGACAACGCATCTTGACTTCTTGTTTTTTTGCTTTTTTTGTTTTTTCAGGACGTTCCGTGCGGGCAGTACAATCATGGCCGCTGATGGCCACACGGTTCTGGCGCAGGGACGTCGGTTGAGATCGAACACAGATTTATACCACATAAATGAAAAGAATCAATGCGGTCATAACTGGCATAGGAGGCTATGTGCCAGAGTATATCCTCACCAACGAGGAGCTCTCACGCATGGTGGACACGACAGACGAGTGGATCACGACGCGTGTGGGAATCAAAGAACGTAGAATACTGAAAGAGGAGGGTCTCGGCTCAAGCTACCTTGCCCGCAAGGCAGCCAAGCAGCTGCTCAAGAAGACAGGCATCGACCCCCAGACAATAGACTGTGTCATCTGCGCCTCAACGACACCCGACTACCGTTTCCCTTCCAACGCATCCATCGTCATAGGCAAGCTCGGGCTGACCAACGCCCACGGCTTCGATGTATCATGTGCCTGCTGCGGCTTTGTCTACACAGTGGATATGGCATCGACATTCGTCCAGAGCGGCCGCTACAAGAGGGTGATGGTGATAGCAGCAGAGAAGATGTCGTCGATGGTTGACTATCAGGACCGTCAGACCTGCGTGCTCTTCGGCGACGGAGCAGCGGCAGTGATGGTGGAGGCATCGGAAGAAGAAGGCATCGGATTCCAGGACTCGTACCTCCGCACAAACGGCATCGGTCTGCCTTATCTCCACATGAAGGCGGGCGGTTCTGTCTGCCCCGCCTCACGATACACTGTCGATCATCGTATGCACTACATCTACCAGGAGGGCCGCACCGTCTTCCGTTATGCCGTGACAAGCATGAGCGACGACGTAGAGGAGCTTATGAAGCGTAACGGCCTGACGAAAGACGACGTGACATGGGTGGTGCCCCACGAGGCAAACATGCGCATCATCGAGGCCGTTGTGAGGCGTCTTGAGATTCCTATCGAGAAGGTGATGGTGAACATCGAGCACTACGGCAACACGAGCGCAGCGTCGATAGCCCTCGCCCTATGGGATTTCGAGAAGAAGCTGAAGAAAGGCGACAACGTGATTTTCACCGCCTTCGGAGCCGGTTTCGTACACGGCGCACTTCTCATGAAATGGGGATATGACGGCGACAGTCAGGCATAAGCCTTCAGTGTGCCGTCCCCCGTTCCCTGACACAACCAGAACAGCCAGACACCCCCTTCAACCACAACGTAATGACAAATCACAAAGCTGGATTCGTAAATATCGTAGGCAATCCCAACGTAGGTAAAAGTACGCTCATGAACCAACTGGTTGGTGAGCGTATTTCTATTGCTACATTCAAGGCTCAGACGACGCGCCACCGCATCATGGGCATCGTGAACACGCCCGACATGCAGATTGTCTTTTCCGACACGCCGGGCGTGCTGAAACCGAACTACAAGCTTCAGGAGTCGATGCTCGCCTTCTCCGAATCTGCCCTGACAGACGCCGACGTGCTGCTTTACGTCACGGATGTCGTGGAGAATCCGGAGAAGAACCGCGACTTTCTCGACAAGGTGGCAAAGATGCAGATTCCGGTGCTTCTGCTCATAAACAAGATCGACCTTCTCGCCGACGACACCACGCCCGACACAAAGAATGCAGAGGACGGGAAGAAGCACAAAGGCGGCAGCGCAGCCAAGGGCAGCAGCGCCACGCAACGCCTCGGCGACATTGTGGAGCAATGGCACGCCCTTCTGCCCGACGCAGAGATTCTGCCTCTCTCGGCAAAGAACAAGTTCGGCGTAGAGATGCTGCTCACGCGCATCTGCCAGCTGCTGCCCCCGTCGCCTCCGTTTTTCGAGAAAGACCAGCTGACAGACAAGCCCGCACGCTTCTTCGTGTCGGAAATCATACGCGAGAAGATTCTGCTCTACTACGACAAGGAGATACCGTATGCCGTCGAGGTGCGCTGCGAATCGTTCAAGGAAGACGAGCGGCAGATACATATCCGCGCCATCATATACGTCGAGCGTGATTCGCAGAAAGGCATCATCATCGGACATCAGGGCGTGGCGATAAAAAAGGTGAACACCGAGGCGCGCAAGCAGTTGGAGAAATTCTTCGACAAACACATCTACCTCGAGACCTACGTGAAAGTAGATAAGGACTGGCGCTCAAACCAGCGCGAACTTGACGCCTTCGGTTATAATCCTGAATGATTCAGTTGACGGGTTGGTTTCAACAAGTTGACGAGTTGACAAGTTGACGAGTTGTCAACTGTGAAAGAACCAACCTGTCAAGAGAAAAAGAACCAACCTGTCAAGAAAAAAAACAATATACAACGATGGGAAAATTAGTAGCCATAGTAGGACGTCCCAACGTAGGGAAGTCCACACTCTTCAACCGCCTCACCAACACCCGTCATGCCATTGTAAGCGACGTTGCAGGCACCACCCGCGACCGCCAGTATGGCAAGTGCGAATGGTGTGGAAAGGAATTCTCTGTCGTCGATACGGGCGGCTGGGTGGTGAACTCTGACGACATCTTTGAGGATGCCATACGCCGCCAGGTGCTTGTCGCTACGGAAGAGGCAGACCTCATACTCTTTGTCGTGGATATAAAGAACGGCGTGACGGACTGGGACGAAGACGTGGCGCATATCCTGCGACGCACGAAGCTGCCCGTCATGCTTGTCGCCAACAAGGCAGACAACAACCAGGACAACTACTACTCGGCAGAGTTCTACAGCCTGGGGCTTGGCGACCCCTACACCATTTCCGCCGCGACAGGCTCAGGCACCGGCGACCTTCTTGACGAGATACTTCAGAGACTGCCCAACACAGAGCAGGAGAGCGTGGAGGAACTGCCGCGCTTCGCCGTCGTGGGACGCCCCAACGCCGGCAAGTCGAGCCTCATCAACGCCTTCATCGGCGAGGACCGCAACATCGTGACAGACATCGCCGGCACCACTCGCGATTCCATCTACACGAAGTTCACAAAGTTCGACTTCAACTTCTACCTTGTCGATACTGCCGGCATACGCCGCAAGAACAAGGTTAGCGAAGACCTGGAGTTCTATTCCGTCATGCGCTCCATACGCGCCATAGAGAACTCGGATGTCTGCATCCTCCTCATCGATGCGACACGAGGCATAGAGTCCCAGGATATGAACATCTTCCAGCTGATACAGCGTAACAACAAGTCGCTTGTCGTCGTGGTGAACAAATGGGATCTTGTGGAAGACAAGTCTCAGCCAGCCATAAAGACCTTCGAGAATGCGATACGCGGGCGCATGGCACCGTTCACCGACTTCCCCATCATCTTCGCCTCTGCCCTGACAAAGCAGCGCATCTTCAAGGTGCTCGAAACGGCACAGATGGTGTATGAGAACCGCAAGGCGCGGGTGGGGACGACGAAGCTCAACGAGGTGATGCTGCCGCTCATCGAGGCTTTCCCGCCGCCGTCGGTGAAGGGAAAGTTCATAAAGATAAAATACTGTGCGCAGCTGCCGGACACACAGATTCCCTCGTTCGTGTTCTACGCCAACCTGCCGCAGTATATCAAAGAGCCGTACAAACGCTTCCTCGAGAACAAGATAAGAGAGAACTGGCACATGACAGGCTCGCCCATAAACATCTTTATCAGACAGAAATGATCTGTTATAGTTGACAAGTCAACTCGTCACCTGAAAAAAAGATATGCGCCATATCCTGACATTCATCACCTTATGCCTTGCCGTTGCGACATCAGTGTCGTGCGGCGGCGAGACACTCGAAGAGATAGAGGCGAGAGCGGGACAGACCGCCGTTGAATACTACCGCCACCTGCAGCAGGGCCGCTATGCCGACTTCGTTGCCGGCATGGAGGGTGCCGATTCCCTTCCGTCAGACTATCGCAAGCAGATGGAGGAGAACGCCGCCATGTTCCTCAAGCAGCAGAACGAGGCTCACCACGGCATCCGGGACATCACCCTGCGACGCTGCAGCGCCGACACGGCATCCAAGACAGCGGAGGTTCTGCTCGACATCCACTATTCCGATTCTACGGTCGAACTCGTCTGTGTGCCGCTTGTCTGCCGCAGCGGCACATGGCTGATGAAATAAAACCCTACCAGAATGCAAGACAACCCAACCGTCGGAACACCGTCTCCGACAACAGCTGACGCCCCCGCCCTCGTGCTCCACACGCACGGACTTGTGAAACGCTACGGCAAGCGCACCGTCGTCAACGACGTAGCCTTCGAGGTGAAGCAGGGCGAGATAGTAGGCCTGCTCGGTCCTAACGGAGCGGGCAAGACGACATCGTTCTACATGACGACGGGACTTGTTGTGCCTAACGGCGGACACATCTTTCTCGGAGACAGGGAGATAACGAAACTGCCGGTGTATCAGAGAGCCCGCCTCGGCATCGGCTACCTGCCACAGGAGGCGAGCGTGTTCCGTAAGATGACAGTAGAAGACAACATCCTCTCCGTGTTAGAGATGACAGGCAAGCCTCGCGACTATCAGCGCGAGAAGCTCGAATCGCTCATCAAGGAGTTCTCGCTGCAGAAGGTTCGGCGCAACATCGGCGACCGACTGTCGGGCGGCGAGCGTCGCCGATGCGAGATAGCGCGATGCCTAGCCATAGAGCCGAAGTTCATCATGCTCGACGAACCCTTCGCCGGTGTCGATCCCATCGCCGTCGAGGAGATTCAGGAGGTGGTGTGGCATCTGAAATACCGTAACATCGGCATCCTCATCACCGACCATAACGTGCAGGAGACACTTGCCATCACCGACCGCGCCTACCTGCTTTTCGAGGGCAGGATTCTCTTCCAAGGCTCTCCCGAAGAACTTGCCGCCGACCCCATCGTCCGCAAGAACTACCTCACGGAGAAGTTCGTGCTGAGGAAAAACCAGTTCAGGGCGAAAGGCGAGGAAGCCTCAGCCGAGTGACAGGCAGGACGTGTGGAGCAGTGGACAACGCAGCCTCCCGCAACCTGCATTACATCTTTCTCATGTCAAGAAAGTATCAGCCGCCGCCTGGAAAGAGGCATACATGATACTATCTTGACACAAGAAAACCGCCGCAGAATCCGTTACGTCAACCTGACGCGGGTTTTGCGGCGGTTTTTGTTGTTATTTTGTTGGTTCTATATATTACTGATATTCAATACGATACACAGCCCAATATTCATTCGTATAGATATTCTACAGTCAGAAACCGCACGAAACACCTTCAAAACAGTCATTCTTGCAGCCTCACCTTGACTATTTTGCAGCCTCACTTTGACTATTTTGCAGCGTCACTTTGACTATCTTGCACATCAAGACAAACAGAATGACACTGCGATGCGTAGCAGACAGCATACAAAAACGGATTTTCTGCACCGGGAAACATGCTTTTCGGGCATTCGCAGTAGTGCAAGAAAGTATCAGCCGCCATGTCAGATGACAGAAATTTATCACAACAGTATTGTGGTTTTTCTGGCGGCAACAGGGTTCTGCGGGTTGCAACTGACGCGGGATTCTTGTTCTATGACGGTTTCTCGGACGACAACAGAGACAACGGTGACAACTGGAACCGACGTCACGAAGTGACACTACAACAGTGACAACGCCTGCGCCCTCTGACCTCAGATGTTGTAATAGTTCCTGCTGTTGTCTCTGTTGTTGTCAGAAAGTATTATTTATGGCAAGACTAAACCGACGACTACACTTTTTGCAACAAAGCCTGCTAATTTTCTTTGATTAAGCACATTTTTTTCGTCAAACACAAGATTTATCTCAAAATACTTGTGACAACCAAAATTTATTAGTATCTTTGCATCAACATGCTTACCCCGCTTCCCGTAAGAACAGCGCGCTTAGGGTAAGCCTTTTCTTTTTATATACTATGGCGAGAACATTATATACTGACTCATCACTGTCCGTTGACGACCAGATTGCATTGCTCAAAAGTAGAGGATTGGCATTCTGGAACGAGTATAATGCGAGGCATATACTTCAGAATGTAAGTATGTTTCGCATGAAAGGCTACCTCTACCCATTGCAGTATGACAAGGTCAATCATATATACAAGCCTAATGCTACATTTGAACAGGCTTTGGAGATGTATCGCTTTGATTCAAGCCTAAGACGACTGCTTTTCAAAAGAATTGAACAGATTGAGGTTTCTATACGTACAAAGTTCAGTGAGATTATGGCTAATGCCACGGATCATTTCTGGTACACGGTTCCAGGAAACTTCAACAACCCTCATAATCATTCTGGATTGCTGAATAGCATTAAAAGGGAGCTAAGTCGCAGTGATGACGATCAGATTGTCGGATTCTTTTCTTCATACACGAACCAATGGCCACCAAGTTGGATGGCAATGGAGGTCAGTTCCTTCGGAACCCTTTCCCTTCTATACAAATGCGTCAATGCAGGTACATGCAAACGCAACATATCCAATTATTACGGATTGAGAGACACCGTTTTTGAATCATGGATTCACTCCCTTGTCTATGTACGCAACATCTGTGGTCATCACAGTAGGCTATGGAATAGAAACCTTCGCATCCAGCCCGTTACACCAAGGAGATGTTCGCATCCTTTCATCACGCAACCAGCCAGAACTGACAGGGTTTATTATGTCATGTGCATCATCCGATACCTATTGAATGTCATAGAACCCGGCAACAACTTTACAAGTCAAATCAACTGGCTCTTCATTCATTACCCTTCTATAAACAAGCGTGCCTTGTATTTCCCTAACAACTGGGAAACAGAACCACTCTGGCAATAGAAAAGAAGCATCATATCACAATAAACACTATTTCTAATGGCAATAGGAGGTGCTTTCGTTCCTGCTGTTGTCTTTGTTGTCTCTGTTGTCGTCAGAATATCGCGAGAGGCGTACTAAACACGAGACGGGCCGGCAGGGAAATCCTTGCCGACCCGTCTGTTTGTTATCTTTCGGTGTGCTGAATCACACGAGATGGCTTATGAGCTGGTCGCGGTCTCCAGGGAGATAGTCGATGACCGGAATCTCTATCATCGTGTAGCATCCCGGCTGCTGCCGCATCGAGGCTCTCGCGACATTGACGAGCACCTGTCCGGTGAGAGCGGGGTTGTTGATAGACATATTGAATTCGAGGCGCTGGTTCTGTGTCTTTCCCGACACGCCTTTACGCACGAGATGCACTCCGTGTCCCATATCCCTGACATCGTCAACAGATTCTACCTGGAAGACGTGTGTCTCATCTGATGCGAAATACGGGTCAGCCTTTATCGCTGCCGCCACCTCGCTGAGCTGTGCCCCTTCCTCCAGTTCTACATATACCATACGGCGGTGTATGCCTTCGCCGAGAGGTATGGTCATGGAGAGGGCATTCTTCACTCCCGCCTTCGAGCGTACGCAGACGCTGTGTCCCATCGACATGCCGGGTCCGAAGTTTGTGTATGACAGACCTTTTGGTGCGAGGCTCTGCATTAGTGTGCGCACGACGGAATCGGACCCAGGGTCCCATCCGGCAGCGATGACGCTGACGGTGCCAGTTTCCTTGTTGACTTTGTCGAGAGACTTGCGGTAGTCGAGGATAGAGGTGTGTATATCAAACGAATCGACGGTGTTGATGCCGAGCGGGAGAATCTGTTTCGCATATTCTTCGCATGAGCGTGTGGGTGTGGCGAGAATGGCGACATCCACCGCCTCCAGTTCCTTTATGTCGCTCACGACACGATAGTCTGACAGTTCTTTAGGGCAATCCTTTGCGCCTTGACGGCGTACCACTCCCGCAACTTCAAAATCGGGGGCTGCTTCGAGCGCTTCGAGCGTGAAGCGTCCGATGTTGCCGTAACCTACCACGGCAGCTCTAATCTTTTTCATTTATTGATGAGTTGATAAAATTGTTTATTATGTGTTTGCCCCGCAAAATTATGAAAAAAATCAGAAATAACATTCAAAGGCTGTCGTCGCCGTGTCAGAAAATAATGTTATTTAACACAAAAATCGGCATAATATGCAATATTGCAGGGCTGGAGACGTTAATATCTATATATGGCGTTATGCAAACGAACGTCTGGTTTGAATAATAAATTGTCAGATTTTTACACTTATTTCTACATATCCGTAAGTTAAAGAATGATAGAATACATAAAAGGCGAACTGACTGAACTGACCCCCGGCATAGCTGTAGTAGAAGCCCACGGTGTGGGCTATGCTCTCGGCATCACCCTCAACACATACACCGCCCTGCAGAAGCATGGCGTGGGGAAAGAGACGAAACTGCTGGTGCACGAACAGTTGGTGACAGGTGGAAGAGACGATTCTTTCACCCTTTTCGGGTTTGCGAGCCGGCAGGAGCGCGACCTCTACCGTCTGCTCATCACCGTGAACGGCGTGGGCGGGAACACGGCACGCATGATTCTCTCCGCCACCACACCTGCCGACCTCTGCAACACCATAGCGTCGGGCAACGTGAAGATTCTGAAAAGTGTGAAGGGCATCGGGCCGAAAGGTGCGCAGCGCATCATTCTCGAACTGAAAGACAAGATTCTGTCTCTCGGCATCACGCAGGAGATGGCTGCCATACCGGGCGGCAACGGGAAGATGGTGAACTCTGCCGTGAGAGACGAGGCAGTGGCAGCACTCACGGCTCTCGGATTCTCGCCCGCACCATCTGCAAAAGTCGTGTCGCAGCTGCTTGCCGATGCGCCGGACACTCCTGTAGAACAGATTATCAAACAGGCGCTGAAACTGATAAAATAGTTTGTTTTAAGCTGACGAGTTGACGAACTGACGAGTTGATTCTTATTTTGAGTTGACGGGTTGACAAGCCTGCGAGTTGGCAAGTTGACACTTTTCAGTCGGCGAGTTGGTATTCTGCCTCCTTAACCCCAATCCCTACCCTACCCATTGTCACGCCTCAGACACATATCGGCCTGGTTAGTTGTCAGCATCTTCATGGTGCTGACGGCATACGCCGTGTCCGCACCGAAAGGGACGGGGGCGGCGACGGGAAACGTGTATGCCGACAGAAGGGATGAACCGCAGGACGACAA
Source organism: Bacteroidales bacterium (assembly GCA_004555245.1). GTDB lineage: Bacteria > Bacteroidota > Bacteroidia > Bacteroidales > Bacteroidaceae > Prevotella. Next base: position 36,860 of record SFIS01000001.1, read on the forward strand.
CAGAAACAGGAACAGGAACAGGAACAACAGCAGCAACAACAAGAAAAACAGCAGCAAAAGCAACAACAACGCCGGGGACAAGGGCAAAGGGGCCAAACAGGATTCGCTCACCACACGACTTGAAGAGATTCTGCAGATTGCCGACGAGGACATCCCCGATTCTCTTTTGGACACGCGATGGCCTGTGCAGCGCACGTTGCCTGTGACCTACGACGATCTTCAGCCCAACTCAGCCGATCTTAGACAGCCTGAGAATGTCAGCCAGAAGGTAGAATACAACGATTCGCTCAACCGCTACGTCTTCGGCACACGCATGGGAGGCACGTATGTCGCCGCCCCGATAATGATGACGATAGACGAATATCTCAACTATCTGAACAGACAGCAGCGCCGCGAATATTTCAAGGCCAAGAACAGCGAGATTTTCGAGAGCAAGGGGAAAGAGAAGTTTGACTTTACCGACATGCACTTCGACCTGGGTCCGGCAGAGAAAATCTTTGGTCCAGGCGGTGTGCGCATCAAGACACAGGGAACGGCGGAGCTGAAGTTCGGAGCCACATTCAAGAAGATAGACAACCCGTCGCTGCCCATACGCAACCGGAAGACGACAACCATAGACTTCGACGAGAAAATCAACATCAACGTGACGGGCAAAGTCGGCGACAAGGTGAACATGAGCCTCAACTACAACACCGACGCCACATTCGACTTCGACCAGCAGAACATAAAGCTGAAATACGACGGCAAGGAAGACGAGATTATAAAACTCGTGGAGATGGGCAACGTGTCGTTCCCCTCAAACTCGTCGCTCGTGCAGGGTGCGTCGTCGCTCTTCGGCATAAGGACAGACATGCAGTTCGGCAAGCTGAAACTGCAGACCGTGCTGTCGCAGAAGAAGTCAAACTCCAAGAGTGTCAGCACAAAGGGCGGCGTGCAGCTCACGCCGTTCGAGATTGACGTCTCGAACTATGAGGAGAACCGCCACTTCTTCCTCGCCCACTATTTCCGCTCCACCTACGACAAGGCGATGCAGAGCCTGCCCAACCTCACCACGGGCGTGAAGCTCAACCGCATCGAGGTGTGGGTGACAAACGTCACGGGCGTCACGACAAACACGCGCAACATCATCGCCCTCACCGACCTCGCCGAATCATCGACACTGCACAACCCACGATGGGGAGACAGCGGGATGCAGCAGCCGCCACACAATGCGGCGAACGGCGAATACCAGACAATGGTGACGACAAACGCAGCGGCACGAGACATCGACGCCACTACGGCAACCATGGAAGGCGACAACCTCGAGGGCGGCGCCGACTACGAGAAGATAGAACGCGCACGCCAACTCTCTTCAAGCGAATACACTGTCAACGAGGCGCTGGGATACATCTCGCTGCGCACAAACCTGCAGCCGGACCAGGTGCTCGCCGTGGCTTACGAATACACCTACGGCGGGAGGACATACCAGGTCGGAGAGTTCGCAAGCGACATACAGGACAACACGAAGGCACTCTACGTGAAAGCGCTGAAGAACGCCGCCAACACGCCGAGACAGGCCAACTGGAGGCTGATGATGAAGAACGTCTATTATCTCGCGCAGAACGTAGAGAAGACAAAGTTCCGCCTCGACATCAAATACCAGAGCGACACGGCAGGCGTATATCTCAACTACATCCCCGAGCGCGAGACAAAAGACACGCCAATCATCAAAGCCATAGGCGCCGACCGTCTCGACAACAACAACAAGCCGCACTCTAACGGATATTTCGATTTCATAGAAGGCTACACCGTCAGCGACGGGCGAGTGTTCCTCCCGGCTGCCGAACCCTTCGGCGCGTGCCTCCACAACTTCCTGACAGGCAAGGGCGTGGCAGACGCCGTGGCGAAGAAATATCTCTACACCGCCCTCTACGATTCGACAAAGACTGTAGCGAAGCAGATAGCCGAAAGCAACAAATACATACTGCAGGGACAGTTCAAGGGCACGTCAAACAACGTCATCTCCCTCGGGGCTGTCAACGTGCCGAGAGGTTCTGTCGTCGTCACGGCAGGAGGCATGGTGCTCAGCGAAGGCAGCGACTACAGCGTTGACTACTACGCCGGAGAGGTCACCATCCTCAACCAGAGCATTCTCGACGCCGGGACGGCGGTCAACGTATCGCTCGAAAGCGACACCGACTACGGACAGCAGCGCAAGACGATGATGGGCGTCAACTGGGAATATACCTTCTCGAAAGACTTCCAGCTCTCCGGAACATTCCAGCACCTCTCCGAACAGGCTCTCACGACAAAGGTGAACATGGGCGCCGAGCCGCTGAACAACACGCTGTGGGGCATCAACCTGAACTGGAAGAAAGAATCGCAGTGGCTGACAAACATTCTCGACAAACTGCCTTTCCTGAATCTCACCGCACCATCGTCGATACAGCTCTCGGCAGAGTTTGCACAACTCATCGCAGGCACGGCGTCCGGCACGCAGGACAACGCATCGTATCTCGACGACTTCGAGACGGCGAAGAACACCACCGACATCTCCTCGCCCGGATCGTGGACCATCAGCAGCGTGCCCACACTCTTCCCCGAACACAGCGACATGACGACACTCAGCAGCGGCTACAACCGCGCGCTGCTCGCATGGTATAACATCGACCCCCTCTTCACGCGCCGTTCATCATCACTCACTCCGGCACACATAAAGGGCGACCTCGACCAGCTGTCGAACCATTATGTGCGCGAGGTGTATGTCAGCGAGCTCTACCCCAACCGCGACCAGAGCAGCTACAGCGGAGCGACAAACACACTGCCCATTCTCAATCTCGCCTTCTACCCGCAGGAGCGCGGACCCTACAACTTCTCTACAGAACTCGACGCAAAAGGAAGGCTCACCTTCCCGGAGAAACGATGGGGCGGAATGATGCGCAAACTCGACTTCACGGACTTCGAGAACGCAAACATAGAGTATCTGGAATTCTGGATGCTCGACCCCTTCATATCCGGAAAGAACGGCGTCAGCGACACCGACGGCATGGGAGCCGACCTGTATATCAACCTCGGAGACATCAGCGAAGACATCCTGCGCGACGGGAAGAAATTCTACGAGAGCGGAATGCCCGTCGATGGCAGCGACGCCTACACCACCACACAATGGGGAAAGGTGCCGACACAGGCTGCCGTGACATACGCCTTCTCGACAGCGGCAGGCACACGGCAGATGCAGGACGTGGGATACAACGGCCTCACCGACGAGGAGGAGAAGCAATACGAAGGCTACGGCAACTTCCTCACATACATCCGGAACAACTACCCCGCCGCTGACAGCGTGTATAACGCCGTCATGGCTGACCCCGCAGCAGACAACTACCAATACTTCCGCAGCTCAGCGTTCGACCAGGCCGCCACACCCATCCTGCAACGCTACAAGCACATCAACGGCCCGCAGGGCAACTCGCCCGATTCCGAACAACGCACCGAGGCCTACGACACATCCTACAAGACGACACCCGACGTCGAGGACATCAACCAAGACTTCACGCTCAACGAATACGAGAAATATTTCCAGTACAAGGTCTCGCTGCGCCCTGGAGACATGAGGGTTGGCGAGAACTATATCGTCGATAAGCGCACGACAAGCCCCACACTGCGCAACGGCGACCGCGACACCGTCACATGGTACCAGTTCCGTATTCCGCTGAAAACCGCACTGCGCGGCGACGGGCGTGTCGGCGGCATAACCGACTTCACGTCCATTCGCTTCATACGTATGTTCATCACGCAATGCGCGCGTCCCATCGTGCTGCGCTTTGGCTCGCTCGACCTCGTGCGAGGCGAATGGCGCGTGTACGAGCAGAACCTCAACACCGCATCGGCAAACACCGCCACCATGGCTGTCTCTGCCGTCAACATCGAGGAGAACAACGACAAGACACCCGTCAACTACGTACTGCCGCCGGGCATCACGCGTGTTGTCGATCCCTCGCAGCCGCAACTGACAGAGGCCAACGAGCAGGCTCTCGCACTCACGCTCAACGACATGTCCACGGGCGACGCACGATGCGTATATAAGAACTCCACCATCGACATGCGACACTACCGCCGCCTGCAGCTCTTCACACACGCCAACGCCTTCGAGAACAACGTCACGAACCTCCAGGACAACCAGCTCGCACTCTTCATACGCCTCGGCTCTGACTACAAGTCGAACTACTACGAATACGAGATACCGCTGAAGCTCACGCCTCCGGGACACTACGACAGATACTCTACGCAAGACTGCCGCGCCGTATGGCCGGAAGACAACATGCTTGACATCGACCTCTCTGTCCTCACCACGCTGAAGCGCGAACGCAACAAGGCGAAAAGCGAGGGCAGAGCATCGTACAACCAGGTCTTCACCGCATACGACACGGAAAAGCCGCAGAACAAAGTCTCCATACTCGGAAACCCGTCGCTCGGAGAAGTGAAGACAATGATTATCGGTGTCAGAAACCTCTCCTCTGAAGTGAAGAGCGGCGAGGTGTGGGTCAACGAGCTGCGTCTGCTCGACGCCACAAACAAAGGCGGATGGGCAGCGCAGGGAAACATGAACCTGCAGCTCTCTGACCTCGCCACCGTCAACCTCAGCGGGAAATACTCGTCTGCCGGATTCGGAGGTCTCGAACAGAGTGTTGTCGAACGTTCGACAGAAGATTTCCAGTCGTTCTCAGCGACCTTCGACATCGAGCTCGGCAAGTTCTTCCCCGACAAGGCAAAGGTCTCTGTGCCCGTGTATTACAGCGTGACTAAAGAGAAGACCTCACCGCTCTACAACCCTCTTGACACCGACCTCGAGCTCAACGACGCCCTCGACGCCTACACCGACAAGCACCAGCGCGATTCTGTCGAGAACATCGTAGTCACGAAACTCACGTCAACGAACTTCTCCGTCGCCAATGCCCGCGTAGGCATAGCGACGAAAGGACACCCCATGCCCTACGACCCCGCCAACTTCTCCTTCTCCTACAGCCACTCGCACACCCACAAGCAGGGCGAGACAACGGTCTATGAGAACGAAGACAACTGGCGCGGAGCACTCAACTACAACTGGTCGCCCGTCTATAAGCCCTTCGAACCCTTCAAGAAGATAAAGTCCAAGTCGAAGGCATACGACATACTCAAACGCTTCGGGCTGAACTACCTGCCGCAGACAATAGGATTCAACACCGAACTGACACGCTCGTACTACGAACTGCAGGAACGTGACATGGAAGCCCTCGACAACTCTTCCATCCCACTCTCCTTCAGCTCGCAGTTCCTCTGGAACAGAGACTTCAACATCCGATGGGACCTCACGCGCAACCTGCAGTTCTCTTTCCGCTCAGCAACCCACGCCGAGGTGGAAGAACCATACCGGCCCGTGAACAAAGACCTCTACCCCGACGACTACAAGGTGTGGAAAGACTCTGTGTGGACAAGCATCAAGAACCTCGGCACGCCGCTCGACTACAGCCAGAACGTGACAGCGTCATACAACCTGCCGCTCAACCTCATACCCGCCTTCGACTGGCTGTCATCGACCGCCACATACTCGTCGTCATACAACTGGGTGAGAGGCACGGCACTCGAAGACGGAACGTCGCTCGGCAACACCGTCAGCCTCAACCGCACATACGCCCTGAAAGGCTCGCTCGCCATGGAGAAACTCTACAACCATGTGCCTTTCCTGAAGAAGGCGAACGAGAGATTCAGCAAACCCGCAGCGAAAGCCAAGCCAAAGACCGGCACGAAGAAGAAGCCGGCTGACAAAGACGACAAGAAAGCCGACGCGGCAGACAAGGAGAAATCGAAACTCCCGCTCAACCGCAACACCACACAGGTGGAGATGACACTCTATCCGGACAGCGCCGTCAGCATGCGCCACAACAGGAAATCGAAACGCATCGTCGTCTCTGCAAAGAGTGCAGACGGGAAAGCACTCGCCGTGAAGTTCAAGAAGCAGGACGACAACACCATACTCGTGAAACTCAAGGGCGACACAGCGCAGAAAGTGAAACTCTCTGTCACAAAACTGCCCGACCTCGACGAGAAACCCTGGTATCGCCTCGCACAGTCCGCCGCACGCTTCCTCATGATGCTGCGCACCATCGACCTCACCTACAACAACAGCTACGCAATGTCGCTGCCCGGCTTCATGCCCTCTGTCGGCGACGCCTTCGGACAGAAGAGCGTAAATGGCATCCTCAGCCCGGGTCTCGACTTCGCCTTCGGCCTCGTAGGCGATGCGTATGTCTCACAGGCACGAGAAAGGGGATGGCTGCTCAACGCCGATTCCGTAGCCACACCGGCTGCCATCAACCAGACAGAAGACCTGCAGCTGCGCATGACGCTTGAACCCGTACGCTCTCTGAAGATAGACCTCAACGCCAGCCGTACGCACACACGCGGCAAGAGCATACAATATATGTACGAGGGCAGCCCCACCACCCTCTCCGGCACCTTCACGATGACAACCGTCTCTATCGGCTCGGCATTTGAAGGCACCGGCAGCGCAGCAGACGGTTTCCGCTCAAAGACCTTCGAGAAGTTCTGCAGCTCTCTGCCCGCCTTCCGACAGAAGGTGGAGGCGCAATATGCCGGAGCCACATACCCCGCAGGCTCAACACTCGCAGGGCAGACCTTCGACCCCGCCAACGGAGGCGTCAGCCAATACAGCGCCGATGTCATGGTGCCCGCATTCCTCAACGCCTACACCGCGATGGGCGACGGCGGCATGAGCCTCTTCCCCGCTCTCGCACGCCTGCTGCCCAACTGGAGCGTGAAATACAGCGGACTGTCACAGCTCACATGGTTCAAAGAACGTTTCAAGAGCGTCAACATCTCTCACGCATACAAGAGCATCTATGCCGTAGGCTCATACAGCAGTTTCTCCACATTCGTAGAGTATATGGGAGGACTCGGCTTCATCAGCAACGCCACGACCGGCATGCCGCAGCCGAACTCAATATACAATGTCTCGCAGGTCAGCATAAACGAGTCTTTCTCGCCCCTACTCGGCATTGACGTCACTCTACAGAACAACATGACGCTCAAGATGGAATACCGCACGACACGCATTCTCAACCTCGCGATGACAAACGCACAGCTCACCGAGACAACATCAAAAGACCTCGTCTTCGGGTTCGGCTACAAGATTCAGGACTTCAACCCCTTCGCCCCCAAGGCAAGGAAAGTGAAGACGGGCAGCGGGAAAGACACAGAGCAGAACAACACTGCCGCAGCACGCACCACACGGCGCGGCTTCAGCCACGACCTCAACCTGCGCCTCGACGTCAGCTACAGGAAACAGGCTGCCATCAACCGCGACATCGCCACCGTCACGTCAACCGCCACAAGTGGCAACAACGCATTCAAGCTCTCGTTCTCTGCCGACTACACCATGTCGCGCCTGCTCACCATGAGCTTCTATCTCGACAGACAGACAAACACCCCTCTCCTATCAAGCAACTCATACCCAACCACGACACAAGACTTCGGTCTCGCACTCAAATTCTCACTCACGAGATAAAGAAAATGACAAGATACAGAGCGATACTCCCGACACTACTCGCCATCCTCATCATCTCCGGCACCACATCCCGGGGCACGACAGCATACGCCGGCAAAAATGCCACAGGCGACACCATGACGGCTGACACCGTAGCGGCAGACAGCGCCGACATGACCTATGCCGACACAACCGCAGCAGACAGCCTCCTGCCTGACAGCCTCGCGGCGGACAGCCTGCCGCTCACGAAGGCAGAGAGCCTCATGCGCCTGCTCGACAACAAGATGTTCGGCACGTCGCAGGTAGCGGTGATGGCATACGACCTCACCGCCGACACCCTCATCTTCGCACACAACGAGAGGCAGCTCATGCGCCCCGCATCAACCATGAAACTCCTCACTGCCATCACCGCCCTACACAACCTCGGCTCATCATACCGCCTCGCCACATCACTCATCGCCGACGGCAACACAGCCACGCAGGACAGCGGACAGCAGCAGAATATCTTCATCGGAGACATCATTGTCAGGGGAGGGATGGACCCTCTTTTCAACACCGACGACATGCACGCCTTCGTAGATGCCATAGCACAACAACACATCGACACCATATACGGCGACATACGCGCCGACCGTTCGTTCAAAGACACACTGCTGCTCGGCGAGGGATGGTGCTGGGACGACGACAACCCTGTCCTCACGCCTCTGCCGTGGAACAGGAAAGACACCTTCGTCAGGAAATACAAGCAGATGCTGCAGGCACAGGGCATCACCATTCTCCCCACCTCGCTAATACCCACCGACAGCCTCGGCAACCCCACCGTCACCACGCCACCCGCCAGACGCCGCACTCTCTGCACACGCACACATACCATACAGCAGATTCTAATACCCATGCTGAAGAAATCAGACAATCTGTATGCAGAAGCACTCTTCTACCACATCGCGGCGCAACGCCGCCGTCCGGCCACACGCCGTCACACCGCAGACATCATGCGGCGCCTCATCGCATCGCTCGGCCTCAACCCCGCACACTACCGCATAGCCGACGGCTCAGGGCTCTCTCTCTACAACTACCAGACGGCAGAACTGCAAGTGAAACTGCTGCGCTTCGCCTACCACTCGCCGGACATCTACCCACACCTCTACCCCGCACTACCCGTTGCCGGCACAGACGGCACGCTGAAGAAACGAATGCGCACACAGCCCACTCTCGACAACGTACACGCAAAGACCGGCACGCTGACCGGCATATCATCACTCGCCGGCTATCTCACCTCTGCCGACGGCAACACCATCGCTTTCGCAATCATCAACCAGGGCATCATGTCTGCCACATCAGCAAAGAGATTCCAGGACAATGTCTGCAGAATACTGTGCCGGTGAATGAGCCCGAACAGCATGCATGACATTACGTGAGGCTTTGAAGGATATATAATAATAAGGTGAATACGCATAAAATCATAATTTTTCGCCGAAACTGTTGTTTTTCGGGATAAAATTTTGTATCTTTGCAACCAGAACGGAGACACCGCATTCAGACGCTCCGTTGTACGGAGCCAGGCAGACCGACGCTTTGTTTCGCCCGGCATAAGAAAACAGAACATGCATTTCCGGTGAGCCGCACGGCGGCAACACGGGGAAAAACACGCTTTTTGACACACCGGCATTTCATGCGAAGGCCTACGTCCCCGCAATGATGACCGGCCGAACCTAACTTGAAAAAAATACTATGATGAGAAGAATCGCATTTATTGCATTTTTCTTCCTCTGCCATGTCATGACGGCTTTGGCGGAGGGAGAGCGTGGTATGGGCTACCGACTGTGGTATCCGTCGCCCGCCGAAGTGTGGACAGAGGCACTGCCTCTCGGCAACGGAAGGCTGGGAGCCATGGTTTACGGCATACCGACGGCAGAGCGCGTGCAGCTGAACGAAGAGACGATATGGGCAGGACAGCCAAACTCGAACGTGAACAAGGAATCGAGAGAATGGCTGCCCAAGGTGCGCGAACTCGTGTTCGGAGGGAAATATGCCGAAGCGCAGGACATGGCGGAAGCACATCTCATGTCAGGCTCGAACAACGGCATGCCGTATCAGACATTCGGAGACCTGCATCTCGTGATGTCAGGACACGGCAACTACAGCGACTTTCAGAGGTATCTGTCGCTGGATTCTGCCATCGCCGTGACAGAATATACTGTCGGCGGCGTGAGATACAGGCGTGAGGCAGTGACATCGTTCGACGACGATGTGGTGAAAATCCGTCTGACAGCATCGAAAGAAGGCTGTATCTCCTTCACCGCAAACCTCTCGTCGCCACACAACGACGTGATTATACGAAGCGAAGGCGACGAGGTGTCGCTCGAGGGCGTGACACCGACACACGAGGCTCTGAAGGGGAAAGTGAAGTTCCACGGACGGCTCGCCGTGACACATACGGGAGGAAAGATGGTGTCGCGCGACGGCGTGATTTGCGTTGAAGGGGCGACAGAAGCCACTGTGTTTGTCAGCATCGCCACAAACTTCGTGAACTACCGAGACATATCTGCCGACGAAAGAGAGCGCTGCAAGACACGGCTCAGAACAGCGAAGGCAAACGGATGGAAGGAGAGCCTGGCAAGACACGTGGAGAGATTCGGCAGATATATGCAACGCTCAAAGCTATGGCTGGGCGAGAACAGATACGAGGGCATGGCGACATCTGAGCGTGTGGCACGCTTTGCTGAGCACGACGACGCACATCTCGTCGCGACATACTACGCCTTCGGAAGATACCTGCTGATATGCTCATCGCAGCCAGGAGGACAGGCCGCTAACCTGCAGGGCATCTGGAACGACAAGCTCCTGCCGTCGTGGGATTCAAAATACACCTGCAACATAAACCTCGAAATGAACTACTGGCCGGCAGAAGTGGCTAACCTGACGGAGATGAACGAACCGCTCTTCTCGCTGATACGCGACGTCAGCGTGACGGGAAAGGAAACGGCGAAAGTGATGTACGGAGCCGGAGGATGGGTGTTGCACCACAACACGGATATCTGGCGCATCACAGGACCGGTGGATCACGCAGCGTCAGGACTGTGGATGACGGGTGGACCATGGCTCTGCCAGCACATCTGGAACCATTATCTATACACCGGAGACAAGGCATTCCTCGAAGAATACTACGACATACTGAAGGGCGCGGCACAGTTCTGTGACGACATCCTGATGAAAGACCCCACAACGGGACATAACGTCATCTGTCCCTCGGTGTCGCCGGAAAACGTGCATCCCGCCGGCCAGGGCAAGAAGAACATTGCGGCGGGCACGGCAATGGACAACCAGTTGTGCGCCGAGATTTTCAGCATCGTAGCGGAAGCCGCACGCATCCTGGGAAAGGACGCTGACCTCGCCGAACACTACACGGCGAGAAGAGGCACACTGACACCGGGAATCATAGGACGATGGGGACAGCTGCAGGAATGGGCGCAAGACTGGGACGACCCAGCTGACGACCACCGCCATGTCTCGCACCTCTACGCCCTCTATCCCGGAACAGCCATCTCGCCATGGCGAACACCAGAACTATTCTCTGCCGCACGGACATCGCTGATACACCGCGGCGACCCCTCGACAGGATGGTCGATGGGATGGAAGGTGTGTCTGTGGGCAAGACTGCTTGACGGCGAGCACGCATACAAACTGATAAAGGAGCAACTGAAACTGACCGACGACAAGTTTGTGCCGTACGGAAAGAAGAAAAAGAAGGGCGGCACGTTCGGAAACCTCTTCGACGCGCATCCGCCATTCCAAATCGACGGAAACTTCGGATGCACTGCAGGCATAGCAGAGATGCTGGTGCAAAGCCACGACGGATACGTATTCCTGCTACCGGCACTGCCGAAGGTCTGGAAAGACGGATGCGTGACGGGACTGAGATGCCGGGGAGGGTTCGTCGTGGAGAAGATGGCATGGAAGGACGGAAAAATCACAGAGTGCCGCATACGCTCGACAATAGGAGGAAACCTGCGCATCAGAACAACGCAACGCATCAAAGGACTGAAGGCGGCGAAGGGCGAGAACCCCAACACGCTGTGCCGGCCTGTAGTCACACTGGAGACAAAAAACAACTTTAAGGGCAAAACGGAACAACCCGCCATGCCGAAAACATACGTCTATGACATCAAGACGAAGGCCGGAGAGGCCGTTTGTCTATAGGCATCCCACCAATATTCTTTATACAACTATGAAAAAGCTATTATTTTTTGCAATGCTCTCTTTCGCCTTGTGCGCTAACGGCGAGGGCAACAGAAAACCGTGGGACAACGGAAAACTGACAGTATCGAACAACAAAAGATTCCTGCAACATGAAAACGGAACCCCTTTCTTCTGGCTCGGAGAGACAGGATGGCTGCTGCCCGAGAGAACAGACAGGGCAGAGGCGGCATACTATCTGCAAAGATGCAGGGAAGCCGGATATAACGTGGTACAGGTGCAGGTGATAGACGGTGTGCCGGCATACAACGCCTACGGACAGATGTCGAACATCGACGGATGGAATTTCGAGGGCATAGACAAAAAAGGCGTTTACGGATACTGGGACCACATGGACTATATCGTGAAGCAGGCGCAGCACGAAGGCATATATATAGGTATGGTCTGCATCTGGGGCGGACTGGTGAAAGCAGGGCTCATGACTGAGAGCGACGCAGTGAAATACGGCACCTTCCTCGCAAACAGATACAAGAACGAGCCGAACATCATCTGGTTCATGGGCGGAGACATACAGGGAGACATAAAGACCGAGGTCTGGAACACTCTTGCGGAGACTATAAAGTCGATAGACAAGAACCATATCATGACGTATCATCCACGCGGAAGATACACGAGTGCGAAATGGTTCAGCAAAGCCGGGTGGATGGATTTCCACACCTTCCAGTCGGGACACCGCCGCTACGGACAGCGCATGGGTAATGCGGACTATCCGATACCTGACAACACGGAGGAGGACAACTGGATGTATGTCGATTCGACATGGCACTACAAACCGATAAAGCCGGTGCTGGATGCAGAGCCGAGTTATGAAGACATACCACAAGGTCTGCACGACGCAAAGGAACCGAGATGGACGGCAAGCGACGTGAGAAGATACGCATACTGGTCGGTTTTTGCAGGCTCGTGCGGACACACCTACGGACACAACGCCATAATGCAGTTCCTGAAACCCGGTTACGGCACAAGCTACGGAGACGCCGGAGACGTGAAAAGCTGGTACCAGGCTCTGAAAGACCCGGGATTCTCGCAGATGAAACATCTGAAAAACCTCATGCTCGCATTCCCATATTTCGAGCGTATTCCCGACCAAACTATCATCAGCGGAGAGAACGGCACGAAATACAACCGCCTGACAGCAACACGCGGCAACGACTATCTCCTGGTGTATAACTACACCGGCAGGAATATGGACATTGACATGCGGAAAATATCCGGCAAGCGGAAAAAGGTATTCTGGATGGATGCCGCAACCGGGCATCTGCTGTATATCGGAGAGGTGGCGAGCAAGATACACAAGATACAGATCGAGGCAGAACTGGGAGGAATAAAAGACGGTGTACTGATTGCATTCGACGCGGAAAAGACGTATCTCAAGCCGGAGATGACCGACATCCCTGTCGCTACTGACTGGAAGAACCTGCGTGACCTGAATGAATAGACTAATCAGTTGACAAATTGTCAACCTTAAAAATAATATATGAAAAAAACACTATCACTGTTTTTTGCTGCTGTGCTTGCGCTCACTGCCACAGCAAAGCCAAGGGTGTGGAAACTCACTACGGAGAACATGACATCCCCGCTCGGGCTATACACACATACCCCACGTTTCTCGTGGCAAATCACCGACGCAAAGAATAACTGCCGACAGACTGCCTACCGCATCATCGTGGCTACATCGCCTGAACTACTGAAGGCTGGAAAGGGCGACCTGTGGGACAGCGGATATGTAGAAAGCGATGCCTCGCTGTGGATTCCGTACGGCGGGAAAAGGCTCGTTGACAACATGCGCGCTTTCTGGACCGTAGCCGTGAAGACGGACAAGGGACAGACGGAATGGGCGGAGCCGCAGGAGTTCGGTATCGGACTGACAGTGGAATCGCACTGGGGAGGACGGTGGATAGGCATCGACCGTTGTCTCGAAGGCGAGCAGCAAGGATACAGGACACGCATAGCAGCACGCTATCTGAGAAAAGAAATCACGCTGAAGGGCGAGGAGATACGCCGTGCGACAGCGTATGTCGCTGCCGTGGGATTGTACGAGCTGTATGTCAACGGAGAACGGCAGGGAAACGATGTCCTTGCACCTCAGCCAACAGACACTCGCAGGTCAATAATCTACAACACCATCGACATCACAGACGCTTTGCGACGACAAGCCCTCAAGCCGGAGCAGGATGCAAACAGACACGGCGACATCGCAACGATGACCGCACTGGCACCACAGCCTTCGACATCATGTATCGGCATAGTGCTTGGAGCAGGCAGGGCATTCCCCATGCGGCAATCGAAACCGTACAAATGCCCGTTCATGGGATTTCCAAAATGCCGGGTGAATATCATCGTGGAGTATGCAGACGGCACAAAACAGAAATTCTGTACCGACGAGAAATGGAGCATCACTGCCAACGGGCCGATACGCTCGAACAACGAATATGACGGCGAGACATACGACGCACGTCTGGAACTGGGCGAATGGGCAACAACAGGATATGACGACAAGGAATGGATGAAGGCAGAACGCACAGACATACCGCTCGGAGAGGTTATAGGACAGCCTGCACCAAACATGCAGGTTGTGAAGACTATAAAGCCCGTCAGCGTGACAAGAGCCGGAAAACTGTGTCATATCGTCGATTTCGGACAGAACACAGCGGGATGGATAAAGATGAACATGAGGGGGAAGGCGGGCGACACGATACGTGTGAACTTCGCGGAGAAACTCCGTGCCGACGGCACGTTGTATCTCGACAACCTGAGAGACGCACTCTCCGAAGACATATATATATGCAACGGCAAAGAAGAAGGCAGGGCATGGCATCCGACATTTGTCACACACGGATTCCGATATGCCATGGTGAGCGGCATGGAGAAAGTCACTGACAACGACCTGACTGCAGAAGTGGTCTCAGATGCCATGGACATCACAGGCACCATGGTGACAAGCAACACCACTCTGAACCGCGTCTTCAAGAACGCATGGTGGGGAATATTGTCAAACTACAAGGGAATGCCGGTCGATTGTCCGCAACGGAATGAGAGACAGCCGTGGCTCGGAGACAGAACGGTGGGAAGCAGCGGAGAGGCTTACCTCTTCGGCAACGAGAGGCTGTATGCCAAATGGATGCGTGACATCTGCGAATCACAGCGTTCAGACGGTGTGTTCTCTGATGTCGCACCGGCATTCTGGAACTACTACAACGACGACGTGACATGGCCGTCGGCACTGCCTTTCACATGCGATATGCTATACAGGCACTACGGCAACAAACAGCCTGCCATCGACGCATATCCTTACATAAAGAAATGGATGGACCATATCTGCACGGAATATATGGACGACCATATCATCACCTGCGACAAATACGGCGACTGGTGCGTGCCACCAGAGGACCTGAAACTCATACACTCGCAGGATCCGGCGCGCAAGACAGACGGCAGCCTCATATCCACCGCCTATACCATCATGAACCTGCGAATCATGCAGAGGTTTGCAGAGATGCAGCAACTGATGCAAGACAAGGCGATGTACGCTGACCTGGAGAAGAAGATGACAGAGGCTTTCAACAAGAAGTTCCTCAACATAAAGCGAGGCACATCCATGCAACCAGGACACACTCTCTATCCGGACAGTGTCTTCTACGGAAACAACTCAGCCACCAGCAACCTGCTCCCGCTTGCACTCGGC
Organism: Bacteroidales bacterium; assembly: GCA_004555245.1. Lineage (GTDB taxonomy): Bacteria > Bacteroidota > Bacteroidia > Bacteroidales > Bacteroidaceae > Prevotella. The sequence goes on from SFIS01000001.1 coordinate 52,321, forward strand.
ATCGTACCTGACGACTGCCGCAAGGACGTGGAGGACAACCTCGTGACAAACATCATCTCGCTCAACAACGACCATGTGTCATGCGGCGTAATTGGAATATCATGGCTGATGCGCACACTGACAGCAATAGGACGAGGAGACCTCGCTTTCCGCATAGCATCACAGAAAACCTATCCCTCATGGGGATATATGGCAGAACAGGGCGCAACGACAATATGGGAGTTGTGGAACGGCGACACCGCCAACCCGCGCATGAACAGCGGCAACCATGTCATGCTGCTGGGCGACCTGCTGACCTGGTACTACGAGAGCCTTGCAGGCATAAAGAATGCGCCTGGCAGCGCGGCTTTCAAGAAACTGCGCATGGCACCGGATTTCTCAATACAGGACCTCGACAGCATCGATGCCACATACGAGACACCATACGGCACTGTCGCCTCAAAATGGAAGAAGAACCTCGAGACGGTGGAATGGACCGTCACACTGCCTGCCAACACCTCTGCCGAACTCTGCCTGCCAGACGGAACGACAAAGACTGTTGGATCAGGCACACACAACGTGAAGGCAAAAATTGCCACTGCATCGGACATGATAAAGCAGGATGAGTTCGTATATGACCAATCCGTCTATCCAGAGACACACGCCTCGTCAATCGTAGAACTGAAGAACGGCGACCTCGTCGCTACATATTTCGGAGGGACAAAAGAGCGCAACCCGGACGTGTGCATCTGGACACAGATAAAGAAGAAAGGCAGCGACACCTGGACAGAGCCTGTCCTCGCAGCCGACGGCGTATTCGCTCTCGGTTCGGAAAACGCACGCATAGCAGGGGTTGACACCACTTGTGCGAAAGCCGCCGTAGGACCTGTGAAGAGCCTCGGCATAACATGGCAGCAGGCAAAGAGCGGACAGGGAACTAACCTGAAGCAGACTGAAGGGATGTACAGGAAGGCTTGCTGGAATCCGGTAATCTTCCAGATTCCGTCGGGAGAGCTATGGCTTTTCTTCAAAATAGGACTTAATGTTGCGGACTGGACTGGATGGGTGGCAAAATCGAACGACGGAGGACGGACCTGGAGCGACAAACAGCCGCTGCCGGAAGGATTCCTCGGACCCGTGAAGAACAAACCCGAGATTATCGACAACCGCCTCGTATGCCCTTCTTCGACAGAAGGGAAAGGCGGATGGAAGTTCCATGTGGAGATTCTTGACCTCGGCACGAACGAATGGAAATACGTTAACATTCCGAGAGAAGATGCCATACTGACACAAGACATGACACCGGTGCTACCCAAAGACGGGAAGATGCCGGAGATTATACCTGCAGAGGGTGCGAAGCCGAGACCCATCGACTGCATACAACCGTCTATACTGAAACACAAAGACGGACGTCTGCAGCTTGTGGGACGAACACGCAACGGCAGACTCGCATCGACATTCAGCAGCGACAGAGGAGACTCCTGGACACCTGTCACTCTGCTTGACGTGCCGCAGAACCAGTCGGGAACAGATGCCGTCACACTACGCGACGGCAGGCATATTATGATATATAATAATGTATATACCGTGCCGGGCACAAAGAAAGGCTCTCGTACACCTTGTTCGCTCGCCGTTTCGGAAGACGGACTGCACTGGAAGCATTTCCTCACGCTCGAAGACAGCCCGATAGGACAGTATTCCTACCCTTCAATAATACAGGGAAAAGACGGCTCGCTGCATTGTATCTACACATGGAGAAGACAACGTATCGCTTACAAACAAGTAAAGCTGAATTTCTAAATTTGACAAGCTGACGAGTGAAATAACTGTCAACTCGCCAACTTGTCAACTTGTCAACTTGTTCACTCGCCAACTAAAAGAAACTATGAAACACATACTATCCATCATTCTCCTCGCCATGTTCTTTGTCAGCAGCATGGCAGAGACAGTGAATATCGTGCTGCCACAGACAAAAAACAACAGAGTGGAATATGCGGCAGAATATCTGCAGAAGCAACTGCAGAAACTCGGCTACGACATCGTGGTGACCACCGGGCGGAGAGAGAAGAAAGCCGCCCACCATGTCACGCTCTCGCTGGCGACAGACAATGCCGGGAAGAAAGAAGGGTTCACCATCAACACCACCATAAAGGGTAAGAAGAAGCCACACGCATACACAGAAGTGATTGGCAACGACGGCACCGGATGTATCTACGGATGCGACGAGCTTGCAGCACAATTGCGCAACAAGAGTTTCACGCAGCTGCCCGCAACCATCTCCGACGCTCCGGAGATGGTGCTCAGAGGCGGATGCATCGGAATACAGAAGCCATACCTCCTGCCCGGAAGGCAGGTGTATGAATATCCTTATACGCCAGAACTCTTCCCATGGTTCTACGACAAACAGCAGTGGATAGAGTATCTTGACATGCTTGTCGCAAACCGCATGAACTCCGTCTATCTATGGAACGGTCATCCTTTCGCATCGCTTGTGAAACTCACCGACTATCCCTTCGCCGTTGAGGTTGACGATGCCACGTTCGAGAAGAACAAGGAGATTTTCGCCTTCCTCACAAACGAGGCCGACAGACGTGGCATCTTCGTAATACAGATGTTCTACAACATTCTCGTATCAAAACCCTTTGCCGAACACTACGGCATAAAGACTCAAGATCGCCACCGCCCTATCACTCCGCTTCTGCACGACTATACATACAAATCAGTGAAGGCATTTATCGAGAACTATCCCAACGTAGGGCTTCTTGTCTGTCTCGGAGAGGCGATGGACACCTACGAGGATGATGTAGAATGGATGACGAAAACTATTATCCCCGCCGTGAAGGACGGTCTGAAGAGCCTTGGGCGCACAGACGAGCCTCCGGTGCTGCTGCGTGCGCACGACACAAACTGCGAGATGGTGATGCAAGCTTCGCTGCCGTTGTACAAGAATCTCTACACGATGAACAAATACAACGGCGAATCACTCACCACATACACCCCGCAAGGTCCGTGGGGCGAAACGCACCGCGCTCTCGCTGCTTTAGGTTCAACACATATCTCCAACGTACACATCCTCGCCAACCTTGAACCTTGGAGATGGTCATCGCCCGATTTCATACAGAAGACAGTGAACGCAATGCATAACGCCCATCACGCAAATGCGCTGCACCTCTATCCCCAAGCCTCCTACTGGGACTGGCCCTATACCGCCGACAGCATCAACAACGACACGACAAACCGTCTGAAGCAGTTGGACAGAGACTGGATGTGGTTCGCCGCATGGGGACGATACGCTTGGAACTGCCACAGAAACCGGACGGACGAGACAGTTTACTGGAACGACACTCTCGCCAGCGTCTATGGCACGACGGCAGAGAACGCCGCACTCATACGAACAGCACTTGAAGAGAGCGGAGAGATTGCACCAAAACTGTTGAGACGTTTCGGCATCACAGAAGGCAACAGACAGACGCTGCTGCTCGGCATGTTCTGCTCGCAGATTGTCAATCCGTACAAATACACCGTCTATCCGGGATTCTACGAAAGCTGCGGACCCGACGGCGAGAAACTCATTGAATATGTGGCAAAAGAGCATAACGCACCATTGCCAGTCAACCAGAACTTCCCGACGAACGTGAACACCAAGGCGGCAGCTACACGCGAACACATCGGCGAACTGCCCCTCGACATCATACAACAGTGTATCGAACATGGAGAGAAAGCCGTCCTGGCTATAGACAAGGCAGCAGCCGGAGTGTCACGCAAGACAGATGAGTTTGCACGCCTGCGCAACGACATTCACTGCTACAAGGAGTTCGCCTACGCCTTCGCATTGAAAGTGAAGGCTTGCCAGCATGTCCTGAACTACAAATACACACAGGACATCTCCGAACTTGATGCCGCAGTGCCGCTTCTCGAGCAGAGCCTCGCACACTACCGCACCCTCACCGCCCTTACATCCGCCACCTACCGATATGCCAACAGTATGCAGACATCAATGCGGCGAATACCTATCGGAGGCGACAACGGCAAAATGAAGCATTGGACGGAACTGTTGCCGTGCTACGAACAGGAGCTCGCCAACCTTAAGAAGAATATCGCTATGCTGAAGATGCCACAGCCTGCAGACAAGAGGAAGACGGTGGTCAAAGCCCTGCGCGATGCAAAGGTGACTGCCCTCAGCATCAACGGCAAGACACCCGTGGCAGTGAAGATGAAGAAAGACGCCAAGCTGTTTTCCGACCTCGATTCTCTCGTGACAGACTATGCTACAGAACTTGACGGGCTTACAGCATACATAACAGCATCTAAAGAGCAGCGCGCTGACGGCACCGCCGTCACACTGACTGTTGAAAAGCCTGTCACGGTGCTGATAGGATATTTCCGTGACGACCAGAGAAAATATGCCCAGGCTCCGAAACTCGAAACTGACGCTACGGCAAGCGAATACGGTCAGCAGGAACCGTGCTACACATCAGCCCTGCGCATCAAGGGGATGCCACAGCTCAACATACATCCCTACAATCTCACGGCAGGCACACACACTCTACGGCTACCCAAGGGATTCCTCGTTGTGGCAGGCATAACATCCGACAACATCACACCGCGCGATGCCGCTCTTGCCGGAGCCGACAGTGCCATCGACTGGCTATTCTATTAAAGGTGTCACAATCACTAAGGCTATCCCCCCGGACACACTTCCATAATAAACTTCCAAACATTTCCATAATGAGAACAAGACTGTTGCTTACCGCTTTATATATATTCTCTGTCGCAGCTGCACAGAGTGTCAGTCATGATGTCATGCAGCGCATATACGACGAGGTGCAGACACCTTACAAATACGGTATGGTGGTCGCACCGGCTGACGAGGGACACAAAATCGACTGCCCCACCGTCTATCGCGAAGGAGACAGATGGTATATGACATACGTCGTATATAACGGCAGTGGCGGGACAGACGGTCGCGGCTACACCACGTGGCTTGCAGAAAGCAGCGACCTTCTGCACTGGACCACTCTCGGTTGCATCCTCGACTACAAACAGTCCGGATGGGACATGAACCAGCGCGGAGGCTTCCCCTCGCTCATCGACTGGCAGTGGGACGGCACATACAGGATGAGCCCATACAAGGGAAAATACTGGATGACATACATCGGAGGCGAAGGCACGGGCTACGAAGGTGTCAACGCACCGCTCTTTATCGGACAGGCGTGGACAAGACAGGCCTCTGCCGCCCTCACCACACCACACGAATGGCAGTCGGCAGACAAACCGCTGATGCACATCAACGACAAGGACGCACAATGGTGGGAGAAACTGATACAATACAAAAGCACGGTATATGAAGACAGACAACGCACACTGGGACATCGCTTCGTGATGTTCTACAATGCAGGAGGTATCAATCCCGCCAACGGGCTGAAGGCCGAGAGGATAGGCATCGCACTCTCAGACAACATGAAGAGGTGGCAACGCTATGACGGCAACCCCGTCTTCACACACGAAGAACCCGGCATCATAACCGGCGATGCGCAAATCTCCGACTTCACACACTGTACAGCAGTGCAGGGACCGTCGGCACAGCCGCTGTATGTCATGTTCTATTTCTCGGCTTTCAACCCGTCACGCCCCTACTCCGCCTACAACACGTTCGCCGTTTCGAGAGACCTCGTGCATTGGCAGGACTGGGACGGCGACGACCTCATCTCTCCCTCCGAAGACTATGACAATCTCTTTGCGCACAAGAGTTATGTCGTGAAACACGACGGAGTGGTGTACCATTTCTATTGTGCCGTCAACAAAGACAACCAGCGCGGCATCGCCGTCGCCACCTCCAAGCCCATGGGCACGTCACATCTACACTTCCCCGACATACAGCCCAAGGGCAAGCGCGGAATAACGGTGCTCGACGAGGGATGGCGCACTGCACTGCTCGACACTGCAGGAAGATGCCGCGGAGAATACCTCCACGTTTCTCTGCCCCACAACTGGGACGACTACTACGGCTACCGTCAGATGAAGCACGGCAACCTGCACGGCTCGGCAATCTACGAGAGGGAGCTGTCCGTTGAAAAGCAGGACGGCAAGAGATATTTCCTGCAGTTCGAAGGTGTAGGCACCTTCGCCACACTGTGCGTCAACGGGCACACCTTCAGCCGGCACCCCGTGGGCCGCACCACATGGACCGTCGATGTCACCGACCATCTCGTCTCTGGCGACAACCGCCTCTCCGTGCGCTGCGACCATCCCGAACTTATCACAGACATGCCATGGGTGTGCGGCGGATGCTCGTCAGAATGGGGATTCTCTGAAGGCAGCCAGCCCTTCGGCATCTTCCGTCCCGTATCCCTCATAGTCACCGACGAGGTGCGCATAGAACCTTTCGGAATACACGTATGGAACAACTCCGCCTGCGACACGGTATTCATAGAAACCGAGGTGAAGAACTATTCGTCAGCCGAAGCCTCATTCTCTCTTGTCCACAACCTCAACATGGCATCGGGCAAGCGGGTCTTCCGACTGACAGAAAACCTCACTCTCGCACCGCACGAGACACGCATCGTCAGACAAACCGCTGCTGTGAATGACGTGACGAGATGGCAACCCGACGCCCCTTACCTCTACAATCTCGTATCTATGATAAAACGTGGGGGCAAGACAACCGACCAGACAGAGACACCTTATGGCATACGCGACATCAGATGGGTACGTCCGTATAGCAACATCCGTGATGCGGCAGAAGTACCTGAGGCTCCCGGCTTCTATATCAACGGCAGACGTATGTTCATCAACGGCACATGCGAATACGAGCATCTGCTTGGAGCAGGCCACGCCTTCTCCCGTCGGCAGATAGAGTCACGCATGCGTCTCATCCAACAGGCCGGCTTCAATGCCTACCGCGAGGCTCACCAGCCGCACAATCTATTGTATCAGGACATCCTCGATCGGGAAGGCATACTCTTCTGGAGCCAGTTCTCGGCACACATCTGGTACGACACGCCGCAGTTCCGCGAGAATTTCAAGTCTCTGATGAGACAATGGATAAAAGAACGCCGCAACTCGCCCAGCATCATCCTATGGGGCTTGCAGAACGAATCGGTGCTGCCGCGTGATTTCGCAGAAGAATGCACCGCCGTCATACGCGAGATGGATCCCACATGCTCTACGGCATACAACAGTTCCGGACGCCTCGTCACCACATGCAACGGAGGTGAGGGGACAGACTGGAACGTGATACAGAACTGGAGCGGCACCTACGGAGGCTCGGCACTCAACTACGACAACGAGCTGAAACAACACAACCAGCTCCTCAACGGCGAATACGGCGCATGGCGCACCCTCGGCCTCCACAGCGAAGCCACAACAGACTCCCTACGTAAGGAGAAATCATACAGCGAAGAGCGTGCGACAGACATCCTTGAGACAAAGGTTCGTCTGGCAGAGAGCGTCGCAGACAGCGTATGCGGACATTTCCAGTGGATTTTCGCCACACACGACAACCCGGGGCGCGTACAGCCCGACGGCGCATGGCGTATGGCAGACAAGATCGGACCCGTGAACTTCAAAGGCCTGACAACCGTTTGGGAACAGCCTACCGACGCATATTTCATGTACCGTTCAAACTATGTCTCTCCCGATGCCGACCCTATGGTCTATATCGCGTCCCACACATGGGCAGACCGTTTCCTTGCCACAGGCCCGCGCCGCACCGACATCACCGTCTATAGCAACTGCGACAGCGTGATGCTCTACAACAGCGCTACGGACAAGGTCTGCCTCGGACGCAAGCGCAACGCCAACCGCCGCGGCACACACATGCTCTGGGAGCAACGCCTCGTCAAGTACAACGTTTTGCGGGCCGTAGGCTATCGTCATGGCAAGGCCGTGGCAGAAGACATTATCCTACTCAACGGTCTTGAACAGGCTCCCGATTTCGACGCTCTCTACTTACGGACAACTATTGTGCCACAAGCAGCAGACAACAACCGTGACATTCTGAAGTCAAAGCCGGCGAACTATGTTGTCAGGATGAACTGCGGCGGAAACACCTTCATCGATTCCTACGGCAACCGCTGGGAAGCAGACGACGCCACATATTCCACATCATGGGGCGAGATGTTCATCGACGAGACGACACGACGCGACGTGCTTCACAGACATCAGAGCGACAAGATGTCACTAAACAGTGCCGAAACGGCAGTCGTACGCCACACCGTCCCTGCCTCTACAAAAGGCGGCACGGCATTCACCGCAGAGACACTCGCCGTTGCCGAGCAGGCTGTCAGGGCATCACAGGGCGAGATTTCCGTACCCATCCACGGCACCCGCGACTGGCCTCTGTTCCAGACCTTCCGCTACGGCAGACACCGTCTCGCCTACGATTTCCCCCTGCCTGACGGCACATACGACATCGAGCTCTATTTCGCCGAGCCGTGGCTTGGCATCGGTGGCGGCATAAAGACCAACTGCAAACGCCAGCGTCTCTTCTCCGTCGCCGTCAACGACAGTATCGTGGCAGAAGACATCGACTTATGGGCGGAAGCCGGACATGCCGGTGCATGGCGTCTGGATGTGACAGCCGAGGCACGCGGCGGACATCTCCGCATCTCCTTCCCCGACGTCAAGGCGGGCCAGGCCGTCATCTCAGCCATCGCCGTCAGCACGACCGACAGCAGTGTGCTCCCCCTTCGGGCATACAACGACACATTCTGGAGCAGCATCAACGCCAACAAGGTAGAGCGCCTGCCTAAAGAGTTGCTGCCCGCCGACGACGAGGCATTCCCCGCCACACGCTACACCCCCGTCGCAGGACAGCGGACAAGCGACAGGGCAGAGACACTCTTCCGCATCACACCCGGTGTGGCAAGAGAATACGCACTGCGCTTCCGCTACAAGAATGTCGGTGCTCCACAGACGGCACAGATGCGCATCGTAGATGAGAAAGGCAGCATACTCGTCGATCGCAACATCGTCTTCCCTACGACACCGAAGAAGTTCAAGATTCTCAGCACAACCACCGGCACACAAATCAATGCCGGCAGCTACAGCCTGCAGTTGCTACAGCCGGGTACGAAACAGAAGCTGAGGAACGTCGAATTTGAGTATCTTGAAGTACAATGAATTTTACGTTACTGACGATATTAACGCCACTGACGACGACAAAATAAAAAACAGCAAATGAAACACCACATTATTATATATACTCTGCTTCTCTCCGCCGCCCTGCCTCATCCTTCCAAAGCAGCAGGAGACACTACAGCTGTCGCCCCCACTGTCCGCGAGTGGGAAGACCAGAGCGTCCTCCACGTCAACCGCCGTCCTGCACGCAGTTGGTTCATGCCGTTCGTCAACCGTCGCGGCGACAGCGAGATGAGCCTGAACGGCGAATGGGAGTTCCGCTGGGCACCGACCCCCGCTGCCGTCGGCACCGCCCGCTGGACCACCCTGCACGTCCCCGTCAACTGGGAAGTGAACGGCTACGGCACACCCGTTTACGCCTCCGCCGGCTACACGTTCAAGGTGCGTCCGCCCTTCGTCATGGACGAGCCTAAAGAAACGTTCACTACATACATCGAGCGTAACCCTACGGGCGAATACCGCCGCACCTTCCGTCTGCCCGCCTCATGGCATGGCGGTCACACCTTCCTGCGCTTCGATGGCGTGATGTCCGCCTTCTACGTCAGCATCAACGGGAAAGAGGTGGGATATTCGCAGGGCAGCAACTCGCCGGCAGAGTTTGACATCACACCTTTCCTGAAACCGGGCGACAACAGCATCCGCCTCACCGTTCACAAATACAGCGACGCCTCATATCTCGAGGACCAGGACGGCTGGCGCTTCGGCGGCGTCCACCGCGACATAACCCTCTTCCACACCCCGTCCCTTCATATCCGCGACATTGCGCTGCGCACCATAGCCGCCGACAACACCTACCGCAACTTCCGCCTCCTCGTCCACCCCTACCTCGAATCTCTCGACGGCAGCGACGGCAGCACGGCAAGCCTCAGTGCGACGCTCCTCGATGCGTCGGGCAGAGAACTGGCACGCACCGACACCGTGCCCGCCCTCCCCATCCTCGACATGGCAAACAAGGCTGCGGTGATGAACGAGTGGTATCCGCAACGCGGCAGGCGTAAGTTCGGGCATATCTCACTTGACGTGAACGACGTGTCAGGATGGACAGCCGAGACGCCAGTCCTCTACACCCTCCGCCTCGCGCTGCACGATGCCTCCGGCGCAACGATACAGCAGATAGAACAGAAAGTAGGCTTCCGACAGGTGGAGATACGCAACGGACAGCTCCTTGTCAACGGCAAAGCCGTGCGCTTCCGCGGTGTCAACAGGGTAGAACACGACCCCTACACGGCACACGTGATGAGCGAAGAGCGCATGCTTCAGGACCTCCGGCTCATGAAACGCGCACACATTAACGCCGTCCGCACGGCACACTACCCCTCCCACCCGCGCTGGTACGACCTCTGCGATTCATTAGGCATCTACGTCCTCGACGAAGCCGACTGCGAGAACCACGGTGTCCGCGGCAAGCTGACCTCCCTCTCTTCATGGAACGCCGCCATGACCGACCGCGTCATCCGTCTTGCCGAGCGCGACAAGAACCATCCGTCAGTCGTCATGTGGAGTTTGGGCAACGAGAGCGGTTTCGGTGCCAACCACAGTGCGATGGCAGGCTGGCTGCACGAGTTCGACCCCACACGCCCCGTACACTACGAGGGGGCACAGGGGACGACAGAAGGCGGGGGCAAGACACCGCGACCCACACCCGACCCGCCATGCGTCGATGTCATCTCACGCTTCTATCCCCGCGTCATGGCAGAATATCTCAACCCCGGCATCCCCGAAGGCTCTGACAAGGAGCGTGCGGAGAACGCACGGTGGGAGCATCTCCTCGCCATTGCTCAACGCCAGTGGACCTTCAGCGGCGGCTGGCTTGACGGCGTCACGGACAACCGCCCCGTCATGACATCAGAATACGCACACTGCATGGGCAACGCCCTCGGCAACTTCAAGGAATACTGGGACGAGATCTACTCACACCCCCGTATGCTCGGCGGCTTCATCTGGGACTGGGCAGACCAAGGCATCATACGCGACGGGAAGGTGCTCTACGGCGGTGACTTCGGCGACAAGCCCAACCTCAAGGCCTTCTGCCTCAACGGTGTCGTGAAGTGCGACCGCTCTCTCACGGCAAAATACCGCGAGGTTCAGCACATCTACTCCCCCGTACAGCTGCGCCGCCACGGCGACAAAGTGTTTGTCATCAACCGGCATCATCACACGTCGCTCTCCGCCTACACCCTCACCGGCATCCTTCAGAAGAACGGCAGGCGCGGCACGCCGTTCACCATTCCCATACCCGACGTTCAGCCCGGCGACAGCGCACACCTCGCCTGCATAGACAGCTACCTCAACCTGCGCGAGCCGGACACCGACATCCGCCTCAACATCCTCGTCACGAGAAACACGCAGACAGCCGCCCCTCACGGCACGAAGTCACAGACACGACGCAAGACACCGAAGAAGGCGTGCGACCTGCCTTCAGCCGGCGACCCCGCCTTCTGCCACGAATGCCAGATTCCGATATCGGGCAGCGTCATGGACTATGTCTCGGAGACACGTCCCGCCCCTCCGGGCAAAGCCTCTGACGAGGCTATCCGCATAGCGGAGAACGCCACCGCAACCTTCTTCCGCGCCCCGACAGACAACGACAAATCGTTCGGCAACTGGCTTGCGAAAGACTGGAAAAACCACAAACTCGACACGCCGCATATCGTTCACGTGAGCAAAGACACCGTCAGCGGCGGCTCCGTCAAGACAGAAGACTATCAGTTTGCCGAAGGCAGCATCCGCGTGACAACCACCGTCCGCCTCCTTCCCGACGCCTCCGTCGATATCATACAGGAATACGAATGCCGCGGCACACTGCCCGAGCTTCCCCGCATGGGCATCCAGCTCACGCTGCCCTCCGCCTTCGAGCAGATTGAATACTACGGCCGCGGTCCGTGGGACACCTACCCCGACCGCTGGCAGAGCAGCACAGTCGGCTTATGGAGCAGCACCGTCCGTTCAGAATACGCCCACTTCCCCGTTCCGCAAGACTGCGGCAACCACAGCGAGACATCATGCGTGACGCTTCGCACTGCCGACCGCCGCACATTCCGCGTCGATGCGACAGACGCTCCCTTCACCTTCTCCGCCCTGCACTACACCCCCCAGGACATCGCAGCCGTGCGTCACGACCACGAGTTGTCAGAGCGCGACGCCACCGTCCTCACCATCGACTGCGCCACTCTCGGCACAGGCAACAGCAGCTGCGGACCCGGTGTGCTGAAACGTTACAGCATCGACAAGAGCGTCCCGCACTGCGTGAAGATCAACATACGCCTCTACTGACACATTTCCCCTACGTTTCCGGACACACAACGCCAAGGGCAGCCTGTATGCAACGGGCTGCCCTTGGCGTTTTTTTTCGTTTATTGAAGTCTGCTACGTATTGGGTCTCGTGTGTCAGTCAATCATCCCTCCGCGGCTTATAATGGCGTTGTAGTACGCCCTCACGTCCGTCCATCTGTAGAAGGGGAAGATGTCGGTCTGCACCGGTATGTGCACCTCCGTCTCGTTGTGCAGCACCTTGAGGATGATGTCGCCCTCCTTGTTCTTGAAGAAGACGAGCTGTATGTTTGCCGCCATGGGCGATGCCTTGAAGTCAGCCCACTGTCTGTACGCCCCCTCCGGGCTGTCGAGTTTCACGGCGAAGTTCTCTATGCCCATGATTGCGAGCAGCGGCATGACGTTGCCGTCGTGTCCGAAACGCAGCGTGGCAGCTGTCTCGGGGCATTTCAGAGCGTCGTCGGCAGTCTCGATGATGTTGCGCAGCAGGTTGTTGGCGTTCGCCACGGTGTGTCCCCTGCTTCCGGCGTGGTTGGCGTTGGAGGCATAGAAGCGGTAGCTGTTGCATTGCCACAGCTCGAACATCTCGTCCGGGGTGAAGATGTCGTAGAACGAGATGTCGGTGTCGATGTTCTGCATATCTACGGCAATCCAATAGAGCCCCCACATCAGTTCGGTGTCGTTGACATTCCTGCGCACGAAGGTGTCATCGGCGAAGAGTGCTTTCAGCATACGCTGCGGCTTGAGGTGCTCCGCCTCGAACTTACGGTATTCCGTCACCCATGCCCCCTTGCTCCAGTCGGCGAAGTTCTCGGGGTCCGGTGCGTGGTAGTTCAAGTAGCACATGTATTTCTCCGTCGCCTCGTAGCTTATGTCGATGTCGGGTGCGAGAGCCTTCAGCCTGTCGCCGAAGGCCGCCATGCTCATGGCGCACCTCAGCACAACGGTAGAACGTGCCGACACCTTCTTCCCCTTCCTGAAGAGCGACGGGTAGTTGCGGTACATACGTTCCGCAATGCCCCGGTGCTGTCTCACGCCGGCTGGCGTGAGGTCACCGCCACGTCCTTCAACAAGCGGCCACAGCTGCTGCAGACGTTGCAGCACGTCTTTTCCGAGCGGTGTGAGGGCGTTTCCCGCTTCCGCTTTCTGCATGAGCCGTGTCACCCACAGATAGTCGTTGTCCCCGATGAGGTATCTGCTGCCGTGTCTGCCGTAGTGGCTGATGTAACATGGCGTGTAGCCCTTGGGGGCCAGAGTGGGCTGTGCCTTAGGTTCGGGATAGACGAGATAGACGCCGCCTGCCTTGTTGAGGTCGGCCTGCACCTCTTCGCGCGAGGTCTGCGCATGGACTGTGAGAGTGAGACAGCATGCGAGGAGAAGGAAATGGAGCTTCATGTTTTCTTTTTTTCAGATAAATTCCGCAGCACTTTTGCTTTTCACTGTTTTTACAGACGCCCCGGGCAACGAAAGCCTTTTTGCGGCAGGCGGAAAGCCGGCGGACTCCGGGGGCTGTCATGTCAGATTCTTCACCGGTCCTTGTGCTGCAAACCTGGATATGCAAAGAAACCGACAGACACGGCAAAGGTAGCAATAAAATCCGAGAAACCCGCCTCTTTCGGAGTTTTTTTCAACAACGGAGCAATTTTGGCTCTCCCAAAAAGTGACAACCTTTTTCAGTTAATCACAGTGTGGTTTTCAAGACAACAGAGCCAAGACTGCCATCTCGCCAACTACGCCTGTTTATTTTTTAACGACAACGATGTCTTTTTTTAACGACAACAGAGACAACGGAAACAACAAGAAGAACGGACGCAACTGCGGGATGTCACGAGGTGACATACAACTGGGACAACAAGATTACCTCTGCTGTCATAGGTTTCGTGCCTCTCTTTTACGACAACTGTTAAAGTTCAGCCTGGAAGGCTGTACTAAGCGAAGCGGTCGTAACCCGGGACATAGTCCCGGGATTATGTGTGACAGGAAAACTGTCTGTAAGACAGTACCTTGACATATCATCCGAAGTGAGATACAACTGGGACTACAAGGATTACTGTTGGCAGCTTGTTTTTTTTCGCAAGCTCAAGGGCACTCCTCGTCAACTGTCAATTTGTTTGCATAGTGCGCGTGCGTTGTCTCTGTTGTCTCTGTTGTCGTCCCCCCCTAAAAAAAGAGACTGTCAGCTATTCTATCTCCGTGATGATATATTTCTTCGAGCCGAGGCCTATTCTCTCTGCATAATCTACGGTGTGTGTGCCGTGTTTCTCACGTATGCGCTGTATTAGGGGCTGTGCGGTGTTGCCTTCGGTGTCTTTGTGCCGGAATACCATGTCGAGGCACGCCTGGTCGAGGGCGACGGGGTCGGTGGATGCCATGATGCCCATGTCGCGGAGCTGCGGAGCCTCGGGCGAGGAGTCGCAGTCGCAGTCCACCGAGAGGTTGTTCATGACGTTGATATATATGATACGGGTTCCGTTGCCGAAGTATTCGTGTACGCTCTGCGCAGCTGCAGCCATGGCTTCGAGGAAGGCGTCCTGCCTCTCTACGTGCTGCCACACGCTGTCAACGTCTGCAGTGTAGCCCGCGGTGTGTATATATGCCTTTCCGGCAGAGGAGGCTACGCCTATCGACGCGTTTTTCAACACTCCGCCGAATCCGCCCATGGCGTGTCCCTTGAAGTGTGCGAGGTTGATCATGAAGTCGTAGTACGGGAGGTGGCTGCCCACGATGTTGTATTTGATGTGGCGCTTGTCTCTTACCGGGATGCGTATGTCGCCCTGTTCGTCCATGATATCTACAGCCGCGATGCTGTCGAAGCCGTGGCGGTGGATTGTCTGCCAGTGTGCCTCAGAGGTGTTGCGGCTGCCGGGATATGCGGTGTTACACTCTACGATGGTGCCGTTGACCTCATCGACGAGTGGTGCGATGAGTTGTGGTTGCAGGTAGTGGTGTCCTCCAGCCTCGCCGGTAGAGATTTTTACTGCGACACGTCCTTCCGCCTTTCGTCCGACGGCTTTGTAGAGGCGTAGGAGCGACTGCGGTGAGATTTCCTTGACGTAGAAGACGCGTGACTGTGCCGCTGCCGTCTGTGCGACGGTCAAGAGCGATGCGATGATGATGTTTCTGAGCATAGGTGTAGGAATATATTGTCCCTCCCCGTATATGCGGAGAGGGACGAAAAAGGACAGGTATATTATCTTACAGTCTTGACAGACGAGCCGTCGCTATATCTCGTTATGACGATGCCTTTCGCATTCTGCGGCACGCGCTGACCCGCGAGGTTGTATGTGCCGACGACAGCGGGCTTGGCAGGCTGTGCCTCTTCGATGCTGATGGCGGAGATGGATCCGGTGTAATTGATTTTGTAGGTTGAGGAGGTCATGAGGTCCTGTGCGTAGCAGATGATGGTGTAAACCTTTTGCTCCGTGTCGTGGTAAGTGAAAATCCTCTTTCCGCGCGACCCCTCGAATGTCAGCTTGCCGGTGTCGAGGTCGGCGACGGTGTAGTCATAGCGATTCGGCTTGAAGCCGGGGAGGCTTGCGCCGTCGAGCTTTATGTCCGTGAGGTATGAGTTATAGATGAGTTCGAGGTCGTCAACATACAGCACGTCGTCGCCCGAAGCCTGGCTGGGCTCTGGATTGGTGGTGATGGTGGCGAGTATGGCGCGCGGCGTGAGGCCGTTGTCCTTATAGACGAAGGGGCACGAGATGCGCTGCCAAGCGAAGCCCTTCGATTCTATCTTGGCGTTCTGTGCCTGTGCCACGAAGTTGTCGCCGCCCTGCGGGTCCTGATAGTAAGAGCCGTCGGTGATGACCGCGTTGACGGAGGCGTACGGATATTTGGCAGATGGTGTCCCCTGCTTGAACTTCACCCATACGGCGAGTGAATCTGGCATGGCGCGCATTACGGTGTAGAAGGGGTCGCCGTTGGCATCAGCGTCTGCCTTACCGAGGTCGAGGAAGGCGCAGTTTTCAGGACTTGCTGGCGTCATGCTTCCTGCCTTCAGACGTCCTGTGGTGATGGTGCCGTTGGCAACGGCGATGCCCATGACTTTTCCCGACACCACCTTCACGCTCTTCGTGCCTGTGGTGTTGGGGCGCAGCTCTGTCGTCTCTTGGAAGGTGTGGATGACTGACGAGACGGTGGAGGAAAACTGTCCCGTGCAGCTCATGAAGGAGTGCCAGTGGTTGGGCTCTTCGGCAGATTTGCCGCCCATCGTCTCTGTATGGAACGCCTCGAAATCGGAGTTGGGAATCTGGAACTCCTCGCTTGAGATAGCTACAATCACCTTCAGTTCACCAAGATCGATGTCGAGGCGCACTTCAAGCACGTCGTCTTTGTTGATGGTGCCGTTGAGCACGATGGGGACGGGCACGGATGAGCCACCAAATGCCTTTATTGTCACCCATACGATCTTGTTGGCGTAGAGCACGGTGTTGCCGTCAGCGTCAGTCGTAGCTTCTATCCCTGAGACTTCGATGTCTCCCACCTCCATGAGCTCGCCACCGAGAACGAGTGAGAAGTCTCTCAACTTAAGGGTGTAGGTCTTCTTGCCGAATAACGATGTCTTTTCAGTCACTTCTATCGGTTTGCGCGACGATTCTGCCGCCATGCCGTTTGCTATGACTGCGATGTTGCTCTCATAGTCTTTTGCCGTTGCGCCTACAGCGCAGATGACGGCGAATATCAATGTCAGGATTTTTTTCACTGTTAGTTGTATTTATATAGGTTATACTGTCATTTCATTTTGTAGGAGATGCCTATGGTGCCGTAGATGGGATAGAGTGTCTGTTCTATTGTCTTGAACGAGCTTTTGAATGCGCCGTTCAGTCCCCACGAGAGGTCGGCATAGACGCCGATGCGCCTGCCTATGCGGTAGTCGGCACCAATGTTCAGTCCCCACTGGAACTTTCGCATGTCGTCGCTGAAGTCGTAGGTCGGGTTGTTGTCGCCTTTGGCTCCCATGCTGACTTTGTCTCCGGTGGGGTCACCCTTTCTGAGGTATCCGTCATAGACATATCCCTTGAACGAGCTTGTGGCGACATACGAGACATAGGGTCCACATTTTAGGAGCCATCTGCCGGAATGGTATGTAGCCATGAGGGGAATGGTGATCATCCACTGGTTGCAGTCAGTGACGAGTCGTCCGGTGTACATTCCTTCGAGGCGTTCTCCTCCCTGCACCATCTCCATGTGGTAGTTTTTCACCGTGGCGTCGATTTTCATGCCCTTGTTCTCGATGTGGAGGCCGGTGGCGACGCCCCATTTGTCCCAGAAGTCACGCCAGACATCGAGGCCGACGGTGACGTTGGGCTGGAAGTCGTAGCTGTTCATGCTGCGTATGGTGGCGGGCATTCCGACTGGAGCCGTGCCGCCGATGTTGTATCCCAGCCTGAAGGTGTAGTTCAGGCTGTCGGGGATGCTGATGGCGCGTGCCGCTGAGGTGGCGGCGAGGAGTAGGAGGAGGAGCGTGAAGCGCTTGAGGGTTGGGTGTATGCTCATTGTCTTTTGGGTTTCGGATGGGGGATTGATGTTCGCCGACCAGGTCGGCGAATACGGGAGGGGGCGGAGGAGGAAGGCGGGGCGGGGCTTACTCTTCAGTCTCGCACGCCACCTTCACGTTGTCGATGCAGAGCGTGCTGCCGATGGCGCCTTCGTAGGTCTCGCCGTTCTTGCTCGACGAGAAGACGACGGTTAGGCTGTAGCCGCGGTTCTCTACAAGTTCGGGGTCGATGGGCGAACGGAACTCGAAGGGTATCTCGAAGTATGTCCAGTCGTCGGTCTCGGGTATTGTTGTCATGTCAGCCATCGCCACGATGTGCTTGTTCGTCTTGCAGTCGTCGCCGTAGAGCATCACCTCGTTGCCCTCGGCATCGTGGTTGAGGTAGAAGACGGCGTATATGGCTGCTTCGTCCTTTCCGTCGATAAACTTGCCGTTTTTGTCCTGCATCTGTTCTCCCGCCTTGTATTTGTAGAAGCCGGAGAGGGTGACGGGTTTGCCGACGAAGGGGCGTCCCATGAGCGTGCATTTCAATGTTTCGGTGAGTGCGGGCAGGGGGTCGAACTCTCCGATGAAGAAGTTTCCGGCAGCGAGGCGGCGTTTCACCATCTGTCCAAAAGCTCCGGTGCTTCGTGTGACGAGTTTCACGCCCCATCCGTTGTAGCCTTCTGCGGGCACGGTGGGGTATTCGTCAGCCGCGGCGCTGCCTTTCGCAATGGCGAAGCCGGCGTTTGCGCTTGCCCAGTATTCGAGTGTCGATCCGTCAAGCTCGGTCTCATACCATCGGTAGTATTTCTCGTTGTTCGCCTCGTTGATGGCGAAGTTCTCGAACTCGAATGTTATGGTGTCGCGCTTGATGACGGTTATGGGTTTGAAACCAACCTGATATTTGCGGCTCCACTCTCCGCTTTCAGATGTCACGGTGTATGTGACGGGTCCCTGCGAGAAGTCGTGCGCCGAGCCGTTGGCGGGCGTGATGGTGGCGCCGGGGGTGATGTCGAAGAGGGGTGCGAGGTTGGTGAGGTCAGCCTTGCGCCTCACGCTGAACTCGATGTTGCTGGCGCTGTAGAGGACATTGACGACGGTGTCTGACTTCTGGAAGAAGACATCGGCGACATCATCGACATGCACCCATGCCTTCAGGATGTCACATTCGGCATTGGGCTCCTCGTCCTTGAAACATGACGAGAGCGACAGCACGGCGAGGGCGAGGAGGAGGAAGGAGGATAGTCTTTTCATTTTTGCGGGTTTGGTTTGGCAGGTGCCGACCTGCATTTATCCGACAAAATTACACAAATATTTTGTCTTTCTCGAAAAAAAAACACGAAATTGCTATGTTTGAAAAACAATTTAACAGTTTCGTGCTCTCTGCGTGGCTGTCAACTATGCCTGTTTGTTTTTTAACGACAACGATGTCTTTTAACGACATCTCGTCAACTACGCCTTATCTTTTAAAGACAACAGAGACAACAGGAACAACAAGAAGAACAGGCGCAACTGCGGGATGTCACGAGGTGACATACAACAGAGACAACAAGATTACTGTTGTGAACTTGGTTTTACTCGTCAACTACGCCTGTTTATTTTTTGTCAACTACGCCTGTATTTTTAAAGACAGCTCGTCAACAAGTCTCAAGTGGCAACCAGCCTTTAGGCTGGTAAAAGTTGTTTTTGTTGTTGTCAACAGACAACACAGTGCTCGTAGTAAGCAGACCGTTGTCATTGTTGTCTCTGTTGTCGTAAAAAAAACAGCAGGTCACAGACATGCGAATCTTGAGTAAAATAGTATCAGTGCGTGGAGGAAAACGGGGGTGGATGACACTTTCTTGACATCATGATTTTCGGAAATCCGGCAGGCGGAGGGCTGGCGGACTGCTGTACGAGGGGCGTAAAACGGGCTGTTTATGCACCGGGAAGGGGGTCCCGGAGGCAAGATAGTCTATCAGGCGGCTCACTTTGACTATCTTGCGCTGCAAGGTTGACTGTTTTGCATCGCAAGAAAGACTGTCTTGCGATGTAAAATAGTGTGTTTTTGAGGCTCATCATGACTTTCCGGCATCCCGAAACGGCTTTTTTCGGACAGGCGGAAGCATAAAACGGCGGCAGAATTGTGTCTTACGGGCAAAAGAAGACTGATTTTCCTGCAAAAAAATCATGTCAAAAAAGTATCATCGGGCTACACGGATGGCATTTTGACGTCATGCCGGCGGCGGCCGGTGTGGGGCATAAAAAAAGCATGGCGTGTGCCATGCTTTCATGTCTTATCATGTGCGGTCTGCAATCACAGCCGCCGGAGTGTCGTATCAGTCGTTCTCTGCGAGTTTGTTGAACTCTTCAACAGTGATGTCTTTCTTGTCGAGCTTCACTGCCGCTTTCACCGCAGCGACGAGTTTCACGTCGAGTGCGCGCTCTACGAGATGGTTGACACTGTCTTCTTTCTTCAACATGTCTTCGGCGTATTTCTCGAGATACTCTTCCGGCACATTAGGCATTCCGTACTGTGCGAACTGTATTCTCGTCATCTCTTTTGCAGCCTCGCGGACGTCGTTCTCCTCCACTTTCACTTCAAACTGCTGTGCGAGTTTGTTTCTGAGGAGTGTCCATGTCAGTTCCTTGATGCTCGGGGCATAGTTCTTCTCGACATAGTCGTTGTCCTTGTCCTTGTTGTTTGCGAGCATGATGCGCTTCATGAGTTCGTCGTCGTAAGCCACTTCGCCTGCCTTCTTCTCTGCCGCCTTGCGCATATCTGCGATGAAGCGGAAGTCGGCGTTCTCTTTCAGCTGCTTCTCGATGTCTGCTGCGATGCGTGTGCGGAACTCCGCCTCGTCCTTGATTTCCGCGTCAGGATAAGCGAGCGAGAAGAGTTCGGCGTCGATGGCGTGCGGCTCGTAGTGCGACACTTCTGTCACCTGATAGCTGAAATCGCCTGTGTAGATGAAGACCTGCTCTTTCTCAACCTTGAGGAAAGCGGCGAGTTCGGTGTCGTTCTCGTATGCCTTGCGCGGGTTGAACGTGATGATGTCGCCCAACTTTGCGTCGGCAAAGAGTTTCTGCTGTTCTTCGTTCTTGATGTATTTCGGCGAGATGATAGCCTCAGACAGCGTTATGCCGCCCTCGAGGGTATTGCCCTCTGCATCGAGCTGGCGCAGGTCGCCCTTGAGCATGTCTCCGTCGGTGTATGTCTCTGCCTTGACGTACGAGCCGTTGCGGCCTGCGTACATCTCCACCTGGCTGTCAACGAGTTTCTCGTCAACGGCGATGTTGTAGTAAGGAATGGTGTCGTCGGCGCCGAGGGTGACATTCAGTTCGGGCGCGATGGCGATGTCGAACATGAAGGTGTAGGGAGCCGGCTTCTCGATGTCGATAGGTGTCTGCTCTGCCGAAGGCATCGGCTCGCCGAGCATATCGATTTTCTGTTCGCCGACATAGTCGTATATTGTCTTGCCGACGAGTTTGTTGAGCACGTCAATGAGGAGCGACGGACCTATCTGGCGCTTTACCATCGCCATCGGGGCATTGCCGGGACGGAAGCCGGGCACATTGGCGCGCTTGCGGTAGGATTTCAGCTCTTTCTCGAAATCTTTCTGATAGTCGGCCTCTTCGATAGTGATAGTGAGTTTGCCGCTTGTCTTTGCAGAATTGTCGAATGAGATATTCATTTGTCTGTTTTCTTATTATATTATGTATATACTTTATTGATGTCAATCGCAATCAGAGCGCAAAGTTACTAAAAATCACGCGAATAATTGTTGTGTCAGCATTTTCTTAAACCTTATTTAACTATTTAAATGACAAAAGGGTGTGCGAAAGTCAAGAATAATTTGTAATTTTGCAGGCAAAAGAACGCACCGCACGGTGCGGCAGCCTGCGTGCTGCCAAATCATCCAAGCCAACCACTGTTATATGCTGATACATAGACTGCTGACAAAATTCGGCCGATACTGCATCCTGATGGGCAGGGTGTTTGCGCGCCCCGAGCGCCTGCGCGTTTATGCGCGGCAGTATGTGAAAGAGATGTCCGCCCTCGGCGTCGATTCCATCGGCATCGTGCTGCTCATCTCCTTCTTCATCGGGGCGGTGATATGCATACAGATGAAGCTGAACATACAGTCGCCCTGGATGCCGCGATGGGTGTCGGGCTACACGACACGCGAGATTATGCTGCTCGAGTTCTCCAGTTCGATCATGTGTCTCATCCTCGCCGGCAAGGTGGGTTCGAACATCGCGTCGGAGATAGGCACGATGCGCGTGACGCAACAGATTGACGCCCTCGACATCATGGGCATCAACTCGGCGGCCTATCTCATACTGCCCAAGATTCTGGGTATGCTGACGCTGATGCCCTTCCTCGTCATCTTCGCCAACGGGATGGGATTCGTAGGGGCTTACGCCACGGCATACATAGGACACATCCTGCCGCCCGACGACCTGACGCTGGGGCTGCAGCACTCGTTCAACTCATGGTTCGTGTGGATGTCGATCATCAAGAGCGAGGTCTTTGCCTTCATCATCACAAGCGTAGCATCATACTACGGATACACCGTAGGAGGAGGTTCGGTGGAGGTGGGCAAGGCATCGACATCGGCGGTTGTCACATCGTCGGTCGTCATACTCTTCTCTGACGTCTTCCTGACAAAACTGCTGAGCTGAAGGAAACGCCTATCTAACACCGGAAAGAAGAAATGATACAGGTAAGGAATCTATACAAATCGTTCGACGGACGGGCGGTGCTGAAAGGCATCAACGCCACATTCCACGACGGCAAGACAAACCTCATCATCGGACAGTCGGGCTCCGGCAAGACGGTGCTGATGAAAAACCTCGTGGGGCTGCTCGAGCCTACAAGCGGCGAGGTGCTCTACGACAACCGCGACTTCGTGACGATGGGCAAGGAAGAGAAAATCCGGATGCGCCGCGAGATGGGCATGATATTCCAGTCGGCGGCGCTCTTCGATTCGCAGACCGTGCTCGAGAACGTCATGTTCCCGCTCGACATGTTCTCGACGATGAACCGCCGCGACCGTGTGAGAAGGGCACAGGCTTGTCTCGACCGTGTCAACCTGCTCGAGGCGCAGGACAAGTTCCCGGGTGAAATATCCGGCGGTATGCAGAAGCGCGTGGCCATTGCACGAGCCATCGTGATGAACCCGAAATACCTATTCTGCGACGAACCGAACTCCGGCCTCGACCCCAAGACATCCCTCGTCATCGACGAGCTGCTGCACGGCATCACAGAAGAGTTCAACATGACGACAATCATCAACACCCACGACATGAACTCCGTCATGGGCATCGGCGACAACATCATCTTCATCTATCAGGGCGAGAAAGAATGGGAGGGCGACAAGACGCTCGTCATGAACTCTGACAACGAGAAGCTAAACGACCTCGTATTCGCATCAGACCTCTTCAAGAAGGTGAAGAAAGCCAACGCATGAAGACAATTCCCTGTTGGTTTCCTGACGGCAACAACAGCTGACAGCCTTGTTTTTTTGAGGGACGACAACCACGGCTGAATGGTGAATATTGTTGTCCCCGTTGTATGCCAGCCCGTGACAGCCCACCCGTTGCGCCCGTTCCAACTGTTGTTTCCGGTATCTCTATTGTCTTCTGAAAACAATCAACCCGTCATCTTAAATTAAAATACAATGAACAACTTTACATTCTACAGCCCCACACAATTCGTGTTCGGCAAAGACACGGAAAAGGAAGTAGGCTCTCTCGCACGGCAATACGGCGCGAAGAAAGTGATGGTGGTCTATGGCGGACAGTCGGCAAAGAAGAGCGGACTGCTCGACCGCGTCACTGACAACCTCCATGCCGCCGGCATCGACCTCGTGCTGCTCGGCGGAGTGAGGCCCAACCCCACAGACAAGAAAGTGTATGAAGGCATCGACCTCGCACGCAAAGAGAACGTCGATTTCCTCCTCGCCGTAGGCGGAGGCTCGGTAATAGACACCGCAAAGGCGATATGTGTCGGAGTGCCGTACGACGGCGACTTCTGGGACTTCTTCATCCAGAAAGCGAAGATAACATCAGCACTGCCGCTCGCCACTGTCCTCACCATACCCGCCGCCGGATCTGAAGGCTCGGGCAACGCCGTCATCACACGAGAGGAGACACTGCAGAAACTCGGAATAAAACAGCCGATGATGCTGCGCCCGAAATTCTCTATCATGAACCCAGAGCTGACCTTCACACTACCCGCATGGCAGACGGCATCGGGCATCGCGGACATGATAGCGCACATACTCGAACGCTATCTCTCAAACACAGAAGACGTGATGATTGGCGACCGCCTCGCTGAAGGAACAATCCTCGCCATACTCGACGCGGCAGAACGTGTCATGCGAAACCCCGAAGACTACGGCGCACGCGCCAACATCATGTGGAGCGGAATGGTGGCTCACAACGACACCTGCTCGGCCGGAAGAGACGAAGACTGGTCAACACACGCCATAGAGCATGAGCTGTCGGCACTGTACGACGTGACACACGGTGCTGGACTGGCGGTGATGTTCCCCGCATACCTCACATACATGGCGCAGCACCATCCTGACAAGGTGGCGCAGATGGCGGTGAGAGTGATGGGAGTGAAGGCATCGACACCGGAAGTGAGATTCATGGACGAGAAAGAGAAGAAAGACGTGGCGATGCAGGGCGTGGAACGCCTGCGCAGCTTCTTCAAATACACGCTCAGGCTGCCGGTCACACTGCCTGAACTCGGCATACCGGAGCCGGACATAGACACGCTCGTCAGAAAACTGCACGAGAACAAAGGACAAGCATTCGGAAACTACTACACCATCACGCCCGAGGTTTCGAGAGAAATATATCGCATGGCGATGAAATGATTATATACAGTGACGAGTTGACAAGTAAACAAGTTGAATGTACTGTCAACTCGTCAAATAAAAAGAAACAACCCAGATCTAACTAACCTAATCTTTATTTCAAAATGAGAACATTTACCTTATGCTCTCTCTTGCTTGCGTGCTCACTGACGACATCAGCACAGCAGACAGAAGAGAGAATCGGACGGGCATCCGTGGCGGTCACGACATCGCAGGGCATACTCGTCTCGTGGCGGTCGCTGAAAAGCGACGCACCAACCCAGGCGTTCAACGTCTATCGCAACGGCACGCTGATAGCAAGCGACATCACGACAAAGACAAACTTCGTCGATAAAGACGGAAAAGCCGGAGACACATACCGCATCGAGACATCCGGCTCGGCAAGCGAGACAAAGGCATGGGACAACATCTACACATCCATCGAACTCGCACGCCCGAAAAGCAGGAAAGACGCGGCAGGCAAGACGACAGGACGCTACCGCCCTGACGACATCTCAGTGGGAGACGTCGATGGCGACGGAGAATACGAACTCGTGCTGAAATGGATGCCGGACAACGCACGCGACAGCGGAAAGGAAGGACACTCCTCGCCCGCATACATCTCATGCTACGAGATGGACGGCACACCGCTCTGGACGATAGACACCGGCTACGGCATACGCTCAGGCAACCACTACACGCAGTTCCTCGTATATGACTTCGACGGTGACGGGAAAGCGGAAGTAATTTTCAAGACTGCGGCAGGAACAAAAGACGGCAAGGGACATTATGTCAGCGAGGCAGCGACAGACCCCGCCATCAAAGGCATTGACAACACCGCGACACACGTCAACTCAAATGGACGTGTCACGGCAGGCGAAGAACTGCTCACCGTCTTCAACGGCATGACGGGAGAAGCGATGCACACCATCTGGTACTCGCCAAACAGAGCCCTGGTGAACTTCCCGACAGCCGACGGCGAATACAGCTCGTCGTGGGGCGATACGTCGTACAACAGAGGCGAGCGATACAACGCCGCCGTAGCATATCTCGACGGAGAAGGACACCTGCCATCTGCTATAATGCAGCGAGGATACTACACCTACTGCTTCCTGTGGGCTGTAGATTGGAACGGCAAACAGCTCTCCACACGATGGCTGCACAAAGGCTCCAAAGGGAAATGGGAAGTCTTCGACGCAAACGGAACAGTGACGAAAAGCGGAACAGAGGCATCGAGCTACGGACAGGGTGTACACGGCATATCAATCGGTGATGTCAACGGCGACGGACACGATGACATTGTGACCGGAGGAGCCACGGTATCATACGACGGCAGCCTGCTCTGCTCGACCGGGAAAGGACACGGCGACGCCATACATCTCGCTGACCTCTGCCCCGACCGCCCGGGGCTTGAAGTGATGATGCCGCACGAGGATAGCCCTTACGGATATGACGTACACGACGCCACGACGGGCACACTGCTCGTCAGCGCGACAAGCTCAGGAGACAACGGAAGAGGACTGGCGTGCGACTTCATTCCCGCAAACCGGGGCTCGGAATTCTGGTCGTCGGCAGACGGCAACACATACTCGTGTACAGACGGCAGCGTCGTGCTGGCAAAGAAAGCCGACACGAACTTCAGAATATACTGGACCGCCGACCCGTACGACCAGACCTTCGACGGACGCTACGATTCTGAGACCGGGAAATGCGCTCCGCGCATACGATGCTTCAACACTGCCACAAACAGCATCGCGACATTCATGGAGTTTGCACAATACGGCAACCCGTCGGCGTGCAACACGACAAAGGCAACGCCATGTCTGCAGGCGGACATACTCGGCGACTGGCGGGAAGAGCTGATAATGTACGAATACGAGCCCGACTGGAGCGCATCGACATGCAAACTGCTGATCTACTCCACGCCGGAACCTACGGAACATAAAGTGACGTGCCTCATGCAGGACCATATCTACCGCATGGGAATAGCATGGCAGAACTCGTCATACAACCAGCCGCCGCACCTCGGATACAGCCTGCCCGACCGCCTCGGCATCGACGGCGCCACATACCAGACAAACGTAAAAAGCCACGCACCGGTCCAGGCAGCGGAGACACAGGACGATACTGAGGCTCTCGTCACCCCCTCTGAAGACAAAGCCGTAGTAAAGGGCATATGCTACACGGCAGGAGAGAACGGAGAGATGACGGCAAGCACATCCAACGGATACATAAAGATACGCACGGGCAACAACGGCAACACACTAACCTTCAAAGTGAACGAGGGATATGTCATCACCGGGATGCGCATAGAGGCGTACAGCAACAACACATCGAAAACGGCTGACCGCTCAATCTTCCTCACGGCGGTGAACATCGACGGCAGCGAGTCGTCTGTACTCAAAAGCACCGTCACCCTGCCGGGCGGCACAGCAGGGCAGGAACCGGCCATCACAAATCTGTCGGGCTTCGAGGCGAAAACGAATATTGTGCTCACCTTCGACAACAGCCTCATCACGACAAGCGACGTCGATCCAGCGGGAAAGAACAAGCAGATGTTCGCGAAAATAACATTCACCTACGCCATCGACACCGCCATCGGACAGACGGAGACAGAGACTCCGGCAGCCCTCTCCTCCCCTGCCTTATACAACATACAGGGACAGCGCATCGCATCGCCGCTGCGCCGCGGAGTGTATATCATGAACGGAAAGAAATATGTGAGATAGCCTGACGGCGCGTCTGCCATCAGCGGCATATATAACAGAAAAAAGGCTTGACCGGAAATGCGGTCAAGCCTTTTTTCTGTTCGCTTATGCACTATGTGTGTTCTTAGACCTGGTCGAAGAATACGGGGAGGGGCGGTGTCTTGTCATGTGTTCTTCTGCCTGGGCTAAGAATACGGGGAGGTGTCACTCGGCAAGCTTCACCTCCCATTCGCCGTTGGCACCCGTCACCTTTATGATGGCTATGCCACGCACGCCGGCGAGAGGCAGCGAGGCGATGTGAAGCATAGGCTTGGCTGACGTGATGATTCTGCCAGAGGCGTCATACACGCGAATCTCGCGTATTGCAGAGCCATCGACGGTGGCAAAGTTGATGTAGCTGTCGTTGCGCTGCATGATGATGCCCGGCTTCACCATCTCTGCCGGCTCTACGCCAGTGATGATGTCCTTCTCGCGAAGCGTGTGGATATGCCAGCCGCCGTGAGGCACGAGGTTTGAGTTAGAGGCGGTGCCGATGATGAGGTTGTTGTCGAAAGGCTCGAGGTTGCGCAAGCCGTACGATTCGCTGTTGTTGAAGCCGTTGGTGGTGACGAGTTTCGGAGCCGTCTCCTCGTCTGTCATGCGCAGCAGCTCGAAGCCGTACTCGTTCTTGTCGAGGCCGAGCATCGAGGCGAGAGACGAGAACGTGTCGGCGGGAAAGCTGCTTGAGCCTACGGCATCGGCAAGGTTGCCGAGGTCCATCGTGCCGATATACAGGTTGCCGTTGTATTCGTTGAGAGCCCAGATATATATCGTCCAGAAGTTTCCGAAGCCTCCCCTGCCCCATTTCGGCTTAAGGCCGTTAGACTCGAACACCCATGACTCTATCGTCTTCCCGTCGGCGGCATATACCGGCTTGGGGTTCTCTGTCTCGCCATAGAGCATCTCGCAGACATTGTCCTTGTCAAGACGCCAGAACGACGGCGTGCGGTAGTTGCCGAGAATGAACGCGAGGGCGTCGGGCGAAGTCAGAGTACCGTAGATAGCCTGTGCTTGTGCGAGCATATAATAGTCCGGACAGAACACTCCCCAATAGAGATGTCCCTTCCACTCATGGAAGCCGGCGATAGCGGTGATGGCTCGTCCGAAGGTTGGCGAAGGCTCAGCAACGGCAGTGCTCCACACCGACTGCCACATCTCGCTGTCTATGGAGACAGGCTGCATGCCGTCGGCGGGTATCTCGGGACCGGCATAGACACGGGAGAGAGCGCCCCAGGTTCCGACATAGATGCGGTTGTTGAAGACGGCAATCTCTGCCGCCTCGTCGTCCTGCAGACCAACGATATGGAAGTTCCATGGGTCGGTCTTGTCGCCGTACCATCTCAGCACGGCACCCATCTTCTTGCCCGTGACCGGATGGAGAATACCGACAGAGACATAGAGCACGCCATTGTATTCGCGCCAACGACGCACATTGACAACCTGACAGCCATCGACATTGCCCATGTCGCTCGCACTTATGAAGCGTTCGGCATCGGCATCGTAAGCCACGAAAGCGGCAGACACTCTCGAATCCCAGTCGCTGCCGTACAGTCCGGGACCGCCGAAGAAGACCACACCGTCAAGCGCGCCCATAGAACGCAGTCCCTGACAGTTCTTCAGCACCTCGAATCCCGGCCCCGACGGCGTGATGTCGATCACTACGCCGCGGCGCGGGTCGTAGCTGTAGATGCGCGGCGGACGTATGTCACTGTATTTCTGCTTGTCCGGGTCGTTTTTGTACATCTGGCGTCCGTAGATGCCTTGTTCGAATTCGCAGACCCAGCATTTGTTCTCGTATGCGCTGCCGGCTTCGCCCGGCTGCACGAAACTGCCGTAGCCGTCCATGCAGAGGTAGTTGTTGTTAGTGCTCCAGAAGAGTTTCCCGCCATACGACCCCATGCCCCAGGCATACGAGCCGTTGCGTTTCAGCTTTCCGCCCATCTGCTTTGTGAGCACCATCTGCTCGTCAGAGAGGCCGTATGGCTCATAGTGGTTCTTTATGTCGCCTATGCCGAAATACTCTTCATCGACGGGAGCCTGATAGAGGGTGTCGATGGTGTAGTCGCCGGCGTCGTCCATCTCCGGCCGCACGCGGTTCTGCATCTGATAGACATAGAGCGGATAGACCTTGTTTATTATTTCCGTTATCTCCGCCATGGTGGCATTGTCGATGCCTCCTATCTGCAACAGTATCTCTATCAGTTGCCTGACGACCTCCTTGTCCGGAGTGGCATAAGCCGATGCCAGAGTGTAGGTTTGTTCGAGGGCTGCTCTGCCCTGCACAGTATTCAGTTGTGGAATGGCGGCAGTGAGGAGACGCGTGAAGAGGCGGCTGTCGCCTTTCTCGCGCATCGTGCTTAGTGTGGCGCACATTTTCTCTATGCTCTTCACGTCCGAGATGCCGTTTTCTATCTTCTGTTGGCTCTCTACTTCTGTCTTTGCGCCGCCTGCTGCAGCTGCTTTACTCCCCCCAATCAGACAGAGGCTGACGAGGGCTGCGGTGAGTGTCCGTTTCGTTCTCATAATCTATTAAATGTTTATGATTATTATAAAATTCCTTATCAATTCGTCAAAACGAAAAGATTGATTATCTGCAAAAATACGATTTTTATGCTGAACAGCAAAACAAATCGAGTAGGAGGTAAACACTAATCATAGGTGTTTATCTCCTACTTTCGTGTTTACCGACCTCTCACACCACCGTACGTGCCGTTCGGCATACGGC
>SFIS01000039.1 GCA_004555245.1 Bacteroidales bacterium
AAAAACTACACGGGCGAAGTACGCGCCATCTTCATTAAGAGGATGTTTCCAGACGTAATGAAAGACATTGAACTTGATAGCATCCGCAATTTCAAGTTTCAGCCTGATATGGGGAACATCGTGATAGACGAGCCAGATAAGGGTGACTATCATTTCCATTTTGAGTAGATCTTATGTTTAAAAATCAGCGAAAATCAAAAATATTTTCTCGTTTTCGCTGATTTTTAAGCAAAAGATGCATGAGTCTGAAATAAAAATTGTACTTTTGCAGAGCAATAAAAACAGTTCAGCATGAAGTACCCCAATATCATAGGAAGAGATGTGGAAATATCCACGCTCGAACGTTTGTACAAGTCCAAGAAATCCGAGTTTGTCGCCATCTATGGGCGCAGACGCATCGGCAAGTCGTATCTGGTCAGTGAGGTGTATGGCAGTAAGATTGTCTTTTCTGCCGTCGGAACATACGTAAAGGACGGGGACAAGAATTACGAGACATACCGTAAACTGCAATTGGATCATTTCTACGATTCATTGATATTGTCAGGGCTGGATGCCGCTACGACCGAAAGACCTACGTGCTGGCGTGAAGCCTTTCTGCTTCTGCGAAGGCTGCTTGAAGGCATACGCTCCCGCCGGAAGGTCATCCTTATTGATGAGTTGCCCTGGTTGGCCGGTCCTCAGTCGTCCGAGATGATTTCAGAACTCGGCTATTTCTGGAACTCATGGGCAGACAGTCAGAGAAACATCATTTTGGTAGTGTGCGGTTCAGCTACAAGCTGGATGCTTGACAATGTCATACGCGATTACGGAGGTCTGCACGGACGACTTACAGAGACCATCAAGCTTGCCCCCTTCACTTTGTCCGAATGCCAGAAGTATTACCGACGAAACGGGTTCCGTCTGTCCCGATATGAGATGTGCATCTGCTACATGGCATTGGGAGGTGTCCCCTTTTATCTTGACAAGCTACGCAACAGCCAGACCATTACTGAGAATATAGACCGCATTTTCTTTGCCGACGAAAAGATACATCAAGAGTTCCTGGATGTATATGCCGGACTATATTCCAGCAAAGAGAGATATGTGGATATAGTCAAAGTGCTGGGAAGTCAGTTTTACGGCATGACCCAGAAAGAGATCAGCACAGCCATAGATGTCAAGACTGGCGGAACACTGACTAAGCTGCTTGAAAACCTCATGGAGTCAGGCATCATCAGGGCATATCCACGCTACGGCAAGGAACGTGTGGAGACGGTTTATCAGTTGATAGACTTCTTTTCCCTGTTCTATTTGCGCTTCATACAAGGCAAACAGGCGAAGAAGGGAATATGGAATTCCATTCACGGCACTCCCACTTTCTACACATGGGCTGGAGATACCTTTGAACTGCTTTGTGTGGAACACTTGCCCCAAATCCAAGACACCCTGCGTATAGCCTCCATTAACCGGAATTATTGTTGGAGTGGGAAAAGTCCCGACGGAAGGGGTGCTCAGATTGACTTGCTGCTGGAAAGTAAGGCCGACAGGACGGACTATCTTTGTGAAATGAAGTTCACTGGTGGCAAATACGCCATAACGAAAACCGATGAAGAAGATTTCCTGAATAAGATAGAGGCCTTTGCCGCAAGCAAGATGCACAACAAGACGCACAGCATCCAGTTGGTTATGATTACGACGATGGGTGTTGCCCGAGGGGAACACGCCAGCATTGTCAATCAGTCTGTTGTGTTGGACAATTTATTTGCAGACCGCTTAACTCAGATTCTCTAATCCTTCTAATATATAAACACTACTAAGGTTGAGTTTTTTCCTAAACCGATGTAATATCTACGTTTTGGAAAAACTCAATTTTAATCTTTCTTTGACAATTCCCCCGATAGTGGGCGAAAGCTGATGTCATTGCATCGGTTTTCGCCCACTGTCTGTTTTGTAATCTTCTGTCGGGAGCACCAATAAACCTTGCCGCAAGCTCTATTCTTACCTTTTCCCTATCATTCTTCCCCTTGTAGCCCAGATTTTTCCCAATTATTTCATGTTGACATGATTATTCGTGGATTATCGTGAATAATCGGAATCAGCATGGCATCATTGAGTTCCTTTGCAGCCGATTCACTAAAACTGTGATAAAATATGGAAAAAGAAATTCTGACATTCAACGACCTCCCGCAGGTCGTCGCCCAGCTTCGGGATGAGGTGATGGGCATGAGAGCAATGCTGACCAGACAGCAGGCAGAGAGTAGTAAACCAGTAAAAGAGAACCGCCACAAGCCAATGACTGTGGAAGAGGCCATCGAGTACACGCATATCCCCAGGGGAACCATGTACATGAAACTGGAGGATGGTACTATCCCTGCCACCAAGCCTGGCAGAAGATGGATCCTGTATCAGGACGAGCTTGACAAATGGCTGGAGACGAAGCGCAGGAATACCGTTCCTATGACCGCAGATGAGGAGAACGATGCCATCCTTGCCTCACACAAACGAAAGCCGGACAAGCATGACTGGCAGAACGAAGCCGACATTAGTCCGACGTAACCCTGTTTTTCAAAGTCACATTCAAATTACAATATTAATAACGGCTGAGGGCTGACCAATGCAAACCCTCGCAACAAACAAAATTTAAGATGAAATACAAAAACGTAAAGTATGGAATCCTGCTGACCAGAGAGCAGCTTGATTTCCTCAAAGATGACAACCAAGGCTTCCACCGCATGAAAGCCTTTGATACCTTTCTCTCTTTGACAGCAATAGAGCCTTTCCATTATGAGAAGAAGGACTTCTCAGCTGACCTCGGTATAGGGCAGTTTGCCATATCAAAAGTGGAACTCGCCGGACTATGGCACTGTGACCGCAAGACTGTACAGAAGATGATAGACCTCTTCAATGAGGTGGGGATTCTCACATCCATTGCCAATAACCGCACAAGTATTGGAGAAAGTGCTTTCAATAATTGCAAAGGCTTGACATCAGTCACCATCCCGAATTCTGTGGAAAGTATTAGTTATAGTGCGTTCCGGAATTGCAGCGGCTTGACATCAATCACCATCCCGAATTCTGTGACAAGCATTGGAAAAAAGGCTTTCTCAGAATGTTCAAAACTTGAAAATTTTTATTGCTATTCCGAGAAAGTACCTTCAACGGATGCCACAGCCTTCGAAGAATCAAACATTGCATCTTCAACTCTCCATGTTCCAGGTTCTGCATTATCTTCATATCAGGCAACAGCTCCATGGAGCGGCTTCGGCACTATCCTGCCTATTGAGCCTCTGGATATTACAGTGGATACAGACACGAAAGAGGCTACGGTTGAGACTGCGAAATTTGTTGAGGACGGCAATGTCGTCATACCGGCATCCATAGAGGTTGACGGCGAGACATATACCGTGACAAGCATTGCAAACGAGGCGTTCAAGGATGTCGAGGATGTCGAGACAGTCACGCTGCCACGTACACTGAAAGAGATTGGCAAAGGCGCATTCTCAGGCTGCAAGGCTCTGAAAGAGGTTGTTGTCAGTGAGACAGCGACAAACAGCAAGGTGAGTGCCGTGAGATACGTCAAGATACAGAGAGTGGCGACACGTGCAGCAGGCGACGGCATGAGAATAGGCGAACGCGCATTCGCCGACTGCCCTGTCCTCGCGTCTGTCACAATCCCATCGACTGCTACAACCATCGGCGACAACGTTTTCAACAACTGCGAGAGCCTGAAGAACGTGACCTGCGAGGCTGTCAACTGTCCGACGGTGAAGACATTCGGAGAGTTCCCTATATCTGAGGCTACGCTCACCGTGCCTGTAGGTTCGTTGAAACAGTATGGCGAGACAAACCCGTGGTCGCTGTTCGGAAAGATACAGGACTTTGACGGCACAACAGGCGTCAACGGCATATCTGTTTATGACCGCAACGAAGTGAAAGACGTTTATGGCATTGACGGATCGAAGAGGGCAGTTCCGGCAAAGGGTCTGAACATCATCCGTATGAGCGACGGCACGACAAGAAAAGTGATGAGATAAACTTCAAAAACACAAATAGCAGGAGGGTGTGTCAGTTCAAAATGAATTGGCACACCCTCTTTAGGTTTTCGGGGCACTATGGAAATCCTGTGTCAGCTGGAAAACAAAAACAGAAATCACCCCCTTCGCTTGATGCAAAACATGCACATCTTCTGTCTCCCGTTTATCACGACAACAGTGACAACAACAACACCAGATAGCATGTAGAAGACAACCGAACCAACGGTCACTGACCGAAGGGAGGTGAATTCTTGAAATATCTCTATAACAAGCAGAAAAACGTCAGATAATTTTGCGGAACAGGGAAAATGTTGTAATTTTGCAAAACATTACATTCAATAACACACAATGGCAAACATTGCGTACCATTAGAACCAAACAAACTAACCGAACAGAATCATGACATTATCTCTTCTGCTGCGCACTGCCGCCGCCGCACTTCTGGCATCAGTGTCAGCCCTTCCGGCATTCTCTCAGGATGACCCTGTCTATTTCCTTCAGGACTTTGAAGACAAAACGAATTACCCGTCAAGCCGCACCGCAACCGAACAGAGGTTTGACGCGCCCTACGGCGAATGGATATACGTCAACGCAAGTTCAAGCACCAGCTCAAACTATCTGCGCACCGGCATGGGCGCACGCGACCTGCGTATGCCGAAGAACATTGGCAGCTGCGTGGTGCTGCCCCTGCTCGACCGCGGCGCCAAGGAGCTGTCGTTCATGGAGGGACGCGGCGACAGAAGCATCACGGTATATACATCTGAAGACGGCGGAAAGACATGGACGCTGCACTCTACGGTGACGACAGACAAGACGTCGTACACCAACGTCGTGACGATAAACAGCATAAAGGTGAACCGTATAAAACTCGCCAACGAAGGCACTGCCGACGCCGACGTGGACAACATCCAGGTCTCCATCCTCGCGGCAGGCACGAAAGCCACCATGCGGACGGGCGACGCAACGGACATCACGAAGGACGGGGCGACGGCTGAAGGCGAGATTGTCGATGCCGGAGACAAGGAGATGGTTGAATGGGGCGTGTGCTGGAGCACGGAAAACAGCGTGCCAACAACGGCTGACAACAAGCTGAAAGCCTCCGCAAACCCCTTCTCCGTAAGGATAACGGGCGTAGAGGCAGGCACTACGGTGTATTACAGGGCCTACGCCATAACCGGCGCCGGGACGGGATACGGCGAGGCACGCTCCTTCTGCACGAACGACGCGACACCCGCCGTGATCTCTACGCCAGAGGCGAGACTGAACTCCACATCCACCGACCGCCGCACCATGCCCGCCTACTCCGGCGGTACGATAACCGACAACGGAGGGGCCACACCGACAGCATACGGCGTTGTGTATGGCACGGCAGAGAACCCCACAACAGAGAATGCGGCAAGAGCCCTGGGCAGCGGCATAGATGCAGACGGCACGTTCAGCGCCGTAATGCGCCTGATGCCTAACACCACATATTTCTACCGCGCCTTCGCAACAACAAAGGCAGGCACGGCATACGGCGACGAGAGAAGCCTGACGACGGGCGACCTCGTCATCCCAGACTTCGACGGACAGATTATACACTGCTCGCCGACTGGCAGCGACAACACGGGCGACGGCTCCGAGGCGGCTCCCTTCTTCTCGCTGCAGAAGGCGGCTGACATGGCACAGGCGGGAGACACCATCTACATGATGGCGGGGACATACGTATATGACGCACGCATAAACATAATGCACAACGGAAGGGAAGACGCATACATCAACGTCTTCGCAAAGGGAGGGCGCGCCGTGCTCGACTTCTCAGCCATGCCCTACCATTCGCACTCCAACAACCCGTATCAGGGCATCAGACTGTGCGGCAGCTACTGGCACTTCTACCGCATCGACATAACGAACGCGAGCGACAACGGCATGCTGATAGAAAGAAACAAGCCCGAGGGCGGCACGGCACAGGACATCATCAACGCCACTGACCAGGCTCACGACAACATCATCGAAGAATGCAACTTCTACCGCAACGGAGATTCCGGACTTCAGATGAAGAACCTCGCCTCAAACAACCGCATCATCAACTGCGACGCATACCTCAACTGTGACGAGGGGCAGGGCGACGCCGACGGATTCGCTCCGAAGCTGTCTGTTGGAGACGGAAACTATTTCTTCGGATGCAGGGCATGGCTCAACTCTGACGACGGATGGGACGTGTTCTACAAGAAAGAAGGCGGATTCGGAGACAACATGACGGTCATTCTCGAAGAGTGCCTGACGTACAAGAACGGATTCCTCGACGAGAACAACGTCGCGCCAAGCGGCAACGGCAACGGATTCAAGATGGGAAGCGACCAGGGGGCGATGAACCTCTACATGAACAGATGCCTTGCGGTGTGCAACAAGTCGAAGGGCTTCGACCAGAACCACAACGCCGGAGACATCATCATGAACAACTGCACGGGCATGACGCTGAAGAGCATCAGCGACAAGGCCTACTCATACAGAATCTACGAAAGCATCGCCGAGGGACACACCGTAAGGCTCACCAACTGCATCGCAATCAACGACAATGCCGCTACGGACAAAATAGACAAGAACACAGGACTGCCAAAGCCGGGCGAAGAAGGGAAATACGGACAGTACGGACGCTTCCAGGTTGACACCTCTCTCGACGGACTGACAACAACGACATGCGAGTTCAGCAAGGCCTCGCCGGAACAATTCATCGACACGGAGAACCACGCCATGCTCATCGCGCCGCGTAATGCAGACGGCAGCCTGCCATACTCTGACTTCGCACGCCTGAAAGACAACTCCTTCCTCATCGACAAAGGTACACCCGTAGAGGCGGCAATATACAGAGACATAGAAGTGGAAGGCATTGCCTACAACGGAACGGCACCCGACCTCGGCGCTTACGAGACAGGAAACGGAACTTCCGGAATAAGAAACACCGTCACGGCAGAAGCGGCAGACTGCCTGCGCATCACACCGACAATGGGCGGAAGGGTGATGCTCAGCGTCTCCAATGCCTCCGGCTCACAGCGCTTCTGCGCTTCTGTTTACGACGAGAAGGGAAGGCTGACGGCAAGACACGGCTTCGCAGGCTCAACGACGATGCTGCCGGAGACAACTGGAAAAGGTGTCTTCATCATCAGGGTGGAGAACGCAGAAGGATGGAAAGCAACGGCGAAGATTGCCGTCCGCTGAGCCTTGAAACACGTCTCCCGAAGCGCAGGGCATGGTGCCGTGCGCTTCGGGAGAATTCATTTGGCAGACAAGGAAAAGGAGGAACAAAAAAAGGCGGCGCGTAAAAGTATCACTACTTTCACGCGCCTATTCACATTAATAGAAGAGAGAGAAAAATGTATGCTTAACAGATTATTTTATTCGCCGGAAATTCTGTGCCGGAATGCGGCTCAGACCTTGCGGACGGCTGGACTGTATGCCGGAACACGCCCGCTGACAGACTATGTGCCGGAAGCATGGACCCATGTTTTTCGGCATTGTCTATCATAAAGACGGAAAACTACGCAATTTGTTTAATTTCATACCACAGATTTAACCTTTGTTTAACAAATAATCCGAAAGAGCGTGATACGTACACTAATTTTTAGAAATTCATACAGATGTTTACAAAAAAAAGACAATATGCACAGACTATAAGGAAATATATAGCGATATGCTTGCACAAACAGCATAATTGTTGTAATTTTGCAAACCGAAACTCAAGAATAACGAAATTATGGAAAGATTCAACGATTTTCTCTCGCTCATCAGCGGTCTGCTGTGGGGATGGCCGATGATTGTGCTGCTGCTCGGCACACACATCTTCCTCACGATACGCCTCCGTTTCCCGCAGCGGCACATACTGAAGGCGATACGCCTGTCAGTAGGCAAAGACAAGGATTCGCAGGGCGACGTGTCGCAGTTTGCCGCCCTCGCAACGGCACTGGCTGCCACCATCGGCACGGGAAACATCGTCGGCGTGGGCACCGCAGTGGCTCTCGGAGGGCCGGGAGCCGTGTTCTGGTGCTGGCTGACCGGCGTGCTCGGAATCTCGACAAAATACGGAGAGGCACTGCTCGCCGTGAAATACCGCATAACGACAAAGAACGGGACAACACTCGGAGGTCCGATGTATGCACTTGAACGCGGACTGGCAAACGGGAAGACGGGAATCGCGCGACGCTTCTGGAAGATGATGGCGTGCGCTTTCGCTTTCTTCACCGCCATCGCCACCTTCGGCATCGGTTCTACGGTGCAGGCCAACGCCATCTCGACAATGGGACACGAGGCCTACGGCGTATCGCCAGTTGTCATCGGCGGTATAGTGACGATTCTTGCGGCGGCGGTCATCATGGGAGGGGTGAAGAGCATAGCGAGATGCTGCGGAATGCTCGTGCCGCTGATGGCGGCACTGTATGTAGCAGGCTGTCTCGTCATTCTCGGGATAAACCACGACTATGTGGTGCCGGCGGTGAAACTCATCGTCTCGTCAGCTTTCTCGTCCGACGCCGCAGGAGGAGGCTTCGTCGGCTCGTCGATAATGCTCGCGGCGAGGTACGGCATAGCGCGCGGACTGTTCTCAAACGAATCCGGCCTCGGCTCGGCACCACTCGTAGCGGCGGCTGCACAGACACGCAACCCCGTCAGGCAGGCGCTCGTCTCCTCGTCAGGCACATTCTGGGACACGGTGGTGATATGCGCCATTACGGGCATCGTCGTCGTGTCGTCGATTCTCGCCTACCCCGACATCAACGTCAGCGACGGTGGCGTACTGACAAAGATGGCTTTCTCGAAGATACCGTACATAGGCGAACCGCTCCTCGCATTCGGCTCGCTGACGTTCGCCTTCTCCACTATACTCGGATGGAGCTACTACGGAGAGCGGGGCATAGAATATCTCGCACACAAGGCATCAAAACGTCTGGACGCAAGAAAAGCTGCTAAAGCCGACGTGACAAAAGCGGCATCCAAGATGACGGAGTATTCTACCAACACCTACCGCATCGTCTTCCTCATCACCGTATATCTCGGTGCCGTCGTCAGTCTCGATGTCGTATGGAACATGGCAGACATCTTCAACGCACTGATGGCCATCCCCAACCTCCTCTCGCTGCTCTTCCTGTCGGGTGTCATAGTCAGCGAGACACAGCGCTTCCTGTGGAGCAACCGCCTCGACTGCACCGAATAGGACACACGCCACATACGAATGCACCAGTCAGACACGGAAAGGGGTTGCGACACAAACGTATGTCACAACCCCTTTCCGTGTTCTGTCAAATACTGCCAAAGGCGTTTCCCCGAATCCGGCCGCAGCCCGCAGCCGATGTTCGGGGCACAGCTCAGAGGCTGTCGCCGAAATCTTTCTTGAACTTCTCTGCCAACTGCTCCTGCCAGTAGCCAATCTCTTTCAGACGGCCGAAGAAGAAACGCAGCACTGAAGGCTCCTCAACCCACTCCAGGCCGCCGATGATCTGGCGGTTGTCCCACAGCCATTTCACACGGTCGGCAACATATTTCAGCTGAGAGAGCGTATAGACACGGCGCGGAACGGCGAGACGCTGAAGCTCCAGCTCGGCGAAAGGCTCGCTGCCGTCAGGGTTGCGCTGCTCGGAGAGTGTGCCGCGCTCCATGCCGCGGATGCCGCCCGCGATATACAACGCCGCGCCGACAGCACCTGCCGGATACTGGTTGTGAGGAACCTCGGGACAGAAAGCGCCGGCATCGAGATGGCAGCCGAGACCGCCGGCCGGCAGGATGACAGGCACTCCGTAATCGTCAAGCTCCTTGGCGAGATAGTTGATGAACTCAGGACCCTGGTTGATATACTCCATGTCGAGAGATTCG
This sequence comes from Bacteroidales bacterium, assembly GCA_004555245.1. Lineage (GTDB taxonomy): Bacteria > Bacteroidota > Bacteroidia > Bacteroidales > Bacteroidaceae > Prevotella. The sequence goes on from SFIS01000039.1 coordinate 9,855, forward strand.
TACAGACCCTGAGCCATAGCCTCCATCGTGCGGACATCGATGCCGCCGTAGGTGAGGAAACCTTCGTAGAGAGGGATGAACTCCATGAGCTCTTTCGTATAGCGGGGGTCTTTAGACGTAATGATGCCACCCTTGGCGAAACCAAGTTTGCGGGCAGAGAAATAGATGATGTCGAAATGGTCGGCAAGAAGATGGTAGATATCTTTCGTATCCATGAACTTGCAGCGTGCCTCGCGCGTCTTCATGAAATACACGTTGTCCTGAAGCAGAGAGGCGTCAAGAACAGACTTCACGCCCATGTCGTGGCAGATGTCCGTCACGGCAAGCATGTTCTCAAGCGAGACAGGCTGGCCGCCGATAAGGTTTGTGCCAGCCTCGACACGTACGAAGGCCACATTCTCCGCACCAATCTCACTGATGCGACCGCGAAGATTCTGAAGGTTGAAATTGCCCTTGAACGGATCGTCACTCTGAGGAAGCAGACCCTTCGGATCGACAAGTTCCTCCACAGTGCCGCCCAGACGGGTGATGTGGGCCTTCGTAGTGGTGAAATGGAAGTTCATCAGAGCCACCTTGCCCGGCGTGACGTATGCCTCGGCAAGAATATTCTCACAGGCGCGACCCTGATGCGCCGGCAAGACATTGTCCGTGTCGAACACCTCCTTCACCGCAGCCTTGACACGATTGAAGGTCTCTGAACCGGCATAAGAATCGTCGGCACGCAGCATTGACGCAAACTGAAGGTCGGACATGGCGTTGACACCTGAATCGGTAAGCATGTCGAGATAGATATCCTTGTTCTGAAGGAGGAACGTGTTGTTGCCGGCTTCCTGAATCTTCTTCAGACGTTCTTCTACAGGGAGAAGCTCGAGCTTCTGAACCATGCGCACCTTGTGCATCTCAAGCGGAACCTGATTCTCGCTTTTATAAAATTTTACTGGCATAATGTTAGGTTTATAGGTTGTTGGTTGAGTTTCTTGATTGAGTGGTTTTCAACTTTGCGGCAAAAGTAATACTATTAAGACAGAAGCCATGGATATATATTCAGAAAATAAATACCAATTTTTCGGATTTATCCAAGTTATACCATTTTTATATACCAATATTACCGACAATACCAATAATTTGTGTACATTTGTACCAAAATTACGTTTCATGCCGGTCACAGACAAATCATCCCTGCCGACATTTCCACACCCCGAGCCTGACAACCGAGAATCATGCAAAACGAAAAAAGACACGTCGTCGTAAAGAACATCGAACAGTTCAACCACTATTTCCACCAGCCCACATACCATCCCCAAGTGAGTGTGGCACGCCTTCAGGATGCCGACCTCTCGCTGTTCGACCCCACAGACTTCGGCATGTACTGCGTCGTGCTGATGGAAGTAGATTTCGGAGAACTCGTGCTTCGCGACACCTGCATGAGATACAGGGCAGGCACGATGTTCACAATGAAGCCGGGAGACATCGTCTCCATGAACCTCGACAGCCGCGTGAAGCCGCACGGATGGATGCTCGCCTTCAGACCGGAACAGCTTAACGGCACCGGACTGGGACGCGACTTCTATATGTTCAACTTCTTCGAATACAAGGTTGCGGAAGCCCTCGAACTGTACGACACAGAACGCCGCGTAATAATAAACTGCTTCAACAACATCGACACCGAACTGAAAGCACCCGACGACGAACTCACAAGCCACATGCTGAGACTCGGCATAGGGCAGATGCTCACATTCTGCCGACGCTTCTTCGAACGGCAGTTTGACATGCAGGACAGACGCCCCTCGGACATCATGCACAAATTCGACAACCTGCTCGACCACTACCTGTCAAGCGGAAGCGACATGTCACGACGCCTCGGGCCGCCTTCCGTGGCATGGTGTGCAGCACAGTTCAACCTCACACCGGCATATTTCGGAGACATCATCAGACGAGAGATAGGTATCACGGCACAGACCTATATACAGGACAAGATTGTCGAACGCGCCAAGTCGCTACTTGCCGACGCATCACTGCCTGTCAACGACATCGCGACGATGCTGGGATTCACTTATCCCAACCATTTCGCACGATTCTTCAAACAAAAGACCGGCACGACACCGACAACTTTCAGAAAGATGATATAAAAATTGTCCTGCGTCAAAAAAATGGCTGATATTGACAATTTTATGTTAACTACAGTATCTTTAAGTTAATAAAAGTTACTGTGTGCGCACACAACTGTTGCACACAGAAAAAACACAGAAGAAATATTTGCATAAATCAAAAAAACGCACTACCTTTGCAATCGTTATCCTGAAAACAATCTTTTTACCTTAAAAACTAATACCTATTGAAGATAAGAGCGGTTGCCTGCGAAGGTCGTCGCTTTTTTTTATGCCCTCATTCTTAGAACATTATTACAGCATCCGGAAGACAGACGGGAAACACACGAAAACCGCTCACGGCCTGAAAAAACAATCCATGTCACGCTTATGAAAAGCTTTGCGCACGAACATATTATATATTATAGAAACACCCGACGCAAAAAAAATATAAAAAACAAGATGTATTCAGAAAAATATTATTATCTTTGCAGGACAATAGGAAACAAAGACAGAAACCAAATAATAAAAAACGACAGACTATGAAACCAACCCTTTTCCTACTCGCTGCAGGCATGGGAAGCCGCTACGGAGGCCTGAAGCAACTCGACGGCTTAGGACCTAACGGCGAAACAATAATGGACTACAGCATCTACGACGCCATTGAAGCCGGCTTCGGCAAAATAGTATGGGTCATCAGACGCGATTTTGAAGAGCAGTTCCGGACACAAATCCTCTCGAAATATGAGGGGAAAGTGAAGTGCGAACTGTGCTTCCAGTCAATCGACGCACTGCCTGAAGGCTTCTCATGTCCCGAAGGAAGACAAAAGCCGTGGGGCACCAACCACGCCGTACTGATGGGAAAAGACATCATAAAAGAACCGTTCTGCGTCATCAACTGCGACGATTTCTACAACCGCGACGCATTCCGCGTGATAGGAAAATTCCTCGCCGAACTGCCTGAAGACGCAAAAGGACAGTATGCGATGGTAGGATTCAGAGTGGCAAACACACTTTCTGAAAACGGCACGGTGTCAAGAGGCATCTGCTCGAAAAACGAAGAAGGATGCCTCACTACATGCGTCGAGCGGACAAAGATAGCACGCGTTGACGGGAAAGTGGCATACCGCGAAGACAACAAGGACGACGGACAGTGGGTTGAGATAGACGACAACACGCCCGTATCGATGAACATGTGGGGCTTCACTCCAGACTACTTCACATACAGCGAAGAGTATTTCAAGGAGTTCCTAAGCAATCCGGCAAACATAGAGAACCTCAAGTCAGAGTTCTTCATTCCGCTCATGGTCAACAAACTCATCACTGAAGGCACCGCAACCTGCAAGGTGCTGGACACCACAAGCAAATGGTTCGGCGTCACATACGCCGAAGACCGTCCCGACACAGTGGCAAGAATAAAAGCCCTCGTGGAAGACGGCACCTATCCTGAAAAACTGTTCTGAACCGCCACCCGCTGTGCCCGACGCCGACAGCGGAGCCCTTCTCACACACCAGAAAGACAAAATGCACATCATAAACGACCAGAACATTCCTGAGCTCCGTCGCCTCATAGACGGGGCTCAGAACATTATAGTGGTATGCCACCATAATCCCGACGGCGACGCCTTGGGCTCGTCGCTCGCCCTCGCCCGCTATCTCGAATCGTCAGGAAAAGAAGCTACCGTCATCATCCCCGACGCCTACCCCGACTTCCTGATGTGGCTGCCCGGCACACACAATATCATACGCTTCGACAAACATCCCGACAAGGCCGCCATGATGCTGAAGATCTGCGACCTTATCTTCTGCCTCGACTTCAACAACCTCAGCCGTCTGGGCGACGAGATGCAGAAAGCCGTCGAGGCATCAAAGGCACCACGCATTCTCATCGACCACCATCTCGCCCCTGACATAAAGGCGGACGTCACCATATCCGTACCGGAAGCCTGCTCAACATCAATCCTCGTATTCCAGACAATAGAGCAACTGGGCGGCTGCGACAAGATAGACCGCGCCGCCGCAACATGCCTCTACTGCGGCATGATGACCGATACGGGAGCCTTCACATACAACAGCAACGACCCCGCAGTGTATGAAGTGATAGCCAAACTAATATCCAAAGGCATCAACAAGGACAAGATCTACCGCAATGTCAACTGGGTCTTCTCGGTCAGCAGAATGCGTCTGTGGGGTCATATCCTGCAAAACTTCATCATCACCGACGACGGGAAAGCGACATACTTCACCATCTCCAAGGAAGACATCCGCCGTTTCAACTTCATCAAAGGCGACGCCGAAGGGCTTGTCAACATGCCTTTGCAGATAAAAGGCGTAAAGCTCTCCATCTCTCTTCGCGAAGACACGGAGAAGGAGAACCTCGTATGGGTGAGCCTCCGCTCAGTCGATGACTTCCCCTGCAACGAGATGGCGGCACGTTTCTTCAACGGCGGCGGACATCTGAACGCATCGGGCGGCAGACTGTACTGCTCACTGAAAGAGGCAGAAGAAATCACCCGCAAGGCCATAGACGCAATGCTCTGACACGCAAAAGGCAGCGCGACGACATACACGACGCAATGCGCAGGGACTGCAGGCAGGCAACACTCTTTTTTACTAATAAATCATAAATCATGTTCATGAAATGACATAAGGCTGACGTACATCGCATTTTTTTAGTAATTTTGCCCGTTAGTAGTGCTTCATCCGTATCAAAAGAAGACACCACCCCCCTCCGGGCCACAGGCAGGTTATAATATCAATTCACTCACTCTTTATAAATGAAGAAGCTTTTCACATACATCTGCATCCTCATCATCGCAGCCACGACAGCCGGCTGCAACGACACAGAGACCTACGCCGAGAAGCGTGACAAGGAAGATGCCGCCATCTCGAAATTCATCTCACGTCAGACGGAGGTGTCAAAGAAACTGTTCACCCAGCCCATTTCCGTCATTTCGGAAATAGATTTTGAGAATGCAGGCTACAAGACCAATGTCACAAAGAACGAGTTCGTGCATCTCAGCAACTCCGGCATATACATGCAAATCGTGCGCAAAGGCTGCGGCGAGCCAATCAAATCCGGCGAGACCGTCACCGTCCTCTGCCGTTTCAACGAATACAACATTCTCAACGACACGATACAGCTCAGCAACATAGGCATCACGTTCCAGCACATTCCGGAGAAGATGTCAGTAACAAACCGTTACGGGACATACACGGGGTCGTTCTTCAGCGATTCGAGCCTTATGTATATGGCATACAGCAGCACCGCCGTTCCTTCGGGATGGCTGAAGCCCCTTCAGTATATCAACATCGGACGCCAGTCAACACCGGACGAGGAGATAGCAAAAGTGAATGTCATCGTGCCTTCCGGACAAGGGCAGAACGATGCTTCGCAGTATGTCTATCCCTGCTACTACGAGATAACCTACGAGCGCGGCCTCTGACCTGCGCCCTACCCTGACAGCGACAGTCTGCCTCATCCGTACCGTCTGCCGCTATCATGACGACAACAGTAACAACAACCGAAAATCACAAGAAAATGTCACTCATAAAATCAATCTCCGGCATCCGGGGCACCATAGGCGGCTCTACAGGCGACACGCTGAACCCGCTTGACATCGTAAAGTTCACATCTGCCTACGCCACATTCATCAGACAGTCAACCGAGAACGACGCGTCATACACTCCTACAAACCGTATCGTCGTAGGCCGCGACGCCCGCATATCGGGCGAGATGGTTCTGAACATCGTCTGCGGCACGCTGACCGGCATGGGCTATGATGTCGTCAACATCGGTCTGGCATCCACCCCGACCACCGAACTTGCCGTGACAATGTCAGGCGCTGACGGCGGCATAATCATCACGGCCTCCCACAATCCACGCCATTGGAATGCCCTGAAGCTCCTCAACCGCCACGGAGAGTTCCTCACGGCAGCCGACGGTGCGGCTGTGCTTGCCATAGCAGAAGCCGAAGCCTTTGTCTATGCAGACGTTGACAAACTCGGAAGCTGCACCGAAGAGAGTTTCGACGACCGTCATATCGACAGCGTCCTGAACCTTCGGCTTGTCAATGCAGACGCCGTCAGAGCCAAGAAGTTCCGTGTCTGCGTCGATGCCATAAACTCCGTGGGCGGCATCATCCTGCCGCGTCTCTTAGACCGTCTCGGTGTCGATTACAAGATACTGAACGCCAATCCAACCGGCGATTTCGCCCACAACCCTGAGCCTTTGGAGAAGAACCTGCAAGAGATAATGTGCGAGATGCGCAAAGGCGGCTACGACCTCGGCATCGTTGTCGATCCGGATGTTGACCGTCTGGCATTCATCAGCGAGGACGGCACGATGTTCGGCGAGGAATATACGCTTGTCGCAGTGTCAGACTACATCCTCTCTACGCTCAGCGGCGAGGCCTCACATCCCGCTCTCAACACCGTCTCCAACCTTTCCTCAACCCGTGCCCTCCGCGATGTTACGGAGCGGTATGGCGGCACATACACCGCAGCGGCAGTCGGCGAGGTCAACGTGACGACGAAGATGAAAGAGACAGGAGCCGTCATCGGAGGCGAGGGAAACGGCGGCGTGATATACCCGGAAAGCCATTACGGCCGCGATGCTCTCGTCGGCATAGCCCTCTTCCTGTCTTCTCTTGCATCTAAAGACATGAAAGTTTCCGAGCTCCGCAAGACATTCCCGAACTATTATATAGCCAAAAACCGCATCGACCTTACTCCCGAGACCGATGTCGATGCCATTCTCAAACAGGTGAAGGAACGCTATTCTGCCCTGCCTGACGTATCTGTCAACGACATCGACGGCGTAAAGATAGACTTCCCCGACAAGTGGGTGCATCTCCGCAAGTCAAACACTGAGCCCATCATCCGTGTCTATAGCGAGGCTCACACTCTCGAAGAAGCCAACGCAGCAGGCGAAGCAGTGATGCAGATTGTCACCTCGCTCGCTTAGGAACACTACACCCTGCATTGCGAAACGGTTATCCCTGCATTGCGAAACACTTTACCCTGCATTGCAAAACAGTTATCCCTGCATTGCGAAGACATCTGTCTTGCGATGCAGGGATAACTGTTTTTATTTGTTTACGGCAAAAACCGCGATGTTGTTTTTATATTTTCCGATGTTCACCTTTCCGTCTTTTACGACAGCGGTCTGTCCGGAATACAGTTCGTTTAGTGTTGTGCCGTCAGGATAGATGCCATCAACCAGAATCGGCAGACCGTCAATCGGTTTCAGACGAATGAGTATTGTCTCGTCAGCCGTTCTCGTGCAAGTATGGCAGTCGATTGTCTTTTGTCTGCCTACAGCTATTGCCGGGTGTTGCTTTCTGATAGTGCCGAGTTTTCTGAAATGTTCGAGCACCGCAGCGTCGATGTTGTCCCAGTTCATATCCGAGCGGAAAGCCTGGTCGCTGTCCACATTCAGGCGTGCGTCCGAGAGCCCGCGTCTTGTCTCGTCTCCGTAGAATATCTGTACGGCACCTGGAGCAAGTAGCAGTGTTGTGGCGCAGTCTATGATATTGTCCATGTCCGTCTCGCGGTTGTAAGAGTTGTTGAGATAGCTGAAAGGATGCCAGTCGTTATGGGAGCAGATGCTGTCTGCATATCTCTGCCATGTAGCTACAATGGCGTCGAGGTCTCCGTGCTTTGGGAAATAGAAGTTCACCATGCTTCCGAAGCCCGCTGCGGCATAGTCCGGCTTATAGTCTATGTCGGCATAGTCAAAGTCTCCAGTCATATAGAATTTGTCGTTCCATTTAGCGGCAGGGTTGTCGGGATGCTTCTCTCTCCATCTGTCGAGAGCCCTGTTGCATGCCTCGCTGAGCTGTGCCCATCTGTCGATGTGGACATATTCCACGATGTCGCATCTCATGCCGTCGATGCCGAACTCCTCAACCCACGATGCAATCCAGTCTATCATATAGTCAGCCGGAGCTTTGCCTGCATCTTTTCTCAGCGTGACAGCCGACGGGTTCACCCATGCGTCGTTGCCCTTCCCTTCCGTTTTCCATTTTCTTTTCAAGAATTTGGGCAGTTTCACCTTATCGGTTTTCTCTGTCTTTATGTCAGGCAGCGCGAACAGCGTCATGGTTAGTTTTGAGTTCTCGTCCCATCCCTCGTCGTCCATCCTTATCCATTCTCTCGTCCACCAGTTCTTCCAGTTCTTGCATTCTCCGAACCATTGGTAGTAGTCGATGTCCCTTCTGTGCTGAGCCGCCTGCTGTTCGTTCATGCCCATGTCAGGCGCTATGGCGTATTGCACAGCATCGAGGAAAGTAGGATAACCGGGGTCGTTTATGTTCGCTCCCATCATCACTCTAATTCCCTGTGCGTGGAGACAATCTACGAGTTGTCGCATCTCTTCTATTGTCCCGTAGTTTTTGTCCATCTGTGTATAGTCGAGGGGATAGTATCCATGGTATCCGTAGTGCGGGAAATCGTTTATCTTCCCGCTTCCAGCCGTCCATCCGTGTATCTGTTCATAGACATCCGTCATCCACACGACATCCACTCCGAGTTTTTTGAAATATCCCTCTTCCGCCTTTTTCTTCAGTCCGGCGAGGTCACCTCCGTGGAAAGTTGCGGCATTCATCCTTTCCGACCCATAGTCGTTTATCCTGCCGTAGTTTACATCGTTCGATGTGTCTCCGTTGCAGAATCGGTCAGTGATGAGGAAATAGACCGTTGCTCCTTTCCATTGGAAATCCACTCGTTGGCGGGTCTCCGCCTTTGCCCCACTCACAGTCAACGCTGCCATCAGTGAGGCAGCAAGCATCCTTGTTTTCATATCTGCAGAGTATTTGGTAAAAAAAATGTTTCTCTATCCGTTCAGTTCCAGTCTCAGTACCCTTATCTTTTTGTCTTTGCCTTCATATAGATTCTCGTCGTAACAGTATTCTCCCGTTGGGATGAAGCCGCATTTCTCCATCACCCTTCCGGATGCCGGATTGTCAACGAAGTGTCCGCTGACGACAGATTTGTGGTGTGTGTCCTTCTTCAGATGTCCGACGAGAAGTGTCAGAGCCTCAGTGCAGATTCCCATATTCCAGAAGGGGCGCGCCACCCAGTATCCAATGGTAGGTTCGTCATGTCTTGCCGGCAGAGCGCAGTTGCACGATTCCCCGTATCCTATAGCCCCTATAGGTTTGCTTGTCTCGTTCCATACTATCGCCCATGTCGTAGGGTTAGAGAATACGGACAGTATGATTGCGCGGCTCTCTTCTTCAGATGCGTGCGGACGCCAGCCCGCCCTTGGCCCCACGTCGGGGTCTTTAGCAAACAGGAAGAGTGTCTCCGCGTCGCTTTCTCTCCACGGTCTGAGGGTTATTCTGTCTGTTTTCATTGTGTGAAGAATATCGTTTCATTTCATGTTGTCGAAAATGGTGAAGATGTCTCCCCTATACCATTCGATGTCTTTTGGCATCCATGTGAAGCCGTAGTATTTGTGCTGGTTCTCTATTTCCTCGCGTATGGTGTCGTCGCTGTATCTGTGGTCGATGAGATAGCGCACCACAGCAGCCCTGACGAAAGTCTCCTCGATGATGTTCTCCCATACTCCATACCCTACTGACTGCATCTTCCTGCGGTTTTCCTTCAGCAGGCGTTTGCCTATTTTCTTGTATTTTTTCGACGGCTGTATGTACGAATGGCAGAACTCGTGGACAAGAATCTTGTCTATCTCGCTGTCTCTGAAATACCATGGTGTGCCGTCGTCATTCTCTCCGTACAGCATGACAGCGATTTTCTCTTTCTTCTCTCCCGGTCTTGTCCGTCCTACCGAGAAGCTGCCAGGTCCGTTGTTCAGCCCGACGATTATGCCGAACGTGGCTGCATCCTGTTTCTTGAAGAACTCGTCAAACCAGTCGAGGTCGATATAGTCAGCCATTGTCATTCGTGCCGCCTCTACGGCTTTGGCGTATGACGGCTCATGGCTGCGGTAGAACTCGGCGAAGTTGCTCTGCCTGTAGAAGTCGGAGAGGAGGGGCAAGAACTCCCTGACGGCTTTCTTCGTCCATCGCTTGTATGTCTTGTCGTCATTTGGTATGGTTTCGAATCCGTTTTCCGTCCATACCAGATGTGCTCCCATCCATGGCACCGCGTCGTAGCTTATGCCATATACAGGCAGCTGGTCGTGCATCCATCTGACTGCCGGGTGGTGCTTCCATTGTGCGAAATACACGTCGCAGTCATGCTGATAGCTCGGTGCGAGGGTGTCAGTGAAGACAGAGTTTCCGGCGAAGCGCGCCACGAGTTCCATGAGTTCTATTCCCTCTTCTGTTTTCACATAGGGGTGTCTCGCCGTGAGTTTCTTCACGAAACGCATCAGCCGGCGCATATACTCCTTGTCGGCGGCGGGGTGTACGAAGTCGTCGCAGATGAAGTGTCGGTCGCCTTCAACCGTCAAGGTGTCTATGTCGGCCGTGTATTTCCCTGCCTCGTCCACCAGTCTGCCGTAGCAGCTGTAAGGCACCTGTGTGTCCTGTCGGCTGTGCATGAACATGACAGGGCGGCGGTTGCAGCCCTTGAGTGCTGCGACGGGACTTGCCTCTTGTGCGTTGACGCCAAAGGTTTTCCTCACGACATTCCCGATGACGGTGTCGAGGTGTTCTTCCGTCACTCCGGGCAGGAGCATCCGGCGGTTATGCCTCATGAAATCCTCCACGCTCGAGAATGCGGAGAGAGAGACCAATGCGTCGATGTCGCTGTTCTCTGCGAACGTCCTGACCGCCACGGCTCCGCCCATCGATACTCCCATGACGATGACGGGCACGTCTTTGTATATATCCTTTGTCTTGATATAGTCTGTCACCGCCTTCACGTCTTGTGTCTCCTCGTATGCGAGACAGATGCGGTTGCCGTCGCTCATCCCGTGTCCGCGGAGGTCGGGCATGATTGTAGCGACGCCCTCCTTGTAGAATTCTGCCGCGTGTCCGTAGTATGCCGTGACAGACGGGTTCTCTATCCCCGACAGGCATACTATCACGCCTTTCGGCTTGTCGGGACATATCTCGTATGCGAAAATCCTCATTCCGTCAGCCGCCGTGAGGCAGAGGGAATCGGGTGCGGGCAGTCCGAAGTCGCGCGCGTCGTAGATCTTATCGTAGTCCACGTGTTTATCGACGAGCCATCCCACCACCTTTTCCGCCTCAGTCTCCATCTGTCGCAAGACGTTTGCGAGGCTGTCGGCGGATTGTACACTTCGGGCGGTTGTGTCGTCAGCTGCCGCCGTCGCCCCGAAGGCAGACAGCCAGAGCAGCAATAATGTGATGTGTTTCATATTCTTCAAGTATAGGAGCTGACAAGTTGACAAAATGACGGGTTGACGGGCTGACGACAACTGAGCCAGCACTTTTATTGTCAGGGGTTGCCTTCGTAGTCTCAGTTGTCGTAAAAAAAGCCTTGTATTTCTTCAACCGCTATGAGAATAGCTGTCCCGGCAGCACGAGTTTCTCTTTCTCGGGGAATTGTCTGTCAAACTCCTCTGCCTCTGCTTCGTCAACGAAATATCCCCTTGGTGTGGCATACTCGCCTTTCACTCCATCGAGGAATCCTTTCTTCAGCTCTTTGCACAGGAAGAATGACGCGTCTTCGCCTTCCGGCAGACCGTGGTATCTTATGTTGTATGCAGATGCGAAAGTGAAGCCGCTCTTCCCGTAGAAGTCGATGTTGCCCTCAAAGCATACGGCTCCGAAGCCCATCGCCGCAGCCTTCTCGAGAGTGAAGTCGAGCAGTGCCTTTCCGTATCCCTGGCGTTTGTAGTCGGGATGTATGCCGATGGGGCCGAGTGTCATGATTGGCAGCACGCCGCCGCTGTCGAGCGTCAGCTGCGCCTTCATGCACATCGCCTGCCCTATCAGGCGTTCCTTGCCGTCTTCGGTGACGGTCATGACGAAGTTCAGGTCGGCGATGAAATCCTTGTCGTTGCGCAGACAGTGCATGACATAATGTTCGAGACATCCGGGACGATAGACGTTCCAGAACGATTCTCTTATAAGATTCTCCACCTCGCGCCGTTCATGCGGCTGTTCAAGTCTGATGTTGTAGGTCTTCATTAATTTGTTTTGTTTCTGTTGTTTTGTGCAAAGTTACGTTTTTTCCGGCATAATGCCAAACAAATCAGCAACAAAAGAGCCTGAGTGTCAGATGACGACCGCCGTACCGCTTGCCGTCACCATTAGCATCGAGCTGTTTGCGCCGAGTGCCTCATAGTCGAGGTCAATGCCAACGATGGCGTTTGCCCCGATGGCTCTTGCGTGTCCTTCCATCTCCTTCAGCGCAGTGTCTTTCGCCTCGCGCAGCACTCTTTCGTACGCTCCGCTTCTTCCTCCCACGATGTCACGTATTCCGGCGAAGAAGTCTTTCACGAAGTTTGCGCCGATTATAGTCTCGCCTGTCACTAAGCCTTTGTACTCTCTGATAGGGTGTCCCTCAATAGTAGGGGTTGTTGTGATTATCATATCCGTAATGTTTTATGTGGTTAAAATGTTATGGTTTGCAAGTTTACGACTAATAACGCATCAGTTTTCTCACCGCCTTTCTGCATCGCCTCTCGTCTTTTTCCGAGAGAGTGGTGTCGTGTCGCGTGCCGCCTTTCTCTACCGTAGCGACAGTCTTTAGTCCGCTGTATCTGCACACCTCTTTCATGGCACGTATTGCTCCGCTGCTCTGGTGCATGATGCGGTTGAACGGCCATGGTGTTGTAGAAGTGCTGACAAGCACACATCGTTTGCCTTTATGCAGCGGCAGGGGCCACCCTTTCTCGCTTTCGTCCATCATGCCATATACTATGCGGTCGAGGAGCAGTTTCAGTGTGCCGGGGATATTACCCCAATAGCATGGTGCCGCGATGACGAGTGCGTCGGCTTGTTGTATGAGTTTCAGCACACGCTGCGCATCGTCTTCGGGCAAGACGCAATTGTGTGCCGCCCTGCATTTCATGCAGCCGAGGCACGGACGGATGTCGAGCTGCTGCACGGTCACCGTCTGCACCTCCACTCCCGCCTGCCGGCATTCGTCGGCCATCACCTCCACCATCTGCGAGATGTTGCCGTGGCGGCGCGGGCTTGCGTTCAGTATCAGTATCATATTCCTTTATTTATCAGTTTCTGTCTGTCCGGCGACAACAGAGACAGCAATTCATTTCAGAAGGTTGTCCCCGTTGTCGCTGTTCGCGTAAAATCATTTCTGTTTTTGTCTTTTTGTTTACTAAGGGGCTACAACGACATATTGCGTTTTGTCGTGAGAAAGCGTCACGCCGGAACTCACATTCTCGCCTTCTGGCTTTCGCCGGCTCCCTTGCCCTTGTATTTGCTCCGTGCCTCGTTGAATCTCCATTTCAGGTCGATGGAGAACATGCGGCGGGCGGGGTTTGATGCTGTCAGTTCTCTCACGCCATAAACTATCGTGGCGGTCCGGTTAGAGTTGAAGATGTCGAAGCATCGCAGGTCTGCTGTGACGATGCCCAGCGTCTTGAGGTTGAAGTCGCGCTGCACGCCGAGCGAGCATACGAAGGCTTGTTTCGTGATGCGGAAGTTGTCGTAGTCGCCTTTTGTCTTATACTCCATCGCGACATTCAGGCGGAAGGCGCATGGCAGCTCGATGTCGTTGTTCCAGTAGATTTGCAGCAGCGGACGGTTCATCTCCATCTCCGTGCCGGCGGCGGTCATGGTGGTGTAGTTCTGCAACACAAGTCCCGCTCCCCATGTGGGGTGCCATTTGCCGAACGTGGGTCTGTAGGACGGCATGATGATGAGTTTGTCGTATCCGTCTGCGCTGTTCTGCGGATGCAGTATGCTGAGCAGCGGGTCCTGGCTGCCGGGGAAGGGTTCGGTGAGGAGCGTCACCACATCTTTTGTGCGGGCATAGTTCACGGCGAGGTTCAGCGCCCTGTATGCCACGTTCATCACGATGTTGTGGGTGTAGGTAGGCTTGAGATAGGGGTTGCCGGTCTGGTAGGTGTATTTGTTGATGTAGATGGTAGAGTTTGTGAGGTTGTCGTACGACGGGCGCTGTATGTCGCGGCGGTATGAGAGGCTCAGCTGCGTCTTGCCCACCGGCATGCTCATCATCAGCGAGGGGAAGATGTCGCCGTAGGTTCGGCTCATCGCCTCGTCCTTCACGCCGTAGTTGTAGTATGCGTTGGACAGATTCTCGTATCTCACGCCAGCCTGCACGAAGAGGCGTCCGAAGCGTCTGCCGTATTCGGCGAAGGCTGACGCGGCAGATTCCTTGATGCGTGTGTCTGACGGTGTCACGGGCAGCGGCTCTTCGCTCACGATGCCGTAGATGTCCGTGCGGTTGTTGTGGCTGTATTCGCCGCCGAAGGAGAGCGTGCCGTTCCATACGGGACAGGAGAAGACGAGTTTCGAGGCGATGAAGCGGTTCTTGCTCTCGGACAGGTTCTTCACCTTGCATTCCGTCCGCCGTCCGTCGGCGTCGATGGTCAGCTCGTCGGTAGAGTTCGTCTCATCGTCGGTGTCGAAGAAGCCGTCGAGGTTGAAGTCGATGGAGAGCTTGCCCACCTTGCCGCTGTAGTAGGCGTTGAAGATATGCTTGCTGAGTGTGGTACGCTGCGTTATCCTGCTCTCCGACCGCTCCACGAAATTGCCGTTCTCGTAATTGTCGGTGTATAAGAAGACGTTGTAAGTGCGTGACGGATGTCGGTCGAACTTATAGAACGCCCCGAACGAGTGGTTCTCGTCAATCATATAGTTCACCTGCAGCTGCGGCGACAGTCCGCCCCATCTGTGGTAAGCATCCTGGTTGCTGCGTCCGAGATAGAAGTTGTCTCCGACATAGTATGTCAGGTCGTTCGCCTGCAGCGACTTATCGACGTTGTATCTGCCGCACCAGAACGACGCCGTGACATCCAGTCCGCCGTTCCGGTAGTTGACATCGAGGTTGTTGTCTCCGCCCCATCCGTATTTATACATACCGCTGGCTTTCTCGACGAAGCTGAAGCCTTCGCCCTGCGCCTTCTTCAGCTGTATGCGTACGACGGCTTTTGTCGAGGCTGCATATCGTGCGCCGGGGTTCTGTACTACATCCACCGACTTCACCTGCTCTGACGTGATGCGCGCCAGCTCTTTCGGGTCGAGCACCTTGCGTCCGTTGACATAGACCTCGGCACTGCCTCTGCCGAAGACCTCGACGTTGCCCTCACGGTCGGCGGTGAGCTGGGGGATGCGGTTGAGGACATCGGCTGCCGAGCCCGCCTTCTCGAGTATCGTTCCCGTGACGTTGGTGCGGAGGGCGTCGCCTTTCACACGTGTCTTCGGCAGACTGCTTTTCACCGTCACCTCCTGCAAGGCGAAGGCGGTGTCGCTGAAGTTTATCATCTGTTGCCCGGGGGCAATGCTGTCGGTCTGGGCACGGGCGGCCGTCGCACCGAAAATGAGGGCGAGGAGAGCCACGGCGATAGTTGTGCATATCATCTTCATTTCTTTCTGGGTTTGTGCATGCTGACATCGGCAGGTGCGGCATGCGGGGTTTTAGTTCTTATGTATTTCTTTCGTTGGTGCAAAGTTACGAATCCCGCGACTGCCGTGCAAGAAAAAACGCGTTTTTCATGTCATTCTGCCACCTTCACCCCGGCGTATTGTAAAAGTTTTTTACATCGCCCGCCCCGGCACAGGCATTTTGCACCCGTCCCGCCTTACTTCCGTCTGGCGGCAGACATGCAGCCACACGCCTCTCTCCCACCCCGCCGCAGTATGGGTAAGAAAGTGTCAGCCTGCAGCCGATGCGATGTGGATATGATACTTTCTTGACATCGCAAAATTCCGTTCCGCTTCTACAGGCTTCACGACGGGCTGCGAGAGCAGATTTTTCTGTCGTTTTCTTTGAAAATTCGTATATCATTGATATTCAAGCGCATACAACCACACGATTGTCAGTCAGAAATAAAAACGGCGGAAAAACATGGCTTGCGACCCTGCAAAATAGTCTTTCTTGCAGCCTCACTTTGACTATCTTGGCTTGCAAGAAAGTCAAAGTGAGAGGGCAAAACAGTCAAAGTCAGAGCCTCACTTTGACTATCTTGCAACGAAAAACAGTCTGACTCGGCACCGGAAAGGCACAAAATGCCTCTCCATGACGTGTTTTCAGGCGAAAAAAGGCGTATTTCCTGACAGCGGAACATGGATAAAATAGTATCAGCAGAGGCACAGGCATACACCGGAACGATGCCGGGGAGACTGGTTAATAATGGTTAATACCGACGCCGCACATGCAATATATCATGGTCCGGACAGATTCTATGAGAAAAGAAACCAAACAGCAAAAGAAGATATGAAACACGAACTGATGAATCTGACTGTTGCCTGCGCCACGCTGTGCATGACGACGTCGTGCGGCATCTTCAAGTCCGCAGAAGAAAAAGACAGTATGTATGACAAGACCGAAAAAGACATGAAAGCGATGTATATCGACATCTCCGGCAAACAGAGGGATATGATCAGGCGCAACAACGAGTTTGCGCTGAATGTGTTCAACATGACTACGGGACACAAATCGAACGTGCTCTCGCCCGCAAGCATCTCATTCCTCATGGCGATGCTCGCCAACGGAGCCGACGGCGCGACACGCGACGAGATAATGAAGACCATCGGAGCCGAAGGATGCACGACAGACGAGCTGAACGAACTCTACGCCTTCATCATGAAACGCAGCATGACGGCAGACAACGCCACGACGGTGAACATCGCAAACTATATCGCCCTGAACAAACACCTCAGTCTGAAGAAAGACTACAGGAAATGCGTGAAGGAAATATACGGCGGCGGCATTGAAGCACTGGACTTCGCCAGCCCGGAAGCTGCAGGCAGAATAAACAAATGGTGTGGCGAACAGACGGACGGCATGATACCGCAAATCATCGACGAGACATCGCCTGCAGCTCTGGCATACGTGCTGAACGCAATCTATTTCAACGGCACATGGGAGAAACAGTTTGACGAGAGACAGACGAAAGAGGAGCAGTTCTTCGCATACACGCGCGACATACGGCACGTGAAGATGATGAACCGGCAGGCGAAGTACAACTACATGAAGGACGGGAAATTCGCCGCCCTCACCATGCCGTACGGCAACGGCAGCTTCGCAATGACAGTTCTCCTGCCAGACGAGGGAAGCTCCGTAAAAGAGATGATGGCTGGGCTATCGGCTGAAAAGCTGGCTAACGTGAAGTCGAAGATGTCAGAATACACCGTCAACCTGAAACTGCCGCGCTTCAACACCGAAACAAGACAGGAGCTGAAGGAGATAATAAGCAAAGCCGGAGCCCCGTCGATGTTCAACCAGGAGAAGGCTGACTTCAGGAAGATGGCAGAAGGCGGCATCGCCGTATCGGAGATGTTCCAGAAGGCGAAGATAGAGGTGAGCGAGAAGGGAACGAAGGCGGCGGCAGTCACAATGGGTGTCATGACGATGAGCCTCAGACCGCAACAGACACAGCGCGTGGAGTTCTGCTGCAACAGACCGTTTGTCTATCTCATCACAGACACATACACCGGCACCATACTCTTCATGGGGCAGTATATGGGCGACTGAGCACTAAGGAGAAAAGGATCAGTTAGGCAATCCCCTGTCACGCTACAACGGTTTCGTACAGCGAAAGCCGCAGGAGTTCTGGCAGGAGATGGTCAACACCATCCGCTACAAGTTCAAGCAGACCGGAGAGACTTGCTTTTGGACAGAGACAGTCCGAAAGCTGTCCACGCAGAAGGCGGTCACCACGTAAGCCACGAACGCCCTTGGAGAGAAGGTTCACATGAGACCGTGTAGCGAGCCGGGCAAATCGGCGGACGATATCTAACAAAGACTAAAGTATAATAATTTATCGTGCGGAATATGAAAAAATGATTAGGGACAAACACCTGTCAAACAAGTGCTTATCCCTAATTATCTGATTTTCACATATTAGTGATTACTCCTCCACTGCTGCCTGCGCCGCGGTTAACGAATATTGATTATCAACGAGTTACAGAGTTATTGTAAACTACTGGCGACTCTTTTACGACACATTCTGCACGTTTTTACACGCTCATGGCAACGATAACGTGTTTTTACGGCAGAAAAATCTCTTTCTATGTCATATTTTCAATGTTTGGTTTTACAATAAATTGCTCGACTCAGGTCTCACAATCGTTAACTGTAAATGCTTCATGTATTCTATAGAACCAAAGCCCTCAGAAACACTCTGCAAACTTTGTTTGCAGAGTTAATGATTTCTTCTGACTTTACGTTCATTTAGCACGTTTTTCTTGCAGAACGTGTATGATTTTAATATATATTAAGGTGAAAACAACATCCTGTTACCAAATTTTGGCAGAGGAAGAAATCAGGAAGATTCGTCAGGAACGCCTCCAACTAAGCATCTGACTCCGTATGAATGCCCTCGATTTCGTAGGAGTGAAATAATGTGGAAAAACAAAGGGCGGGAAGTCGTGGCCGAGGATCTCGGTGCGGATTCCCGCCCTGCATTTATGGTATATCTTTATTCATACTTTTCTACTATATAATAACATGTCAAAACTTTGTTCTCTGGCTTATAAACTTTGTTATTTATAATGTAGTCTTGCGGATTGAACGTTGTAACCTTGCTGTATGGGAATAACTTCCAGCAATAGTTTCCATAAACGAACTTTTGTAGTATGACAATTTGCTCATTGTCTCCGATATAGTGGCGGAATGTAAGTCCATCAACTCTTTCCGTTCGCGTATATTTGAATTCGTCTATTTTATGATTAAACCATCTTCCTAAGTCTTTATGATCTAAATGAAGTTGCTTTATATATTGTTCGGACATTTCTATTGTCTCAGGCTTATGATTCTTTTTATATTCAAAGGAGCCATCATAAGAGTAGCTGGAATTTGAATAATTATAAGTGACAAGGTCGTACCGTATTCTATCCTTTACATATGAAGGTTGGGCATTGATGTTATGTTTATTATGTTCCAATTCATAAAAACAAAGCACCTCCTCCATTTCTTGATCCACATAACTCTTAGCATAGGCAAATTCATTTGAGACTCCTTTAAGCGTATCACCAGCAAAAGCTGCATTGACCTCACGACCATTTTGTGTCTTTACATACATCCTTCTTATTTGGAAATCTGGATGTCTGCTGTCAATGAAATATGTATCTTCTTTAGGGAAATGTTTCTCTACCCTTTCTCTCCATTGAACGTTTTCGTCCTTTTCCAATAGCCATTCCCAAGTATTGTCTTCCTTAAAATATTTTGGATTCTTCCATGTTATTACCTTTTCCTTGTTTGTTTTGAAAACGTCACGGTCAGGAAAATATCTTTTGGACAGGAAAGAAATGGTAAAATCAATCTCTTTTGCCGTAGACGCATTACTATTATGAATAAATTTAAAGCATTCGGGAGAATCTTCTGAAGGCATTCTATCTAATATAGTTTTGATATAGTTACGCAGGATAATGTTTTCAGCCTGAGTGTGCAATTCCTCTCTTTTATATGACATGAGCTTTTTCTCAACGACTGGAATCAATTCTTCAATTATCTTCTCTTTATTCTTAGGAAGTTCCTTTTGAAGTGATTTGGAAAGTTTTTCCAGTTTGGGAATTCCATCAACGCGAACATATATATTATAACAATATTTCTTGCG
>SFIS01000002.1 GCA_004555245.1 Bacteroidales bacterium
TGTCGGGTCCATACGAACCGCCTCAGCGATAGCGTCGGTGTTGGCGTATCTGTTGTGTGCGTACATGAACTTTCCGTTGATGTTGAACTTGAGGTGGTCGTCAAGGAAAGAAGGGTTGAGCGTTACAGACGCTGTAGCACGCTGGAAGTTTGAGGTCTTGAGGATACCGTTCTGGTCAGTGTAACCAACGCTGACACGGTAAGGCATATTCTTCAGACCGCCGGTGAGCGTAACGTTGTGGTCAGTGCTGACAGCGCCGCGATAGATTTCGTCCTGCCAGTCTGTGTCAGCATTGCCAAGGAGTTTGGCGGCGTCAGAATCCTCGCCGTAGTAGCTCTTGATGAAGTCTGAATATTCTGCTGCGTTGAGGAGGTCGAATTTCTTTGCTGCTACAGAATACGAAACGTTTCCGTTGTAAGAGACGCGCGGAGCCTGGTTGCCACGACCTTTCTTTGTAGTGATGATGATGACACCGTTAGAGCCGCGGCTACCGTAGATGGCAGTAGCGGAAGCGTCCTTGAGGACGGTGAACGACTCGATATCGTTCGGGTTGACCATAGAGAGCGGGTTAGAAAGACCTTTCACGCCCTTGTTGTCCATAGCGAGACCGTCGATGACGATGAGCGGGTCGTTAGATGCGTTGAGCGAAGAGCCGCCACGGATGCGGATTGTCGCGCCAGTGCCCGGGGCACCAGAACCTGTTGTGACGCTAACACCAGCAATCTTACCCTGAATCATGTCCTGTGCGTTAGTGACGAGACCGTGGTTCTTCTCGTCCGGCTTGAGAGCAGTGACCGAACCTGTGAGGTCGTTCTTCTTCGCTACACCGTAACCGATGACAACCACCTCGTTGAGGAGAGCTGCGTCTTCCTTGAGAACGACGATGAGAGAGGGCTGTGCCTTGACGGTCACAGTCTGATAACCTACTGAACTGATCTGGAGGTCAGCGCCTTCTTCACATTTCAGCACAAAATTACCGTCGAAGTCCGTCACAGCACCTCCGTTCTGTCCGACGATGCGGACAGTGGCACCAATGACAGGTTCGCCAGTAGCATCTTTAACGTTACCATTGACAGTAATCTGTGCAAAGGCACCGACAGATAGCAAAAGCCCGAGCAAGAGCACGAATGCGCGCTGCGGGATTCTAAAAAATACCTGCTTCATTAGATTTGTTTTGTTAAGTTTAGTTTATAATAATAAATGTGTAATTGCAGTCGTCAATTAGTCTTTTCGCTTACACAGCAAGCGTGATGGGAAACATCTGGGTGTATGCCGGCAAACATAACCATCACTCCCTTTACGATAGTTTTTCAGATAGTCTATTGTTTTTATTTGCTGTCTTTGCAGTGCAAAATTACATTGTTTAACAGAATAACGCATAATCAAAACAGTAAAAAGTGTAATTAATTAAGTGCAAACGTTTGCACTTAATTTGCGTCAAGTAGAGGGTCAAATTTAATTCATATTATATTAATAATGTGTAATTTTGCCCCACGTCAGATGTACGTAGGTGCCACGGACGAACAAAATGAAACCCATAAGGGGCAAAAGCAAGACAAAACATTACTGAAACGTCAGATGCGACTGTGAATTTGCATGAGGGTGTTGCATGATATGTATCAATTTGCGTAACATTATTTTACACTGGCGAACGATTTCTTTCAGTATGGCACGACACACATCATGAGCGACAAAAGAAAAGGAATCATCAATCCTCATATAATTTCATGAACGACAAAAACATCACGATGAAGGACATCGCGCGTGCTCTGAACACATCCGTAGCCACCGTCTCGCGCGCCCTGTCCAACTCGCAGAGCATCTCCAAGGAGCGGCGTGAGGCAATCCAGCAGTATGCCCGCGAGCACAACTTCACGCCCAACATCATGGCGAAGGACCTCCGCAACACGAAGATCAAGCCAGCCAAGATTATCGGCCTTATTCTCCCGGAGGTTATCCACTACTATTTCGCCACGGTGCTTGACGGTGTGGAGGAAGAGGCGCGGCGCCACGGCTACCGCGTCATCGTAGGCCAGAGCCACGAGAGCTACGAGCGCGAGAAAGAGCTGTGCCGTGCATTCTACGAGAGTCGTGTCTGCGGCATCATCGTTTCGCTTGCGAAAGACACTAAAGACTACCAGCATTTCCGCGAGCTCCAGAGCAGCGGCCTTCCGCTCATCTTCTTCGACCGCATCTGCCACGGCATCAATGCGTCGCGCGTTGTGGTTGACGACTACAACGGTGCGTTCAACGCCGTGAGCTATCTTGTGAAGACCGGCTGCCGGCGCATCGCATTCTTCGGTTCGCCGATGCATCTGGAGATATCTAAGAACCGTTACAACGGCTACAAGGACGCCCTTCAGCAGAACGGTCTGACAATCGACGAGAAACTGGTTCGCATCTGCGACAACCGCGAGGACGCCGAGCGTGTGACGCCCGAGCTGCTTCTTCTCGACAACCGTCCCGACGCTTTCTTTGCTATCAACGACGACACAGCGATAGGCATCCTGAGAGTGGTGAAGCGCAGCGGCCTGCGTGTGCCTGACGACGTGAGCATCTTCGGCTTCTCTGACGGCTTCCGTTCGCGCGCCTCCGACCCCCAGCTGACCTCCGTCAACCAGCGCGGGCAGGAAGTGGGGAGGGAGGCGGTAGATATCCTCATATCAGAAGTGGAGGGGACACTGCCTGCAGACAAGGTGAACAAACGAGTGGTGAGAACGGAGATGGTGATACGCGACACGACGCGCAAGATAAAGGACTGAGTGCCTGACCGTGAACAACAAGCCAACAACAACATCAAAAAAAACATACTACACACTATGAAACAAAAACCTAACATGTCATTCTGGGGTCTGTGGAACCTCAGCTTCGGCTTCTTCGGCGTACAGATAGCCTACGCCCTACAGTCAGCCAACATCTCCCGCATCTTCGCCACTCTTGGCGCCGACCCACACTCGCTGTCCTTCTTCTGGGTGTTGCCGCCGCTGATGGGCATGATAGTCCAGCCTTTGGTGGGCAAATATTCTGACCGCACATGGTGTCGCTGGGGCCGCCGCATACCATATCTCTTCCTCGGCGCCGCCGTCGCCGTCGCCGTGATGTGCCTTCTGCCGAACGCGGGTTCTCTCCAGCTTGACGGCACTACCGTCCTCTGGGCAGGGATGTCGGCAGTGATGCTGTTCGGCTTGGTGATGCTAATGCTCCTCGACACGAGCATCAACATGGCGATGCAGCCGTTCAAGATGCTTGTCGGCGACATGGTGAACGAAGAGCAGAAGAAGAAGGCGTACTCCATCCAGTCGTTCCTCTGCAACGCCGGTTCGATAGTGGGCTACATCTTCCCCTTCCTTTTCACATGGATAGGCATCAGCAACACCGCCCCGGAAGGTGTGGTGCCTGACAGCGTGATCTACTCGTTCTACATCGGCGCCGCCATCCTCATCCTCTGCGTCATCTATACAACGATGAAGGTGAAGGAATGGAATCCCCAGGAATACAACGAATACAACGTCAGCGCAGAAGCAGCCGGAGCATCGGGCAAGGCCGACGAGCCGGGCATGCTTCAGCTGTTGGTGAAGGCACCGTCCGCCTTCTGGTCGATCGGCCTGGTGCAGTTCTTCTGCTGGGCGGCCTTCCTGTTCATGTGGACATACACGAACGGTACGGTGGCAGCGAATGCCTTCGACACTCCGATACTCAACGGCGACCTCGACACAAAATCCGTGGCCTATCAGGAGGCGGGCAACTGGGTCGGCGTGCTGTATGCCATCCAGGCTGTCGGTTCGGTGATCTGGGCTACCGTCATCCCTAATATCAAGAGCACTAAGCTGGGCTATTCTCTCAGCCTCATCCTCGGCGGTCTGGGCTTCATCTCTATGGCTTACGTGACAGACCAGTATCTCCTCTTCGTGTCGTTCATTCTCATCGGGTGCGGCTGGGCAGCCATCCTCGCCTATCCGTTCACACTGCTCACCAACGCTCTGACAGGCCGCGGACACATGGGCACATATCTCGGACTGTTCAACTGCACCATCTGTCTGCCGCAGATCATCGCCGCCATACTGGGCGGTCTGATACTGAAGGCACTGCCTGCCGCAGCCAACGGTGCCGCCAACCAGCCGATGATGATTTTCATCGCGGGCATCTTCATGATTGTCGGTGCGCTTGCGGTGTATGCGATAAAGGAGAAGGACTGACGCTTCTCTCCGCTTCGCCGCAGCACCATAAAGGGGTTCCGGCGGGGAAGGATACAAGACACGATGCCGGGAAGGACAGCCAGAGGGTCTCCTTCCCGGCATTTGTTTGTTGTGGCGCTATACCTTATTATATATATGCAAGAGTTCCGCATGTCTGTGACATGCTGCCGATAAACAAGTTGACGTGATTTTTACGACAACAGAGACAACAATGACAACGGGAAGAACGGGCACAACGGTTACAACAAGGACAACAAGAATAGTTTCGCCTTAACTAAAGACCAGCCTGAAAGGCTATCCCCCTCACGTGACAGGTTACGGGTGTCTCGGTTTGTACAGTCAGGCTGGTCTTTAGTTACCATACTTGTTTACATCATATATACGCATGGATAATTATGCTCACCTGCATCGAAATAATATCATCCGACACCGTAGGCTTACACTTTCTTGTACTTGCACCAATGCAAGAAAATCATGGTTTCAGGGACGGAAAATGCTGTTCGGAGTGCCATTTGCCGCCATTTCCATTGCCACTTTGAGTATCTTGAGGTGCAAGATAGTCAAAGTGAGGACGCAAGACAGTCAAAGTGAGGGCGCAAGATTGACTGTTTTACGACGCAAGATTGACTATCTTGGAGGCGTTCAGCACGCTTTTTTAGCTTAAAAAGACACAACGTAAAAATAGAATTTCCTGTATCCTATTGAATATCAGAGATATAACACATACACAAGAAAACAACGAAAAACCGCCGTAAAACCGTGCTTTAGAAGGCGCAACGGATTTTACGGCGGTTTTTCCGTGTCAAGATAGTATCATAACCGTCTGTTTTCCGGCAGCGGCTGATACTTTCTTGACATGAGATTTATATCTTTGTCTTTTATTTACTACAACGGGGACAACATCCCGCGTTACGGTGTGGTGTGCGCAGGCGTGCGGAATCACTCCCCGCCGTCCGAATCTTTCTTATTCTGTTCTTTAAGCGTCTGGGCGGAGCCGATGCACATGAACATCGACGAGATGGACATCCACACTATTGCGTGCGACGTGCCGTGGTCTGAAAGCCAGAGTATGAATGCCGTGACGAAGCCTATGAGAGCGGCGATGTAGAAATACGTCGCGAGCGGTGCTGTCTTCCCGCACTTTCCTTCTGTCTGCGTGCAGCCGGCATTCTCCTTTTTGTTGGCAGTAGTGTAGTAAAATCCTGTGCAGATGATGGCTACCATCAGTCCGCAAGCCACCCATGGCAGGGCACTCAAGAAAAATTCTGTTATCATATCAGTTGTCTGTTTTGTTGTTGCTTTTTCTTCGTTAGACAACAGACGACAGCGATTTGCTACAGAAAAAGAAAGATTTTTTCAGGACATCACTTGAAGAGTTCGTCGAGGAAGGTGTAGAACTCGGGCGATTCGCCTACGACAGTCTTCAGAATCTTGCCGTTGGGGTCGAGTATGATTTTTGTGGGGAATCCCTGAATGGCATACTTCGTTGTCAGGTCAGAATCCTTCGGGTTGAAGACGTGTTTCCACGGCAGTTCGTTCTTCTTGATGGCGTCGAGCCATTTCTCCTCTTTGTCGTTGCAGTCGATGCCGAGAATCTCCAGGCGGTCCTTGTATTTCTCGTAGTATTTCTTCATCTCGGGGAATCCCTTGATACACCATCCGCACCATGAGCCCCAGAAGTCGAGGACGACATGTTTTCCTCTCAGGCTTGAGAGAGCGAGGTCCTTGCCGTTGTTGTCCTTCAGCGTGAAGTCGGGGGCCTGACAACCGTCAGCGACGAGTTTCGCCGCCTCCTTGCGTGCATTCTCCTTATCCACTTCCGCCTGTATGGCAGCGGCGATATCAGAGAGAGGGCCGTTCTTCACGTCGGCAGTGAGACAGTTGATTGCCTCCTCCCGCTCGCTGAGTTCGTAAGCGAGGGCAAGGCTGACATTGCTCGACGGATGGCTCTTGATGTAGGCGAGCATCGCCGCTTCGCGGGCATCAACCGCCTCGCGGTATCTGGGCATTATATTTGCACGGATTGAGTCGATGCTCTCTCCGGCTTCCCTGCGCTTTAGGGCCTCCTTGTTGATAGCCTCGATGGCGTCGTTCTCCGCTTTTGCCACCGCTTCTTTCTCGGTGTAGAAAGCAGAGCTGCCTTCTGTCACGCCGTCAGTGACAGACAGCACGCAATGCTCTCCGGGGACAAGAAAGAGGGAGTATCTGCCACTGCCTTTCGGCGTCACGACAGCCAGGGCGGCTTTCTCTCCGTTGTATGTGTAGGTGTCGCTGTTCTTCAGCAGCATCGTGTCGCGATGTCCGATGCTTCTCATTGTCTTATCGACAATGCCCACATAGACGGTATCGCTGGGCGAGTCAATGATTTTCAGCGTTGCCTTGTTCTGTGCACTGCATGTGAGCGACACTGTCGCGGCACAGAGGACTGTAAAGATCTTTTTCATGATTTTGAATTGCTTTGAATGATATTGTTATGTTACTTTTATGTGTGTATATATATAATAAGGTGTAAGAATAGCAGTCTGTCAGACCGGATCGACATCAAAATAAACGTGCAGCGAGGCGTAGCGCTTGTCCTGCATGATGGCGTCGCGGACGTATCTCATACACTGTCGTGCCTTCTGCAGGTCAATCCCCGTTTCGAGTTTCAGCACAATCTTCCTTATGCACATACGCTTGACGCGTGCCACGGGCGGCTTGTCGGGTCCGAGGACACGTTTTCCGAAGAAATGTCTCAGCCTTCCGCCCATCTCTACTGCAGCACTCTCTACGAGGGATTCTTTCGAGTGGCGTAGATAGACATACACGAGGCGTGTGTAGGGAGGATAGGCGAAGAGGCGCCGTTCTTCGCACTGTTCGTCGAAGAACGCCCTGTAGTTGTTGGTGCGCACATACGAGATGACAGGCAGGTCGGGTTTCTTCGTCTGCAGAATCACCCTTCCGCGGCTGCCTTTCCGCCCTGCCCTGCCCGCCACCTGTGCCATCATCTGGAAGGCATGTTCGTAGGCGCGGAAGTCAGGATGGTTTATCATCGTGTCGGCGTTGAGAATGCCGACGACGCTGACATTGCTGAAGTCCAGTCCCTTGCTCACCATCTGCGTGCCTATCAGGACATTCGTCCGCCCGGCAGAGAACTCGCCGATGATGCGTTCGTAGGCGTTGCGGGTGCGTGTCGTGTCGAGGTCCATGCGTGCTATGCGCAGTGCATGACGTGCTGGCGGGCTGTCCGGCGGCTGTGCGGTGCCGTCGTCGAGAAAGTATTTCTCCATCTGCAGCAGCTGCTCTTCAACCTTCTCCGTCCCACAGCCTCGCTCGCGGAGGTCGGTACAGAAGCACGACGGGCATTTCGGCGGTATGGCGTAGGTGTAGCCGCAGTAGTGGCAGGTGAGCTGCCCCGTGGTCTTGTGCATCGTCAGGGTGACGTCGCAGTTCTTGCATTTCGGGGTCCAGCCGCAGTCGTGACACTCGATGACGGGCGCGAAGCCGCGGCGGTTCTGGAAGAGGATGACCTGTCTGCCGCCCTGCAGCGCATCGCGCATCGCCTCGACAAGCTGCGGCGAGAACGCGCCGTACATCATCTTGCGGCGCCGGAGGTCGCCTGTATCCACAACATCTATCCGGGGCAGCTCGATGCCCTTGTATCGCTCCGTGAGCTGCACAAGGCGGTATTTCCCGCTGACGGCATTGAAGAAGCTCTCCACCGACGGCGTGGCGGTGCCGAGCACGACGTCGGGTGCGGTTCCCGTAAGACGTGCCATCATCATCGCCACGCTGCGTGCATGATAGCGCGGGGCGGGGTCCTGCTGCTTGAAAGATGTCTCGTGCTCTTCGTCGATGATAATCAGCCCCAGGCGTCTGAAGGGGAGAAAGACAGCCGACCGCGCTCCGAGGATGATGTCGAAGGGCGTGTCGGAGAGCTGCTTGCGCCACACCTCCACACGTTCCGCATCGCTGTAGCGCGAGTGGTAGATGCCGAGGCGGTTTCCGAAAACACGGTGGAGGCGCGTTGTCATCTGCACTGTCAGCGCTATCTCGGGCAGGAGATACAGCACCTGCTCTCCGCGGTCGATGCAGTCCTGTATCATACGGATGTATATCTCCGTCTTTCCGGAGCCTGTGACGCCCTGCAGCAGCACCGGCTTCGATGGCGGCGCAGGCTTCGCCCCGTCTGCCGTGCCCTCTGTGGCGTAGCGCGGCATTCCGCCGCATATCTCGTCGTACGCCCTCTGCTGTGCCGGGGAGAGCGGTTTCAGAAGTTCGGGATGCGGAGTGCCTTCGCGCGAGAGGCGTCCCACCTCAACCTCGTAGGTCTCGAGGAGACGGCGATCGATGAGGGCCTTCACTGTCGCAGCCGTGCATTTCGAGACATTCTGCAGTTCCTCGCGTGTCACTTGGGCAACGGGAACCTCCGTCTCCGAACCGTTCAGCGTGTCGTAGTGCGAGAGTGTGAGATAGTTGGCGAAAGCATCCCTCTGGCGGTCGGCCTTCTTCAGCATATTCAGCGCGACATGCAGGGCAGACTCCGTGCGGAAGGGTTCCGTAAGGCGGACATAGGTCTCTGTCTTCGGGCGATAGCCCTCCTCCTGCTTCATGCCCGCCGGAAAGGCCACGCTGAAGACATCGCCAACGGGACACATATAATAGTCTGCCATCCACTGCCACAGACGGTACTGCCAGGGCAGCAGCGCCGGCGCATCATCTACGATGTCTATCACATCCTTCACCTCCACATCTTTTCCGCCTGCCGACGGAGCCTCGTCGCGCCCGCAGACTATCAGGCCGGTATATACCTTCGACCTGCCGAGAGGGACAAGCGCCCTCACGAAAGGCTGCACACGATGCTCCATACTCCGGGGGACGGAGTAGGTGAGCAGACCTTCGAAACCAAGAGGCAGTATGACATCGACGTATTTCAACGGAAGAGAGGTTTTAAAAGCAGGTGTGCAGAATAGTTTTTATAATGATTGTACTCAAGTTCAGTATGTCTGTGACATGCTGTCAGCAAACAAGTGGACGATATCTTTACGACAACAGAGACAACAAGACTACTGTTGTCACCTGCTGACAGCGCGCAGCAGGCGTGCAAGGATTATACAGACAATTCCGCACACCTGACTTACAAGGCTTTCCGAATACAAAGTTAAGCATTTATTCCGCACCCGATGCCAAAGAAAGCAGAGTTTAACATATATTTCATTGTTTTAGGTTGCTCTACAATGATTTACGGGTTAAAGTTTGTAAATGCCTCATCCAATCAGAATAAAAACACTATATTTGCACGGTTAAAGCCGCCGGCTGCAAGCCCGGACGGCCATCAAACCCGTACATCATACGCAACATGCCTAAACAAAACCTTGTCTCTATGAAAACTATCAGACTACTGCTGATGTTCGTCATGCTGTCAGCCACGACGACATCAAACACCGCAAACGCACAGTTCCCGCGCAGATACAAACATGTACTGAACGAGACAGACACCGCATTCTTCAAGACCGAAGAGGCGCGGCGCATCGGAGAACAACTCATCCTGTACCAGCGCGTCACAGGCGGATGGCCTAAAAACATCGACATGGTGCGCCCGCTCTCTGACGAGCAACGCCACATCGTGGAGCAGGACCGCCTGCACACCGACGACTCCACCGTTGACAACGACGCCACGACAATGCAGATGAACTTCCTCGCACGCCTATACAAAGCCACACGGGACACTGTCTTCAGCAACGCCGTAGAGAGGGCGGCAAGATACCTCCTGTCAGGACAATACGACAACGGAGGATGGCCGCAGTTCTGGCCCAACCCGCAGGGATACCAGGTGCATATCACGTACAACGACGGAAACATGGCGCACATACTCTCGACATTCAGCCTCATCATCAACCGCAAACCGCCGTACGACACCCCCATCATAACGGAAGAGCTGCGGAAAACGGTGGAGAAAGCCTACGAGAGGGGCATCGACTGCATCCTCAACACGCAAATCACGGTTGACGGAAAGCCGACCGTATGGTGTCAGCAACACGACCATATCACACTTGAAGCCGCTCCGGCACGCGCCTTCGAGCTGCCGTCGTTCTGCTCGGCAGAGAGCGTGGGGCTGCTCAATGTGCTGATGGACATCAGACAGCCCGACCGGCGCATACAGAACGCCGTGAACGGAGCCATGGCATGGATAGACAAATACAAGCTGACAGGGCTGCGCATCGAGCGCACAGGACGGTATGACGACCTCAGCAACCGCGACACGCGCCTCGTGGCTGACACTGCGGCACAGCCGATATGGGCGCGATTCTACGACCTCGAGCACAACGAGCCGTTCGTCTGCGACCGCGACGGAATACCAAGACGAAGACTGGAGGACATCGGAGTGGAAAGGAGGACGGGATACGCATGGTTTACCGACGCACCGGCAGGACTGTACAAAACGTACGCAAGATGGGTGAGACGAAACAACATACAGAATCCGGCGAAGATAAGCCTCGCGACAAAAGGCGCTAACGAGAACGGCACAATCATCATGGACAGGCGGCCAACACACAAAGACACAGACTACGACGCCGTGGTGAGAAGCGGGAAAAGCATACAGAAAGCCATAGAGAAAGCGCCGGACAAGCCGGGCAGACCATTCAGAATATTCGTACACAAAGGTCTGTACAAACAGAAAGTCATCATCGACAAGCCGAACATCATTCTCGTTGGCGAAGACCGCGACAGCACCGTCATACGCATTGCAGAGACTGAAAAGACAAGACGCATAAAGAAATACAAAGGCAGAAACGTACACCACGGCACGGTGGTGCTCACGCCAGAGGCGGACAGCTGCCTCATCTCCGGACTGACAATCGTCAACGACTACGGCACGACAGTAGAACCGGGCAACACCACTCACCAGATGGCTGTCTATGGCGAGGCAAACCACACCATCATCATCAACTGCAACATACACGCCGACGGCAACGACGCTCTCAGCCTGTGGTCGAAACGGCAGGACGGAAACGAGATGTACTACCACGCCGACCTCAACCTCAGCTGCAAAGGAGTCGATTTCATCTGCCCGAGAGGATGGTGCTACGCAACACGATGCAAATTCTACGGCGACGGACACGCCATGATATGGCACGACGGCAGGGGAGACAAGACAAAGAAACTCGTCATCACGAACTCCACATTCGACGCAGCAACGCCGACAGAACTCGGACGATGGCACCACGACTCGATGTTCTATCTCGTCAACTGCCGCCTCTCGGCAAATGTCATGGACAAGAACATACACTACGCCTACACGGACAAAGTGCTTGACCCATGCCCGTGGGGACCGCGGACATACTACCTCTACTGCTCGCGCGAAGGAGGACACTCTGGATGGCTCGACAACAACATAGAACAGAGCGAAGAACCGGGGACATACCACAGCACGACAGCAACATGGACATTCCACGGAAAATGGGACCCCGAAGCATACATAAGGAAACAATGGAGATGGGTGGCGTACTGAGACAACGGCAACCACAACGGCACCGGCAGAGGCAGAGAAACATAAAAAAAACTGAAAAAGTATTGTCTGAAAGTTTTTTTTCAGACAATACTTTTTTATTATAAATACTTTTTGTACCTTTGCACCGACATTGGGATATTATATATTATATAAGGTGAAACGCACATTACACCTTACAACAAAAAAAGACAGACAACTCGTCAACTTGTCAACTTGTCAACTAAAACAACAACTCGTCAACTAAAAAACATATATCAAGCAACAGAACTATGGTTATTTTCTTCCAGACACCATCCAAGTCTGTCATCGCAACACAGATAGACCATCTGCCAGGCGATGCAGAGGTGAGAGAACTGTCGTGGCTGTATGACAATGCCGAACTGCTGAACGAACAGACGCTCAGCGGATTCTTTGTCGGACCGCGACGCGAGATGATTACTCCGTGGAGTACGAATGCCGTTGAGATCACACAAAACATGAGCCTCAATGGCATTTCGCGTATAGAGGAGTACTTCCCCGTGGCTTCGCCCGACGCTCCGCACGACCCCATGCTGCAACGTATGTACAACGGCCTCGACCAGGACATCTTCACCGTCAACATACAGCCTGAGCCTATCAGACACGTCGAGAACCTGGAAGAGTATAACGAGGCTGAAGGTCTCGCGCTCTCGCCAGAGGAAATCGACTATCTGCACAAGGTGGAAGAACAGCTCAAACGACCGCTGACAGATTCGGAAATCTTCGGCTTCGCACAGATAAACTCAGAACACTGCCGGCACAAGATATTCGGAGGGACGTTCATCATCGACGGAGAAGAGAAGCCGTCAAGCCTCTTCAAGATGATAAAGAAGACCACCGAGGAGAACAGAAACAAAATCCTGTCTGCATACAAAGACAATGTGGCATTCGCCGAAGGGCCGGAGGTGGAGCAGTTTGCACCTGCCGACCACACGCAACCGTCGCTCTACGAGAAGAAGAACATAAAGTCTGTCATCTCGCTGAAAGCAGAGACACACAACTTCCCGACTACTGTAGAGCCGTTCAACGGTGCCGCTACAGGTACAGGAGGCGAGATACGAGACCGCATGGGCGGAGGTACAGGGTCGTGGCCCATCGCCGGAACGGCGGTGTACATGACATCATACCCGCGAAAGAACAACGCGGGAGAGCCCTGCAGCGAACCGAGACAATACACACCCGGATGGAGCAACGAGAACGACTGCCACAAATGGGAACAGATTATGCCCGTCAGAAAATGGCTCTACCAGACACCGGAACAGATTCTGATAAAGGCTTCAAACGGAGCATCCGACTTCGGAAACAAGTTCGGACAACCGCTCATCTGCGGCTCCGTGCTGACTTTCGAGCATAAAGAACGTGACGAAGAGTATGCCTACGACAAGGTCATCATGCTTGCCGGAGGTGTAGGCTACGGCATACAGCGAGACTGTCTGAAGGGAGAACCGCAGGCCGGAAACAAGGTTGTCGTGATGGGTGGAGACAACTACCGCATCGGCCTCGGAGGCGGCTCCGTCTCGTCCGTGGAGACAGGACGATATTCAAGCGGCATAGAACTAAACGCCGTGCAGCGCGCAAACCCCGAAATGCAGAAACGCGCATACAATGTCATACGCGCACTCGGAGAAGAAGAGAAGAATCCCGTCGTCTCAATACACGACCACGGATCGGCAGGACACGTCAACTGTCTGTCGGAACTGGTTGAAGAATGCGGCGGCATCATACACATGGACAAACTCCCCGTAGGAGACAAGACCCTCTCTGCAAAAGAGATTATTGCCAACGAGAGCCAGGAAAGAATGGGACTGCTCATCGACGAAAGTGCCATCGGGCATGTGCAGAAAATCGCCGACCGCGAGCGGGCTCCGATGTACACCGTAGGAGAGACTACGGGCGACCACCGCTTCGCTTTCGAACAGGCTGACGGTGTGCGCCCCTTCGACCTCGCAGTAGAACAGATGTTCGGCTCGTCGCCAAAGACTTACATGCGCGACAACACCGTAGAGAGGAAATACGACGTGGTGACATACAACCTGACAGGACTGAACGAAAACACCACACTCAACGATCGCATATCACAATATCTGAAAGATGTGCTGCAACTCGAAGCCGTAGCGTGCAAAGACTGGCTCACGAACAAGGTTGACCGCAGTGTCACTGGACGTGTCGCACGTCAGCAGTGTCAGGGCGAACTGCAGCTGCCGCTGTCTGACTGTGGCGTTGTCGCCCTCGACTACAACGGAAAGAAAGGCATCGCAACATCTCTCGGACACGCACCGCAGGCAGCACTCGCCGACCCCGCCGCCGGCTCAGTGCTCTCCGTGGCAGAGGCGCTGACAAACCTCGTTTGGGCTCATCTCGACGACGGACTGACAAGCGTCTCTCTCTCGGCAAACTGGATGTGGCCCTGCAGGGCACAGGAAGGGGAGGACGCAAGGCTGTATAACGCAGTCAAGGCACTGTCAGACTTCTGCTGCGAACTGCACATCAACGTCCCGACAGGCAAGGACTCACTCTCCATGACACAGAAATATCCTGACGGAAAGAAGGTCATAGCTCCGGGCACGGTGATTGTTTCGGCCGGCGGAGAGGTCGATGACATCAGGAAAGTGGTGTCGCCAGTAATAAAGGATGTAGCGAAGAGCCGACTGTACTATATCGACTTCTCGTTCGACAAACTGCAACTCGGCGGCTCCGCATTCGCACAGTCGCAAGGCAAAGTGGGCTCTGACGTGCCGACAGTGAAAGACCCGGAATACTTCGCCGACGCTTTCAACGCAGTTCAGCAGCTCATAGAGAAAGACCTCGTACTCGCAGGACACGACATCTCTGCCGGAGGCATCATCACCACATTGCTTGAGATGTGCTTCGCAAACACAAAGGGAGGACTTGAACTCAACTTCGACAAGATAAACGAAGCGGACATCGTGAAACTCCTCTTTGCAGAGAATCCCGGCGTTGTCATACAGGTCAGCGACGACAATGCGGCCGAGGTGAAGAGCATTCTTGAGAAAGCCGGCGTCGCATACGCAAAAATCGGAGTGCCGTCAGCTGACAGGACGATACGCATACGGAAGACTGTAAGCAACGCACAAGTGCCCAACGCACGCATCGCCGACAGAGACATGACATTCGAGTTTGACATCGACGAGCTGCGAGACGCATGGTACAGCACATCATACCTGCTGGACAGACGCCAGAGCTTCAGCGGAAAAGCGACTGAAAGATTCGAGAACTACAAACGCATACCGGTTGAATGGAGCGTCAAGGGCGAACCTCTCACAGCCACGCCACGCCCCGAGACAAACCGCCCCGTGGCTGCCATCATACGCGAGAAAGGCACCAACTCAGAAAGGGAGATGGCATACTCGTTCTACATGGCTGGCTTCGACGTCAAGGACGTCACTATGACAGACCTCATCACCGGACGCGAGACTCTCGAAGAGGTGAACCTCATCGCTTTCTGCGGAGGATTCTCCAACTCTGACGTACTCGGCTCGGCAAAAGGCTGGGCAGGAGCATTCCTCTTCAACCCCAAGGCAAAAGAGGCACTCGACAAGTTCTACGCAAGAGAAGACACACTGTCGCTCGGAGTATGCAACGGATGCCAGCTGATGGTTGAACTGGGGCTGCTCAACAACAACGGAGCTACTGCCAACGCACGCGACTACGCACAGATGAAGCACAACGATTCACACAAATTTGAATCAGCTTTCGTCACTCTCGCCATCCCGGAAAACAACAGCGTGATGTTCGGAAGCCTCTCTAACGAGAAAATCGGTGTCTGGGTGGCTCACGGAGAAGGGAAATTCTCGCTGCCACTGGCTGAAAACGAGTATAACATCGTGGCAAAATACAACCGCCACGAATATCCCGCCAACCCCAACGGCTCTGACTATGACGTCGCAGCACTGGCAAGCAAAGACGGCAGACACCTCGCCATCATGCCACACCCTGAACGGACACAGTTCCCCTGGCAGTGCGGATTCTATCCGGAAGAACGGCGCACAACGGATGCTGTCACACCATGGCACGAGGCATTTGTCAACGCAAGAAAATGGATCGAAGCTCATAAATGACAAAAACAATGACGCGCAGGCAAGGGAACAACACTTTTTTCCTTGCCTGCGCCGCAATGGTCATCAGCACATACCTTAGTATATATGTATGCAAGATGATTCGCCACCGGGAAAAAGACCATTAATACGACATGACGGAACACCATATTATATATTACAGAAAAACCTGAACAACACCTGTATTCCGGACTATAGACTTTTACGAAAGTCCATTATTTTTGATTAATGTTCATAAAACAGCACCACAAAGGCTATTTTCTGACATTTTGTTTGGACATTAGACGAAAAACATATACTTTTGTAACGTAATTCCGAAATACACTGACACCAACGCTACTATATCAACAAAATACAACAATTATGACAGACAAATTGGAGATAAAAGATGTCGCTGACGTCGTAGTACGATTTTCTGGCGACTCTGGCGACGGAATGCAGCTCGCCGGCAACATTTTCTCTACAGTATCAGCAACTGTCGGCAACGGCATCAGCACGTTTCCTGACTACCCTGCAGACATACGCGCTCCGCAAGGTTCGCTAACAGGTGTGTCCGGCTTCCAGGTTCATATAGGCGAGGGAAACGTCTATACGCCGGGCGACGAATGTGACGTGCTCGTGGCAATGAATGCCGCCGCACTCAAGACACAGTACAGATATGCGAAGCCCCAGGCTACTATCATCATCGACACCGACTCTTTCGGAAAGAAGGATCTGGAGAAAGCACAGTTCAAGACAGAGGACTATCTCGGCGAGATGGGCATCGACCCAGACCGCGTCATTGCCTGTCCGATAACACAGATGGTAAAAGACGCTCTCGCGGACAGCGGCATGGACAACAAGGCGATGCTCAAGTGCAGAAACATGTTCGCACTCGGACTTGTCTGCTGGCTGTTCAGCCGCGACCTGAATCTTGTCGCCAACTTCCTCAGAGAGAAATTCGCTAAGAAGCCTGCCATCGCAGAAGCGAACATCAAGGTAATACAGGCAGGATACGACTACGGTCACAACACCCATTCAAGCGCAGCAAACGTATATCGCATAGAGACGAAGAACAAGGTGCCGGGAAGATATATGGACATCACCGGCAACAAGGCTACTGCATACGGCTTCATCGCAGCTGCCGAACAGGCAGGACTGAAACTATACCTCGGCTCCTACCCTATCACACCCGCTACGGATGTGCTTCACGAACTCTCCAAGCACAAATCGCTGGGCGTGACGACTGTACAGTGCGAGGACGAGATAGCAGGATGCGCATCGGCTGTAGGCGCATCGTTCGGCGGAGCACTGGCAGTGACATCGACATCCGGTCCCGGACTGTGTCTGAAATCAGAGGCGGTGAACCTCGCCGTGATAATGGAACTCCCGCTTGTCGTGCTTGACGTGCAGCGCGGCGGCCCCGCTACCGGGCTTCCGACAAAGTCAGAGCAGACCGACTTGCTGCAGGCACTGTTCGGAAGAAACGGCGAATCGCCGCTACCCGTAATAGCTGCCATCTCTCCGACTGACTGTTTCTATGCCGCATTTGAGGCGTCAAAGATTGCTCTTGAACACATGACACCTGTCATCCTGCTCACCGACGCCTACATCGCCAACGGCTCAGGCGCATTCAAACTGCCAGACCTGAAGGCCATGCCTGCCATCGTGCCGCCATACGTGCCGGAAGACATGAAGGGAACATGGACACCTTATATGCGCAACGAGAGCGGGTCACGCTACTGGGCTGTGCCGGGCAGAGAAGGCTTCGAGCATATTCTCGGCGGTCTGGAGAAGGACGACAAGACCGGAGCAATATCCACCAACCCGGAGAACCACGACCTCATGACACGCAAACGCCAGCAGAAAATCGACAACATAGAGGTGCCTGACCTCGAAGTGATTGGCGATGCTGACGATGCAGAACTGCTTGTTGTAGGCTTCGGAAGCACCTACGGCCATCTGCGCGCAGCCATGGACGAGTTGCGGGCAAAGGGAAAGAAGGTTGCACAGGCACACTTCAAATACATCAACCCGCTGCCGAAGAACACTGCGGAAGTCCTGAAACGGTATCCGAAAGTAGTTGTGGCAGAGCAGAACATGGGGCAGCTTGCAGCATGGCTGCGCATGAAGGTGGACGACTTCGCTCCAGCACAGTTCAATCAGGTGAAGGGTCAGCCGTTCATCGTGAACGAGTTGGTCAAAGCATTTGAGAGCCTTATTTGACAAACAATAAAAACAAGACAACTATCATGACATATACAGCAGCAGATTTCAAGAAAGGACAGCCGCGCTGGTGTCCCGGATGCGGCGACCACTTTTTCCTCGCAAGCCTTCACAAGGCAATGGCAGAGATTGGCGTGAAGCCATGTGACAATGCCGTAATATCAGGCATCGGATGCTCAAGCCGTCTGCCTCACTATATGGCGACATACGGCATGAACACGATACACGGACGTGCCGCTGCCATCGCGACAGGCTGTAAGATTGCCAACCCGTCGCTCACAGTATGGCAGATAAGCGGCGACGGCGACGGACTTGCTATCGGCGGCAACCATTTTATCCACGCCAACCGCCGTAACATAAACCTGAACATCATCCTTCTTAACAACCGCATCTACGGTCTGACAAAGGGACAGTATTCTCCAACGTCTCCAAGAGGTTTTGTCTCCAAGTCATCGCCATACGGCACCGTAGAGGATCCGTTCCGCCCGGCAGAGCTGTGCTTCGGCGCACGAGGACATTTCTTCGCACGTACAGTGGCTACCGACGGCAAGCACACAGTAGAAGTGCTGAAAGCCGCAAATGCACACAAGGGCACGTCAGTGACTGAAGTGCTGCAGAACTGTGTCATCTTCAACGACGGCACACACGCTTCGGTCTATAACAACGCTGGTCGTGCAGAGAATGCGATATATGTTGAACACGGCAAACCGCTAATATTCGGCAAGGACAGAGAATACGGTCTCGTACAGGAAGGCTTCGGACTGAAAGTCGTGAAGATAGGCGAGAACGGCATCACAGAGGCTGACATCCTCGTCCACGACGCCCATTGCGAGGACAACACCCTGCAGCTGAAACTCGCACTGATGGGCAACGGCGACGGCTTCCCAATCGCACTCGGTGTCATCCGCGACGTCGATGCTCCTACATACGACGACTCTGTCGTGGCACAGATTGAGGAAGTGAAGGCGGCAAAGAAATATCACAACTTCGCCGAACTGCTTGAGACAAACGACATCTGGGAGGTGAAATGACCCCGCCCGACAGCCGCGAATGACGCTGCATAAGGCAGCACACACCACATAACAACAAAAAAGAGACATCAAATCGTGATTTCGCACGAAATGATGTCTCTTTTTTTATGTTATGTCAGAAAGCACGTTATGAGCCTCTCGCGACATTGTCGCAGCCATATAAGTCAAAACGCCAGCACTAAAGGTATTATTCGCTGTCACTACCGGCTCTAATCGCAAGTGCCGGAAGCTGTCATCGCTGTCCTCAAGTGCTACCAACGTCATTCCAAAAAGCTGAAAACAATACCATTGTGCATATACAAGTCCATCCCGAATGATATAATCATTTAAGACAAAAGGCAGCATAATGATGTTGTGGAAATAATCGCGTGTATAGTGAAGACAAAAAAATAATGTCCAGCATAATCACTTATACCGGACACCATTGACAGAGTAAGAAACGATTCTTTTGTTATTATCGCCAATTGGCGGCTCTGTCAAGATACATAATCTTTTACCTTAAAAAAATCTATCAAACTAACTAACCTAAATGATATGCATTTTCCCAAATGCAATGCAAAGATAATATTTTTTTCAGGCACTGTCAAATTTTTTATCTGTTATTATTACAATTTATGCTTTTTATTGATTGTAATCAAATTATTCGCATATTTTTGCAAACGTTTACATATCACTCAGGTCTCTCCGTGCCATTGTTCTGCCTGTCAACGTGTTATTACGCAGCGTTGCAGACAATCTGACCTGACCTGCTTTTCGTGGTGTTTGCCTCACAGATTCAGCATCTTCAGCACGGCATCCGTTGCTCCCGCCTTTTGCTTTACATATTCTCCTGCGGCGTTGGCCGACATGTCGTACGCCTTACGGTCAGATATGATGTTGTCCATGACGGTTTTGAAGCTGTTGCCGTCTGTAATCTCCCATCCGCCCTGCGAGGCCTTGAGGTCCTGCGCTTCCTGGAATCTGGCGTTGTTAGGGCCGAAGACAACGGGTTTCGTCCATACTGCCGCTTCGAGCAGGTTATGTATGCCGGCACCGAAACCTCCTCCGACATACGTCACGTCGGCGTAGCGGTAGATGGAGGAGAGAAGCCCGAAGCAGTCGATGATGAGCGTGTCGGCATCCTTAAGCATGGCATCTTTGCTTTCCTGCCCATTTTCGATGGAGGTGTATCTGACAGCTTTCCGTCCGTTGTCTTGCAGCAGAAGCTCAATCTGCGCAAGGTGGTCTTCTCCGATGACATGCGGTGCGATGACGAGTTTCCAGTCTGTGCGACTGGCGAAATAAGGGATGAAGATTTCTTCGTCAGGCTGCCATGAGCTTCCCGCGACGAACACCTTGGCGTCTCCGGCAAATTTCTCGACGAGCGGCAGTTGCTTTGCCGCCTTTGCAATGTCGAGGACACGGTCGAAGCGGGTGTCTCCCGTGACAGACACATTGTCAAGCCCAAGATGCTCGCCGAGCAGTTTCCGGCTTCTCTCGTTCTGCACGAAGAAGTGCGTGAAGCAGTTGAGCACCTTTGCATAGCGTCTGCCATACCACTTGAAGAAGACCTGCTCAGGGCGGAAGATGCTCGAGACGCTGTAGGTAGGGACATTGCGGTGTTTCAGGATATGCAGGTAGTTGTACCAGAACTCGTATTTTATGAACAAGGCGCAGACGGGATGAATTGTCCTGAGAAAGCGCCTTGCGTTGCGCGGCGTGTCAAGGGGCAGATAGCATACGATGTCCGCACCCTCGTAGTGCTTGCGCACTTCGTAGCCTGACGGCGAGAAGAATGTGAGCAGGATTTTGTATTGCGGGTGGTCGCGTCGTATGCGTTCGATGACGGGTCTGCCCTGTTCAAACTCTCCGAGCGACGCGGCGTGTACCCATACATATTTTGCGTCGGGGTCGAGTTTCGCACGTATGTCTGCAAGCGCATGACGCTCTCCGCGCCACATCTTGCGCACTTTCTTGTCAAAGAGGCTTGCGACAGCCACTCCGGCGAGATAGAATGAAATGACAATATTATACATATAAGGTGTTTGGGCTGTACTTTCCGTTGTTTGGCGTGTGCCCTTATTGTTTCGTGGTGCGTGCAACGGCGGTGTCGTCACCGTGCTGTCACGCTGGCACACAAGAGCGATATGGTTGTCTGAAGAAAAAAGAGAATCTTGTTTTGCTATATATATGATAAGGTGTGATTCCACCGGTGGATTGCCATTCGGTGAGGAACCACACCTTTCTTTTCAGCCGCTTCTGTTGTCAGTCTTTCTTTATATTGATAATGGCAGCCTCGATACGTCTGACAGTCTCTTCTTTTCCGAGGAAAGCGGAGATGTCGAACATACCCGGTCCCTTGCCTTCGCCAACGAGACAAAGGCGGAAAGCGTTCATGATGTCTCCGAGTTTGTATTCCTTCTCTTCTATCCATGCCATGACAGCCTTCTCCTGGTTCTCTATCGAGAAGTCCGTGAGGCTTGCGAGCAGAGCCTTGAGTTCTGTCATCTGCAGGGGCGAGTTCTCCTTCCAGCGTTTCTTCACTGTTTTCTCGTCGTATGTATGTGGCGGTATGAAGAAGAACGAGCAGAGGTCCCAGAGTTCCGATACGAATGTCACGCGGTCTTTCATCATCCTCACGACCTCTGTGATTCGCGAGAGCGGTTCGTCAAGTCCGTTGTTCGCGACGGCGGGTGCGAAGAGTGTCGCTATCTCTTCAGGAGATTTCTGGAGGATATATGCGTGGTTGAACCACTGGCATTTCTTATAGTCGAACTTCGCTCCTGCCTTCGAGCATTTCTCAAGATTGAAGAGCGAGACAAGTTCTTCGAGAGTGAAGACCTCCTGTTCTGTGCCCGGATTCCATCCGAGCAGGGCGAGGAAATTGACCACCGCCTCGGGGAAATATCCCGATTCTCTGTATCCGGATGATATTTCTCCGCTCTTCGGGTCGTGCCATTCGAGCGGGAAGACGGGGAATCCGAGGCGGTCACCGTCTCGTTTCGAGAGTTTCCCCTTGCCTTCCGGCTTCAGCAGGAGAGGCAGGTGAGCGAACCGCGGCATGGTGTCCTGCCATCCGAACGCCTCGTAGAGCAGCACATGCAGTGGCGACGAGGGGAGCCATTCCTCACCACGTATGACGTGTGTGATTTCCATGAGGTGGTCGTCAACGATATTGGCGAGGTG
This sequence comes from Bacteroidales bacterium, assembly GCA_004555245.1. Lineage (GTDB taxonomy): Bacteria > Bacteroidota > Bacteroidia > Bacteroidales > Bacteroidaceae > Prevotella. The sequence continues at coordinate 22,184 of SFIS01000002.1, forward strand.
GTAGGTAGGCAGTTCGTCGGCACTCTTGTACAGCACCTTGTCGTCGAGGATGTCGCTTTTGATATGCACCTCTCCTCTGATGATGTCATCGACAACGACATCTCTTCCCGGTTCGATTTTGAATCTCACCACATATTTCTGTCCGTCTTCGACGAGTGCATCCACTTCCTCTTTCGGCATGGTGAGGGAGTTGCGCATCGAGAGGCGCGTGTGTGCGTCGTATTGGAAGTTGGGAGTGTCCTGACGTCGTGCGTCCAGCTCCTCTGGCGTGTCGAAAGCGATATACGCCTTGCCGTTGTCGAGCAGCATCTGCACGTATTTCTTGTATATCTCTCTGCGTTCTGACTGTCTGTAAGGTCCGTGTTCTCCACCGATGCCTACACCTTCGTCAAACTTTATTCCGAGCCATCTGAATGATTCGATGATATAATCCTCTGCTCCAGGGACAAACCGTTGCGAATCAGTGTCCTCAATTCTGAACACAAAATCTCCTCCATGCTGACGTGCAAAGAGGTAGTTGTACAGTGCCGTTCGCACGCCGCCGATATGCAGCGGGCCGGTGGGAGAAGGCGCAAAGCGCACTCTGACTTTTCTTTCCATGTTTCTGTTGTGATTTTTCCTTACTTTTCTTGCCGAACCAAAGAAAACATATTCCCTTTTCTCTTCCGGCTTGTAGAGAAAGTACGTCGTTCTTTCCGGCTTCGGACAGTGTCTGTCTTTGCCTGACGTATATATTTTTGTGAATTTTCTGCAAAATTAATAAATATAATGTATAAAACCGAATTTTTTTTCGTATTTTCGCATCCAGAACCGAAACATTTAGCAAAATCATGTCAAAGACGTACATACAGAAAGGAGAGTTGTGGCACCTTGTGGGCAGGCGTTTGTGGCTCATCGCCCTTACGACAGGCATCATAGTGATGGTGCTGCCTCATAGCGGCGTGCCCCAGTTTGACTACGAGCTGAACCATCCGTGGCAGTACGACCAGCTGATAGCGAAGAGTGAGACGCCTCTGTACAAGAGCGAGGAGGTGCTGAAGCGTGAGCGCGATTCTCTCCACAAGACCTTCGAGCCTTACTACAATGTCAGCGTGACGGTGCGCGAGCGTGCCCTTCAGCGTTTCTCGAAGAAGTTCGGCAACGGCATTCCCGGCTTGCCCACCGGCTATGCGTCGTATGTCGCCAAGCGCATCCGCAAGGTTTACGACCTCGGCATCATCTCCGCCGATATTTACTCCAAGTCACAGACAGATTCTACGCTGAGCATCCGCCTCGTCAGCGGGAACACAGCGACAAGCATCCTTGTCAACGGTCTGAAGTCTCCGCTGACAGCCTACGAATGGCTTTTCGACGACCCGCTGATGCAGTCTCACCGCAACGCCCTGCAGCAGTGTAACCTCAACGAGTTTCTCGAGCCAAACATCATCCTCGATCAGGAGCGCACGCAGATGGAGGAAGACGACCTTATGAGCAGCATCCCCGTCGCCTCGGGTATGATACAGGTAGGCGAGAAGATCATCGACAGGGGCGAGGTGGTTGACGAGCGTGCCTACACCGCCATCACATCCTATCTGCGCGACCTTGAGAAACGCACCACTTCAGAGCAGGAACTGCTGACGACGTACGGCGGACAGGCGCTCTACGTCAGCATCATCATCCTGCTTTTCACCCTATATCTGATTCTCTACCGCAAAGACTATTTCGACAACGCACGTGCCACGGCGATGCTCTACATCGTCATCGTCCTCCTTCCCGCCCTTGTGTCGTTTGTCATGCAGCATCATTTCTTCACGGTGTATGTGCTGCCACTGTGCATGGCACCGCTCTTCATCCGTGTCTTCATGGATTCGCGCACGGCTTTCCTGACCCACACGGTGATAGTGCTTCTCTCCGCCATCGCCGTTCAGAAACAGTTTGACTTCATCGTCATACAGGAAGTTGGCGGACTTGTCGCCATCTTCACTCTGCGCGAGCTGACGCGTCGGTCTCAGATTTTCATCGCCGCCTTCACCGTCTCTCTCGTCGAGATTACGGCATTCTTCGCCCTGCAGCTCATCCAGGCCACCAACTTCACCGATTTCGACACTCACACCACCTACCATTTCATAGGCAACGGCATACTTCTTCTGCTCTCCTACCCCATGATGTTTGTCGTCGAGAAAGCCTTCGGTTTCGTTTCCGCCGTGACACTGTTTGAGCTGTCAGACACCAACAAAGGTATTCTGCGCCGCCTCTCTGAGGTGGCTCCCGGCACCTTCCAGCACTCCATCACCGTAGGCAATCTCGCGGCGGAGATAGCGTCTAAGATAGGTGCGAAATCGCTCCTGGTGCGTGTCGGCGCCCTCTACCACGACATCGGCAAGATGCGCCACCCCGTCTTCTTCACCGAGAATCAGGTTGGCATCAACCCGCACAAGCGCATCTCAGAGACAGAGAGCGCGCAGGTTGTCATCAGCCACGTCACCGAGGGTCTGCGGATGGCAGAGAAAGAGAACCTGCCCGGTGTCATCCTCGACTTCATCCGCACCCACCACGGAGCAGGCATGACCCGCTTCTTCTACGTTCAATACAAGAACAACCACCCCGACGAGGAGGTTGACGACGAGCTCTTCACCTATCCCGGCCCCAACCCCTTCACCCCCGAGCAGGCTATCCTTATGATGGCAGACACCGTCGAGGCAGCCAGCCGTTCGCTTCAGGAATACACCGAGGAGTCTATCGCCTCGCTTGTCAACCGCCTCATCGATTCTCAGGTGCAGCAAGGCTTCTTCCACGACTGCCCCATCACGTTCCGCGACATACAGACGGCTAAGGACGTACTCACCGAACGTCTGAAGTCCATCTACCACACCCGCATCGCCTACCCTGAGCTGAACAAGAGATAGGCAGCCGCCACACAAGCCTCCATACGGCATCATCTGCCGCCAACGGCATATCCGTCATCAGCGCAATCCACACTGACGCCACGTCCCCCACCCGACCGGCGACAGTGTGGATTATTGTTTTACAGACTGTTACACACACCTCTTCAACATGGTTGCCCATGCCTCGTGAATAGGATAAAACTTGAATAACATCAAATAAAATATGCCTTCTTCGTTAATAAACACTAACATCGTATGTGCAAACCGTATGTTTTGGATTAATTTTCGTAATTTTGCAGCGAACTTTTTTAGCAAAGATTAAAACTTTATTTATATTTTTTGTACAAACCGACAAAATAAATGAGAAAAGCAAAAACTCTCTGTCTTGCGCTCGCCGTGTTGGCAGGCGCAGAGACGATGCAGGCAGGTGGCTTGCTGACAAACACCAACCAGAACATTGCATTCCTCCGCAATCCGGCGCGCGACGCAGCGATAGGCATCGACGGCGTTTACAGCAACCCTGCCGGCGTGGCATTCCTCGGCGAGGGCTTCCATTTCTCGCTCAACCTCCAGAATGTCCACCAGACCCGCACCATCGACACCACCTTCCCCACCTTCGTGTTCAACCACAACAATCCCGGCTCTCAGACACACACCTTCGAGGGCAAGGCCGATGCTCCAATCTTACCGTCTATCCAGGCAGCATACAACAAGGACCGCTGGAGCTTCCAGTTCGGCTTCGCCATAACAGGCGGCGGCGGGAAGTGCGAGTTTGAAGACGGCCTCGGCTCGTTCGAGAAAGTGGTGGGCGGAATGGTATATCAGAACGCCCCGACGGTGAACAGCCTCTACCAGACGCTGGCTGCAGCCGGCATCCCGGGCATGGCAGACCATGCGATGGGCAACCAGTACGCATACGATTCATACATGCGCGGCAGACAGTACTACTTCGGTTTCACGATCGGTGCCGCCTACCGTCTGAGCGACCACCTCTCTGTTTACGGAGGCGTGCGTATGCTCTACGGCAACTCTAACTACTACGGCTACGTCAAGAACATACAGGTGGAGCACATCGACAACGGTGTCTCGAACATGGTCAATGCATCACAGCACTTCACCGAACTCGCCGCACAGCTCAACCAGTATGCCGGCATGATGGAGGCAATGGGGAACCAGCAGGCGGCACAGCAGCTCGCGGCAGCGGCACAAGGTTCTACTGCCCTCGGCACAGCGACACAGGACATAGAGCTCAACTGCGACCAGGTGGGATGGGGCATCGCGCCTATCATCGGCATCGACTATAAGGTCGGCAACCTCAACCTTGCGGCGAAATACGAGTTCAAGACACGTATGCGTCTGAAGAACAAGGCAGCCAACAGCCTCAGCGCAGAGAGCATCGAGCTCCTCGACAAGTTCAAGGACGGCGAGAAAGTGGCTGAAGATTCGCCGGCTCTCCTCGCTGTCGGAGCACAGTATTCCATACTGCCTTCGCTCCGCGTCATGGCAGGCTACCACCACTACTTCGACGTAGATACGAAGCAGTATCTGAAAGACGTGCAGAGCGACACCAACGAGTATCTCCTCGGCGCCGAATGGAACATCAACGACATTGTAGAGGTCAGCGCAGGCGGACAGCGCACCATCTACGGCAACACCGACAAGGGCATGAACGACATCTCCTTCAACGTAAACTCATGGAGCTACGGCCTCGGTGTCGGTGTGAATGTGGCGAAGAACGTGAAAATCAACGTCGCATATTTCCAGACCCTCTACGAAGACTACAACAAAGTTACAGAAACAGGTCAGGACTGTTTCACACGCAGCAACCGCGTCATCGGCATCGGCGCAGACTTCAAGTTCTGATTCACACGTCTCCGCAGCCGCTTCAGAAGATCATTTCCCTTCTGTGGCTCAGGCACAATAACATACAAGGCAAGCGTTTGGCATACAGACGCCTGCCTTTTTTTTGCGTCCGGAACAGACAGCCTTGCGGGGTTGCATAAAGGAGTGTAGCGGCTTCTACGCGACTTTCACCACATACTGATAAAGCGTGGAAGGTGGTGAAAGAATCATAAAAGCATGCCCACAAACTTATTGATTATCCTTGTTGATTAGATTGACCACCACTTTCACCATGACATCTTTCTCTTCCGTACGGCTCTCGGCAATCATCAGCGTAAGGGCAACGAGGGTGTTGTCTGCTATACGCTTTCCGCCGTCAGCGGAATACAGGATGCCATTCTTCTCCATAAACCACAGGAAGAGCATGGCAGCAATACGTTTGTTGCCATCACTGAACGAATGATTTTTCACTACAAGATATAGCAGCATTGCAGCTTTCTCCTCAACGGAAGGATAAAGGTCTTCGCCACCGAACGTCTGGTAAATCTGCCCAATGCTGCTTTTGAACGAATCGTCCTTTTCATTGGCAAACCATTGGCTGCCGCCAAACTTCACCTTCAAGGTGTTTATGGCCTCCATTGCATTCTCGTATGTGGCACGGAAAGGCTCATCTTTGGTTGTCTTCTCAATATCCAATGTCTGATAATCGTAGCGGTCGAGCGTGTCGAGGGCATAGACATAATCCGTGATGACATTGAACAGTCCCGCGTATTCTCCATCAGACACCTTGTCTTGAAGGGTGAGGGCACGCGACATCAACCGCACCACATCCTTCAGTTCATCATAATGGTCGAGGCGACGACGGTCGATGGCGTAGCCTTTGATGAGGTACTGCTTGATGAGTGCTGATGCCCATATTCTGAACTTTGTGCCGTTAATGCTCTTCACCCTATAACCGACGGATATGATTACGTCAAGGCTATAAAATGTAGTTTCAGATAATTGGATACAATCGTCCCTACGGCCATATTTCTTGGGTTGTGCACTTTTTGCACATACCAAGGTCTCGTTCAATTCACCCTCCTTGAAGATTTTTCTTATATGGCGTGCAATCACCGAACGATCTCTTCCGAACAATTCTGCCATCTGGCTTTGTGTAAGCCACACCGTATCTTTCTCCAACTTCACATCAAGCCGGGTGTTGCCGTCATCCGTTGTATAGAGAGCGATAGACGAGCCATTGTTTGCAATAATCTTATTATCTGTCATGTTTGTTCTTCCTTATCAGTATATTTTTTTTGCTTTGCAAATATACAAATAAATCCTGATACTACGGCTAAAAAACAATTATTGTTTTGTATAATGCAGAAGAATTAGTAGGTGTGCATGAAAAAAAATGATGTTTCTTTGTAATGTATCTGCCAAACCATACGTCAATATATATAGAAGCGTACATTTACGACACGATAACACATAACATATATGAAGACAAAAAGACAGACGTCCATAGCCCTGCTGCTCTCAGCCTCCATGCTGACAGCATGTGCCGGCGGAGCGGGAGACATAATCTCCGACTTCAAGGACAGGAAGAACGCCGAGTATGTCCATGTCCCAAAGATGCTGATGAAGATAGGGATGGCAATGGCTGTAAAAGACGACGAGGAGGACATGGAGATTGCGCGCCATATCAGCTCAGTGAAAGTGCTGGACATGGAGGAGTGTAACGCCGAGACTAAGCGAGAGTTCACCGAGACTATCGACCGACTGGAGTTTGACGGCTATGAGCTTCTCGCCAAGGTGAATGACGCGACAGACAATGTCAGCGTACATATCAGGAAGAAGGGGAGCTACATACGTGAGCTGCTTGTCGTCAACAACGGACACGACGACTGCATGATGGTGATGGTGAAAGGGAAGATACACGAGAAGGACATCAACCGCCTTTTGCTGGAAGACATCGTGAAGAAGACATACACCCACAAGAAATAAAGACGTAGGGCATGGAGATAACAGAATTCAAGGAGCGGTTTGTCTCATGCAGCAGGACGATGTTCTGGGCGGCATACAGGCTGACGGGGAGCAACGACGACGCTGAAGACTTGGTGCAGGAGACATTCCTCAGGCTGTGGACCCACCGCGACAAGCTCGGCTCCATCGCCAATGCTGAGGCATACACCGTGCGCATGGTCAGGAATGTCTGGCTCGACCGCAGGCGCATCCCACGCCCGAACGTGGTGGAGAGAGAGCGTGAGACAGCGCGCATAGCCTCTGACGACGATGTGGGACACGCCATCGAGCAACGCGACCTTGCCGACAAGGCAAACGATATCATAAACCGTCTGCCTGAGAACCAGAGGCAGATAATCATCATGAAAGATATCGAAGACAGGCCATACGAGGAGATAGCAGCCACGACGGGGCTTACGACCAACCACCTGCGCACCCTCCTCTGCCGGGCGAGGAAGACACTGCGGACAGTCATTGCAGCCCTGGACGACAGCTAACAGACCAGACCCCACACGTATCATAACCCCACAACACTAAATTGCAAAAGACGATGGACAATAAAGAAGCAAGAAGATTACTGACAAAATACTACGACGGAGAGACAGACAGCGTGGACGAGGCACGCCTGATGGACTATCTATCACGCGACGACATACCCGCCGATATGACAGCCGACCGCAAGCTGTTCGCACTGCTCTACGGCATCGACCGCGCCAAGGAGCCGAAGGACATAGAGCGGCGTATGCGCCGGCAGACCGAGACATGGGACATGATAGAACAAGCCACTGCGAGACGCGAACGCCGGCTGTCGCTGCGCTGGATGTCGGGCATAGCCGCCTCGCTGCTCGTGCTCACGACGTTGGGCGTTCTTGTCAAACCAGGCGACACGTACCAGACTGCGGCAAACGAGACGGGCACAGAGCAGAGACAATACACACAGGAGGAGATAGAGCGGGCAAGGGCTGTCACAGAACTCGCCCTCGTGAAATTCTCGAAGAGCATGAACAAGGGCCTCGATGCCCTGGGCAGACATGACGACTGAGAAAAAAGGACATCCGGTCGTCTGGATAAGAAAAACAATCACAACAACAATCCATACACAAAACACCATAAATCATGAAGAAGACAATCATCATCACAGTGTTCTCTCTGCTGGCACAGACAGCACTGTCACAGGACGCACTGTTCAAGAAATATGAGGACATGAAAGGCGTTGAGAGCGTCTATGTCTCGAAAACCCTGCTATCGCTGGCTGCAGGAAGCCTTAACGTCGGCGATTTTGACCTGAAGACTGTCGTGGGGAAGATTGACCATATCCGTGTGATGAACTGCGAGGATGGGCAGACAGCACAGAGGATAAAGGCAGACGCCCTAGCAGAACTGAAGAAAGGCCGCCACACAGAGCTGCTAAGACGGCGGGATGGCGACGAGCAGACATACATATACGTCGGGAAAAGTGGCGGAATGAATGAATATGTGTTGCTGAACATAGATGGCAGGGAGGTGCAGGTAGTAAACATCACAGGCACACTGACAGCTGAGGATATACAACGCATAACCCGATAGACCACGAAACAGAAGACTGCCCCAGCTTTCTTACAGACTGCAAGCAGAGGGCGGAGACAGGAATAGAGTTTGCGAACATTTCACAATTTCCTTCTATATACAGAATGAGCACCTTAGAGAAACCCTCTTTGGTGCTCATTCTGTTCGTTTCGTGATGTTCATACAATTTCTTGCTATGGTTATGGCGGAAAGGCCGCTCTAAACGTTAACTGTTGTAAACAGGAAATGTTGTTCCGAGCATTTTAATGATTATACGAGAGAAAATTCGTATCTTCGCAATCGAAGTCAGAAAGCCTATGGACTTATCTGACAAAATGAGTAACTGGAGTTCTATTTACAATTAAAAAAACTTATGATATGTTAGATCAAATATCTTTATTCACCACATGGCCTATTTTGACAGGTATTATTGCAGGTTACGTTGCCAACCGTATTGTAAGCGGTGAAGTAAAAGGGTGTTGCATGAATCTGCTCATCGGCATCGTGGGCAGTTCATTCATCAGTCAACTGTTTAACGTACAACTCACAGGTGCAGGCTATCTCAAGAACTTTCTCTTCTGTGTCATCGGTGCTGTTGTCGTGCTTTGGATATGGATGAAGCTTTTTGGGTCGGAAGACAAGAAGAAGTCATAAGCAAGTAGGCGTAAAAAAAATGATTCAATAATGATTGTATTGAGGTTTATCCTTTGTCTCTCTGGGCAGAAGTGAGGTAATGGATGTACGGAATCAGTATGTGATACAAAAGAATGTAGCGTATCCTACCCGGCTGTTGTCACATGTTTTCCGTTCCGCCAAATGAATCTGTCCAAATGGAAATGTCAGACCTTAATGAATTGTGTAAAATCAGACCAATCTTCAACGCTAAAAACTCTGACTTCCCTTACAGATTTCCTAAACCACTCAATATTCTTATGGGCATTGATAGCAGAAAACAGAACCGCCATGTCATTTTCTCGGTCAGATACACACTTCCTTGGGTATTATAAAATCACACCTTCGTTATAAGGTCTTGATTTCATAATACGCATTGTTGTAAGGGTCATTGTAGTTAGACTTCAAATCATTTATGGGTGGTTCTATAAATTAACACCCTATATTGAGTGCTAAGATACGACTTTCATGTGATATTACCAAACATTTTTACGAGAAAACGAGCATTTATTATGCAAATTGTGGCAAGGAGACGAGTATGATACCGACAAGGTTACAGGGGATTAGTAAAGGTACTGCACCGTTCCGCACTGTTCCTTTTGTTAGTTAATCTCACTTTGCTATAAGTTGGTGACTTTTTTTCCAAACAGAGTATCTGAGGCTCTTGGCTAAACGTGATGTTTCGATAGAAAAATGTTTAAATACATCCACTATTCAGCACTTTTCTATTGTCATTTCAGAAATAATGCGTATATTTGCACAAAAATTGAATTACTATGACAAAAAGATATCTCGACCCGAAGGCGGACCTGACCTTCAAGAAAGTGTTTGGTGAGCATCCCGACCTTGTAATCAGCCTGCTCAATGCTCTTCTTCCTCTTAGCAAGGGAGAGGAAATTGAGTCTATTGAATATCTTTCTCCCGAACTTGTGCCAGAGAATCCACTGCGGAAATTCAGTATTGTCGATGTTAGATGCAAGGACAACCGCGGAAGACAGTTTTTAGTTGAGATGCAGATGGTGTGGTCGAGGGAGTTTGAACAGCGGGTGATGTTCAACTCGGCAAAGGCATACGTGCGCCAGCTTAACAGCAAGGAGGAATATCATCTGATTGAACCGGTGTATTCTCTCAATATCGTCAATGACATTTTCGAAAAGGATATTCCTGAATATTATCACTATTACAGAATGGTTCATGAGAAATATTCAAACAAAGTGATTGAAGGTCTTCATCTTGTATTCGTTGAATTGCCAAAGTTCACTCCGCAAACCATCAGCGAAAAGAAGATGCAAGTGTTGTGGCTCAGATATCTCACGGAAATCGAGGAATGTACGAAGGAAGTGGCGCAAGAATTGCTCGACAATCCCGAAATCAGCAAGGCACTGACTGTTGTGGAGGAGTCTGCATACACAGAAGCCCAAATGGCCGCCTACGACAAGTTCTGGGACATCATCCGCACTGAACGCACATACTATAACAGTGCACGTCGAGACGGCTTTAAGGAAGGACATGACGCTGGCCTCGAAGCCGGATATAAGAAAGGCGAAGAAAAAGGCATAAAGGAAGGAATTGAAAAAGGCATACAAGAAGGCATAAAAGAAGGTCTGGAAAAGGAAAAGCATGAAACAATCAATCGTCTCAAATCGAAAGGCTTCGACATCGCTACCATAGCGATTGCCACAGACCTGAGCGAAGAGGAGGTCATGCGATACATTTAGGCTCAAACAGTTATGACCTTCAGCAACCAGAGCGTATGTGATTCATCCGTCACATGGCTGTTTTGTATTTCCAGAACCTTTTTCCGGCGATGGACATAAAGTCGGGAAACGGAGCAGGTGCATACATTATGATAAGTGAATGGTTTTGACACCCGGACATTGAAAGAAGGACGGCATTACGCCGGAGAATCGTCTGTACGAAAACGCTGCGCGGGACGGCGGCTTACAGACGATTCTCCGGCGTTTTGCATAATTGACTGTAAACATTGACCTTGGAGAGAAATACATCAAGAACAGACTTTCTCGAACCTGTAAAACATCATGAAAACATCGCAGGACACTTTGACACCTTGCCACCGAAACACAAGCTGACAACGACAAGCTGCCAGAGAAGAGTTACAACCTTATAGACATACGGATTTACGACAGAGATGACACGGCTGCATCATGCTAACGTTTGCATAATTTTTGAAGATATTGGGGTGGGAGAAGGAGAAAGGATTCAGAAAAATGTTGCTACCTTTGCAATCACAGAACTACTTTCTACAACATACAACACAGGCTACCGCATTGACACACAAAACGAAAGACAAAGGAGAACAAGAGCAAACGAACGAAGCCGGTAGCACAGGGACACGGGACATGACGTGCTGTCTCCGTCTCTCAGACTACAAAGACTGGACGAAAACATTTCACTATATATAACTAAAACCAATTTTCAAATGACATTCAGACTCTTTACCCGTAACAGAGTATTGTCACTTGCGATTATGCTGCTCGTAGCGGTGAGCCATATCGTGAGTGCCCAGAACCAGTATGGCATCCCGTCGGACATTCAGGACGGCAACATCCTGCACTGTTTCAACTGGAAGCTGTCAGACATCAAGTCAGAACTGCCCAACATAGCGAAAGCAGGCTTCGGGGCTGTTCAGATCTCGCCGATGCAGCGTCCCGACCAGTCGCAGGTGAAATGGTACGATGCCTATCGCCCGTATGATTTCAAATTTACAGACAACGTTCTCGGCAGTGCTGCCGACCTGAAGGCTCTCTGCTCGGCAGCAGAAAGCTACGGCATAAAAATCATCGTCGATGTGGTTGCGAACCATGTTGACGGCACGGCAAGCAACAAGACGGAATATCACGATTCGTGGTGGAACAGCAACGGCCGTCTGCGCTGGAACGGTGACGTCAACTACGGCGACAGATACTCCATCACGCACAACCAGTTGGGCGGCGGAGGCGGTTATCCCGACGTCAACTCCGAGGACAGCGAGGTTGCAAACCGTGCCAAGGCTTATCTCGAAGAGTTGAAGTCCATGGGCGTGAAAGGCATTCGCTGGGACGCCGCAAAGCACATCGCGCTCCCCTCTGAAGGCTGCAGCTTCTGGAGCACCGTGACCTCCGTACCGGGCCTCTACCACTACGGTGAGATTCTCGACAATCCCGGCGGAAGCAACGGTGACAAACTTATGATAGAATACACGACCTATATGTCTGTTACAGACAACGGATATGGCGACGGCGCACGCAACAGCGGCGGCGTGCCGGGAGGCCACGCCGGCTGGGCTGCCGGCACCCTCGAAGACAACAAGGTGGTGTATTGGGGCGAGAGCCACGACACATACTCAAACAACGGAGGTGGATCGAAAAACACCTCGCAGGATGTCATAGACCGGGCATACGCCATCGTGGCGTGTCGCGCAGGAGCTACAGCACTCTATTTCTCGCGCCCCTCGCAGACGGCATCGGACAACATAAAACTCGGAGTGAAAGGCTCGACACACTTCACGGCGGCTGCCATCGCGGCGGTGAACAACTTCCGCAATGCGATGGTCGGCAAACCCGACTACTACTCTCAGAACGGAAGCACAGCGAGTGTGACACGCAAGGACGGCGGCGCGGTGATTGTGAACCGCAACGGCGGAGGCAGCGTCAGCATCGCGAACGGCGGAGGCTACTGCCCTGCGGGCACATACAAGGACAAGGTGTCTGGCAACACATTCACCGTGACGAAATCAACCATCAGCGGCACCGTAGGCTCTACGGGCATCGCCGTGATATACGACGGTGTCACGACGGATCCGACAGACCCCACCGACCCCACTGACCCGACAGACCCGACAGAGACCTACACCCCGACTGTCACGGCAAGCGAGACAAGCTGCTTCCTCGAAACTGAATACAGCAATGCGAAGGTGTGGATCTGGGATAACAGCAACAAGTACACCGGCGACTCATGGCCGGGCGAAGACATGACACTGATGGGCAAGGCCACATCGGGGAAGAACATCTTCAAATGGACCTACTCCGGCTCGCTGACAACAATGCCGACTGGCATCATCTTCACGCACGACGGCGGACAGAAGATTGTAGAGAATGACATCGCATTCAAGAACCACGGCTACTATGTCGAGGCGGTATATTCAAAAGAGATAACTGCCACGGGCGGAAGCACCGACCCCACCGACCCTACCGACCCTACTGACCCGAGCGGAGACTTCACCGTATATTTCGACAACGCATCGGCAGGATGGAACCAGCCTTACGTTCACTACTGGGGAGGGACAAGCCAATCGACATGGCCGGGCATGAAGATGACGCTGCACAGCGGAAACATCTGGAAAGCCACAGTGGCTGAAGGCACGACAGGACTGGTGTTCAACGTCGGAGGCAACGGCGACCAGACCAAAGACTTCACCGCCATCGCCAACCACCTCTACAACAAGAGCGGCGACCAAGGGGAATACGGCGGCGGTACACCGACACCCACGACACCCGTAGTATCTGCTTCGCCAGCTTCGGGCGCCACTTTCACCGACGCCATCACCGTGACTCTCTCCGTCACACCGTCAACGGCGACAATCTACTACACCACCGACGGCTCTGCACCTTCACAGACATCATCCGTCTATAGCTCGCCGCTGACATTCAGCGAGACCACGACACTCAGGACATTAGCCACGACAACAGACGGCGGAACGGCGACAGGCTCCTTCACATACACAAAGAAGAGCGGTTCTGACCCCGTAGTTCCCGTACAGCCGGGCACATCACTGAACACCGAATACTACAAGACGAACCCCAACGGACAGGTGGGCACGAACAAGACAGTCAACATGAGCTTCTCGAACGGACAGTCTTCTACCGCCCTCTCAAACTGGACGGAGAACGAACTCATAGCACAGGGTGCGGCACGCGACGTCTGCCAGGCTATCAAAGGACATCACGAGCGCCCCGTCGTTGACTCCTACGCCCTCTATGCCGCATACGACAGCGAGTATCTCTACCTCGGCGTGCAGTATGTATATACCATCTGGGACATCTACGGAGAAGGCAAGCAGCCGGGCGAGTCAAAGCCGTACAATATGGACGGACGACTGATGATTGCCTTCGACCTTAACCCCAACGTCAGCGTGGATGGCACTCTCGTAAACGGAAACACCATCTGGGACGCTGACGGACAGTACAACACGTTCGACAACGGCGCTGACTGCTTCTGGCTCGGAAGCACGAAACCGGGCGTAGGCACACCGGGACTGTTCTTCCCGAACAGCAACGGCAAGTTCGACTACAACGACCCCAACAGCTGCAAGAGCATCTCCGGACTCTACTACGGACATCAGGACGGACTGCTGCCTTCCATCACGCATATCTACGGACAGTCGGAATTCGGTTACGACCCGGACGTGCTCACCGGCACTACCGGTTTCACCGACCTCATCAACGAGATTGACCCGAGCGCGCACACATTCTATGAATACCGTTTCAAACTCGCCGACCTCGGTATCACCGAGAGCTACATCAAGACACAGGGCATCGGAGTGATGGTGATAGACACATACGGACAGGGTGCAATAGGCTCGCTGCCCTACGACCCGACAGTGTATGACAACGTCAACGTAGAATACAGCAAAGACCCGTCGTCGAGCAATGAGAAGGAAGACAAGGACTGCTTCACCTACTCTATGGCACGCATCGGAAAACTCGTCACAACTGACATAGCCGACACGGAAACCGTTGCAGCAAAACCTCTCGCTGTCAGAGCGCAGGGCGGAAAGCTCTGCATCACGGCAGACAAGGCACAGACTGTCAAAGTAACCTCTGCTGCAGGCGTGACGAGGACATACAGACTGACGCCGGGACAGAACATCATCGGCGGTCTCGGAAGAGGCGTCTATATCGTCAACGGCAGGAAGGTGGCACTGTAAACGGCTGACATACAAAAGGAAAAAACTCATCAAGATAATTATATTCTGCGGACAGACAGAGGGACACACCTCTTGTTTGTCCGCAGTTTTTTTGCGCTTACCGTTTTTTTTCGTAACTTTGCACGACAGGAGACACACTCCGCACGACGACAAGAAGAATCATATCAAAGAAATGGCACAGAATATGGAAACCACAGTCATCATCACTCTCATCGCGGCAGTTGTCGCCGCGGCTCTCGCTTTCATCTTAGGTCTGAGGACGGGAAAGAAGAACGGCGACGAGAAATGCTACACGCTGGCAAAGCTGTCGGAAGAACAGAAAGGCAGAATCACGGCCCTTGAATACGAGGCGAAGCGCCTCAACGACTGCCTGCGGGAGACAACGGCACAGCGCGACGTCAACGCCGCTATGGCAGAGAACACAAAAATGCAGCTCGAACAGCTGAAAGCCGACCAACGGAAACAGACAGAAGACATGGCGGCGGCGTACGAGAAACAGCTGCAGCAGATAAAGGAGACGGCAGAGAAACAGATAGAGACGCTGAAGGACATGAACAAGAAGCAGGTGGACAGCCAGCTCGCCCTCATCCGCGAACAGATGACTGCCACATCCGAAACGGTTCTGAAAGCACGGCAGAAGGAACTGGGAGAACAGAACATGGAGCAGGTGTCGAAAATCATCGACCCCCTGCAACAAAGCCTGAAACTCATGCGCGAGGCACTCGACAGCTCGAAACAACAGCAGAAAGACGCCCTGACGAAACTCGACGCGACAATTCAGGCGAATATGCGGAACAACGCCAACCTCGAAGAGACTGCCGCCAGACTGACGAAAGCCCTCACAGGCGACGTCAAGGCGCAGGGAAACTTCGGGGAGATGAAACTGAAACAGCTGCTCGAAGACCTCGGGCTGAAAGACGGGGAGCAGTACGACTCGCAGCAACATCTGCGGGACACACTCGGAACACTGGTTAAGGACGACGAGGGGAAAGGGCTTATACCCGACTTCATTCTGCACTTCCCGAACAACAGGCACGTCGTGGTGGATTCCAAAATGTCGTTCACGGCATACGAGAGATATATGAACGCCGAAACGGAAGAGGAGAGACACATGCACCTGAAAGACCATCTCGCAAGCGTCAGGGCACAGGCAGAACGCCTCGCAAGAAAGGATTACAGCAGATACCTGCCTGCCGGATACAACAAGCTGAACTTCGTAATCATGTATATACACACCGAAGGCGCGCTGAACCTCGCCCTGCTCAACGACAGCTCGCTATGGAGAGAGGCGTATGACAAAGGCGTGCTCATTCTCGGACCGCAGACGATGTATATGAACCTGCGCGTGCTGGAGATGATGTGGACACAGGTGAGACAGCTGTCAAACCAGGAGAACATGATGAAGGCGGCAAACACACTCGTCGAAAGGGTGCAGGACTTCGGCATAAGATTCGCCGACGTGGAGACAAAGATGCAGGACACGATGAAGGCGATGGGAAAACTGCGCATCACGACGGCTGACAGCGGACCCGGCATTATCACTGCCGCACGAAACCTGCTGAAGGCGGGAGCGAGAGAAAACAAGAAGAAGAAAACGCTGGCTGAACTCGAGACGGCGACTTTCATTGACAACGACAGCTCGCAACTCTTCATCGAAGAAAATACCGGAAACAGCATCTGACAAGAAAAAACGCCACACCCGACGCAATGTTTGGGGCATATACATTATTATATATATAGCGGGAGGACATCTACCCTTGACAATGAACGGCGAAGAACAGACCATAAGCAAGGCTCAACACGGAGACAGGTGTGCCATGCATGAGATTTACAACGCTCATGCGGCATACCTCTTCGCCGTTTGCACGAGATATGTCGCCGACAACGACAGCGCGAAAGATGTCATGCAGGAAGCCTTCATACGTATCTTCAACAACATCTCGCAGTTCAGATACAGAGGCGAAGGCACGCTCAGGGCATGGATGACGCGCATCGTCGTAAACGAAGCGCTGAAGCACATCAGACGGAACAGCATCTTCTACGACACCGACATAGAGAAGATTGACATGCCGGACGAGGAGGAGACCGACATACACGGCGTGCCGCCAGACGACATACACGACATCATAAGACAGCTGCCCGACGGCTACAGGACGGTGCTCAACCTCTTCGTATTCGAGCAGAAGAGCCACAAGGAGATTGCCAAGATGCTCGGCATTTCAGAACTTACATCGGCATCGCAATACCACAGGGCGAAGAAACTGCTAAGAAAACTCGTGAAAGAACATCTCCGCACATAAACCATACAATTCGCAAACTTGTCAACTGAAACAACTTGTCAACAAAAAAAACATATTATGCCCCAAGATAATTTTGAAGACATACTGAGAAAGAAACTCACTGACCACGAGCTCAAAGCGCCCGACGGACTGTGGGAAGACATAGAGGCAGCCATGCAGGCAGGCCAACGCAGGCGGCACATACGCATCCTGCGCCTCGCCACCATAGGCATAGCGGCTGCCGCGTGTCTCTTCGTCGCTTTCCCGTGGATGACACCCGGCGGCACCGACGGCGGAAGGAAACAGATGAGACAGATGATGGCAGAGGAGAAGGCGGCACACGAGACCGTCCGGGACATCGTGGCGGACAACACTCCTGCCCGGAACTCTGCGGAAGACAGGCGTGACGATGCGCCGGGTAACAGGTCCTCACACAGCCGGAATGCAGGCATGGACACGCACGACATAGCGGCTGCCGCAGTCTGTCAGCCGACGCCGTCAAGCAGCCAGCCGACGCCGTCAAGCAGACGGGACAACGGCGACACCATCGCGACAACACCTGAGCCCACGAAGACAGCAGCCTGCAACAGCAAGACATCAACACAAGACGCACGGACATCACCGCAAAACACCCGTGCGACGGCAACACGCAATGCCATGGCTGCCGTTTCGCAACACGACACGCAACAGAGAGCAACACGCGCCAGACACCGCCGCAACACCGCCCCGGCACCCCTCACGGCGTCGGTCTATGGCTTTGGCGTAGGCGGGGGATCTTCTTCGCCTGCCGGGAATGTGCAGATGACGGGACTGAAAGCTACATACTGGGACAACACGGCATACGTCGCCGACCCGCAACAGTTGTCGCAGAAGCCGGAGATAACGGCAGACCATCATTATCCGATACGCTTCGGAGCAGCCATGAGGTATCAGATAGCGCCACGCATAGGCTTAGAGAGCGGCGTGAGATACACCATCCTCAACTCTGACTTCACGACAAAGAACGCGAACATCAATATCAGTCAGAACGTGGGCTTCCTCGGCATACCCGTCACGGTGACCTACGATATCCTGCAGGCCGGGGCGTTCAGCACGTACGCGACAGCCGGAGGAGAGGTGGCGAAAAGCATTGTCGCACACGACGACAACGGCAGCAGCCTGCCACATCCGTGGCAGTTGTCGGTGCAGGCGGCAGTGGGTATGCAATATGGCATAACGGAGAACATCGGCGTTTATATCGAACCGGGCATAGGTTACTATTTCGACAACAACTCGTCGCTCGAGACGTACTACTCCGAACACCCCATCAACTTCACCCTCTCGTTCGGTTTCCGCCTCCTGCTGAAATAGCCACAGATGCCTGCTGAAATAGCCACAGATGCCTACTGAAACAGCCACAGCCTCCTCCGCACGGCATCTGCCCCAATCACACGGTGCATCTGCGGAATATGCCACAGACGGCAGGGGCGCATCTTCTACCGGTGACAGAACGAAAACAGGCAGCAATCATTGCGATTGCTGCCTGTTTTGTTTATCTGTCGTCGCGAATCAGAGCTTCGGACCTGCTGCCACGAGAGCCTTGCCTGCTTCGTTCGTGGTGTATTTGTCGAAGTTCTTGATGAAGCGAGCTGCAAGATCCTTTGCCTTCTCCTCCCACTGGCATGGGCACTCGTAAGTGTCGCGCGGGTCGAGGATAGCCGGGTTGACGTTAGGAAGAGCTGTCGGAACCTCAAAGTCGAACATCGGAATCTTCTTTGTCTCTGCCTTCAGGATAGAGCCGTCGAGGATAGCGTCGATGATGCCGCGTGTGTCAGGGATAGAGATACGCTTGCCGGTGCCGTTCCAGCCGGTGTTGACGAGGTATGCCTTGGCGCCGCTCTTCTGCATCTTCTTCACGAGTTCCTTAGCGTACTTTGTAGGATGGAGCTCGAGGAAAGCCTGTCCGAAGCAAGCCGAGAATGTCGGTGTCGGCTCGGTGATGCCGCGCTCGGTGCCGGCGAGTTTTGCCGTGAAGCCAGAGAGGAAGTAGTACTGTGTCTGCTCAGGAGTGAGGATAGACACCGGAGGAAGCACGCCGAAGGCGTCAGCCGAGAGGAAGATGACATTCTTTGCTGCAGGAGCAGAAGAGCCCGGCTGGATGTTGTTGATGTGGTTGATAGGATAAGAGACGCGGGTGTTCTCTGTCACTGACTTGTCGTTGAAGTCGATTGTGCCGTCTTCAGCCACAGTGACGTTCTCGAGAAGCGCGTTGCGCTTGATGGCGCCGTAGATGTCCGGCTCGTTCTCCTTGGAGAGGTTGATGACCTTGGCATAGCATCCGCCCTCGAAGTTGAACACGCCGTTGTCGTCCCATCCGTGCTCGTCGTCGCCGATGAGGCGGCGCTTCGGGTCGGTAGAGAGAGTGGTCTTGCCCGTGCCGGAGAGGCCGAAGAAGATTGCGGTGTTCTCGCCGTTCATGTCACAGTTGGCAGAGCAGTGCATAGAAGCGATGCCCTGGAGAGGGAGATAGTAGTTCATCATAGAGAACATACCCTTCTTCATCTCGCCGCCGTACCATGTGTTGATGATCACCTGCTCGCGGCTGGTAACGTTGAAGGCAACGCAAGTCTCTGAGTTCAGACCGAGTTCCTTGTAGTTTTCAACCTTTGCCTTTGAAGCGTTGTAGATTACGAAGTTCGGCTCGAACTCAGCGAGTTCCTCTGCTGTAGGCTTGATGAACATGTTTGTCACGAAGTGTGCCTGCCATGCCACCTCGACGATGAAGCGAACTGCCATGCGAGTGTCCTTGTTTGCACCGCAGAATGCGTCAACGACATAGAGGTTCTTGTTGCAGAGCTCCTTGACGGCGAGATCCTTCACCTGTGCCCATACGTCCTCGGACATCGGGTGGTTGTCGTTCTTGTAGCCCTCGGTGGTCCACCATACGGTGTTCTTCGAGTTCTCGTCCATCACAATGTACTTGTCCTTAGGAGAGCGGCCGGTGTAGATGCCGGTCATGACGTTCACTGCGTCAAGCTCGGTGTTCTTACCTACCTCGTAGCCTTCGAGGCCTGCCTTTGTCTCCTCCTCGAACAACTGTTCGTATGAAGGGTTGTGCGCTATCACTGTTGACCCAGTGATGCCGTACTTTGTCAAATCTAAGTTTGCCATGTTGTAATAATATAATGATATTGGGTTAAACTTTTTTCGTTGTTCTCGTTGTCCTGTAAAAGTCGAAGAAAAAGTGGAAGAATCCATCTCTTTTGCTACCGCAAAATTACTAATAAATTGCAACATAGCCAATTCTTTTATGCTATTTTTAAAATTATTTTACTAACTTTGCAGCGAAATATAATCTAAATCAAGTCAACGCATTGTTCGTGATGTTGACAAAGGAAAAATTCAAAATTTACCGTACATGAAAATCATAGACTTCTCTAAGCAAAAGAGCATCATCAACAAGTATGTCAGAGAGCTGCGCGACAAGGACATCCAGCGCGACAGACTGCGTTTCAGGCAGAACGTGATACGCATCGGACATGCCATGGCATACGAGGTGAGCAAAGTGTTGGAATACGGGGAGGTGGAGCTCGACACGCCTCTCGCTAAGGCCAAGGCCGTCGTCCCGTCTGAGGACATTGTCATCGCGACGGTGTTCAGGGCTGGACTGCCGCTCCACCAGGGCTTTCTCGACGTCTTCGACGATGCCGGCAACGCTTTCGTCTCGGCATACAGATACTACAAGGACAAGGAGGGGACGGAAGTCGGCATAAGGATTGAATACATGGCGACACCGTGCCTGGAGGGCAAGACACTGATTCTCGTCGATCCCATGCTCGCGACCGGCGGAAGCATGGAGCTTGCATACGACGCATTCTGCACGAAAGGGAAACCGGCGAGGCTCATCATGGCGGCGGTAATAGCGGCGAGACCGGGCGTGGAGTATCTGAAGAAAATCTTCCCGTCGAACGACGTCATGCTATACTGCGCCGCCATTGACCCTCTGCTGAACGAGCACAAATATATCGTGCCGGGATTGGGAGACGCCGGAGACCTGATGTACGGCGAGAAATTGTAGTGCGGCAGGCACCGCCGGCGGACCTGCGAGACACGGGACGGGAGCGGCGGGGCGGCGGGGGGTCAGACCGTGAACGCCTTGCCGCGCCACCGCTGCGAATGCCAGCGGCGCATGAGAATGATGCCGCGCAGATTCTCGTCCATGCAGAAGGCAATCCAGATGCCTATGAGGCCGAAGCCGAGCGGAAGCCCGAGAAGCCAGGCTATGCCAACGGCGACGCTCCACTGGCATATAACGCCGACGACGACAGGATAGACGGCGTCGCCCGTGGCACGCAGTGTGCCGCACGCAAAGATGTTCTTAACCCTGCCGTAGCTGAGGAAGAAATCGATGCAGAAGATGTACGTGCCAAGGCGGACAATCTCCGCATTTGTGGTCAGGCACGTCATCAGCGCATGGCCGCCAAGCGCAAGGAGGGCGGCGACGACAAGCGTCAGCGTCATGCCGATGCGATAGACGTAGTTGCCGAGGATGTAGGCGGCACGGTAGCGAAGGCGGCCTACATAGTGTCCGACAAGGATGTCGCCGCCCTGGACGATGCTCGAACTGAAGAGGATGACGAAGGTGATGGTTGTAGTGCAATAGACTTTCGTCGTCAGGGCGTCGGTGCTGATCTGGTTGATGAAATATGTTATGACAATCTGCGAAAGCGAGTAGGACATCTCCTCGCTCATCGCCGGGATGCCGATATGGAAGAGATTCTTCAGCTCCTGCCACGGGAAGGGGCGGAAATAGCGGCGGAACGACGTGTTGATGGCTGTGACGGCACTGACCGACCTGGCTGCCGCCCTGACAGGCAGCTTCAGTATGAGATACGAGGCACGCAGCGTGTAGAGGGGCAGCTGCAGCAGATGATGCCCCATGCGGCGGGGCATGGCGGAAGAGAGGAGATTCTGAAGACGGGAGAGGAGGGGCACGGAGCCTGCACCGGCGACACTGCCCGCAGAAGGCCATACGGAAGGCATGAAGCACGCGAGGATGACTACGGAGGCGATGCGGCTGCCAGCAGTGGCCCATGCGGCTCCTTCTACACCCAGGGCGGGGCAGCCCCAATGGCCGAAGATGAGCGCGTAGTTGCCCGCGATGTTCATGACATTGACAGCGACGGTGGCAAGCATGGGCTTCAGGGTCTTGCCCGTCGAACGGAGAGAGGCACTGAACGTGAGAGACAAGGCCTGGACGAAAGACAGGCCGCCGGCTATGCGGAGATACAGGACACCGTCGTCCATGAGCCCTTCGCGCAGACCGAAGGCGCGCAACATAGGCTCTGCCCACAGCCATAGCATGACACTCACCGCAACGCCGAGCAGAGTGTTGACAAGCACGGCTATGCCGACAATCTGCATGAAACGAGTGCGGAGACCGGCACCGAAATACTGGGCGCAAAGGATGGCGGCACCCATCGACACAAACTGATAGATGAGAAACACAAACGACACAAGCTGGTTGTCAAGTCCGACAGCGGCGACGGCATCGTCGCTGAAACGTGACAGCATGACCGTATCGACTGCACCGAGCAGCATGACGAGCGCGATGTCGATGAAAATCGGCAACGTAAGCCTGTAGAGAGATTTCTTCAGAGAGATATTATCCTTCATATTCCACTTACCTAAGAAAACATGTTGCATTATGAAAAGTGCGTGCAAAGATAGTGATTTTTATTTTTTTAAGGCAAAGAATCGTGAACTTTTTTTTTACTTTTATGATTTTTCGGGGTCATAAAGATAGAAGCCGTTCGGAGCGGAACAGCTGAAACGACGGCAACAAAAGCATGGCTGATGCAGCGCAGCGCACCGGGCAGCGTGGTCAGACATGTACAAAAAGTATCATAGACATATTGCGGCTGACACTTTCATGCACATTCTCCGCGACAGGAAAATCATGTTTCCAGAGGCGGAAAATACGGTTTGGGGTGTTGTTTCCAGCCTTTCGGGGTGTCATCTTGAGTGTTTTGGAAGGCAAGATAGTCAAAGTGAGGCTGCAAAATAGTCAAAGTGAGAGTGCAAGATTGACTTGATGGCGAGGCAAGATTGACTATATTGGAGGCGTTTTGCACGGTTTTTAACAGGCGAAAGACATGACGAAAAATCAGAAAATCACGTATAGCATTGTGTATCAACAACATACACAACAAACGGAAAGACAGTGAAAAACCGCCCTAAAATCGCCGTCGGGAAGGCGTGACGGATTCTGCGGCTGTATTTTCATGTCAAGATAGTATCATACTTACCTTTTTACGGCAACGGATGATACTTTCTTGACATCGGCGAAGCAACGGAGGTCGGCACCGAAGACGACAATTATATTTCTACAACAAAAGAACATTGAATTGCAAAACATTAACCAAAACAAACCACGATTATGAAAAAGACATTCTTCATCACACTGCTCGCACTCATGATGTCAGCAGGATGCAACACGGCAATGGCACAACAGCAGGACAGCGAAAAGCTACGCACGGAACGGGCGAAGCTACGCACGGACAAGGAAAGGCAGCGCATGACACGCGAACAGCTGGCAGAACGGCAGGCAAGATACATCGCAAGCACTATCGCTCTCGACGAGGAGACGACAGAGAAGTATGTACGCACATTCTGCGAATACCAGAAAGAGGTGTGGGCGCTGCGCCCTGACAGGAATAGAAAACGTCAGGCAGAGATGTCGGAAAGCGACATCGAGAAGAACATCAACGAGAAGTTCGACCGGGAGGAGAAACTGCTCGCCATCAGAAAGAAATACTACAAGGAATACAGCAAGTTTATGACACAGAGACAGATACAACGTGCCTACGAACTGGAAAAGAAAGCGACGGGACAGCTCGTGAAGCGCAAGGCGAACATGCAGAACAGAAAAGGCGGCGCAAAACGGCAAAGAAAAGGACAGAAATAAGACTGCCGAACAGTGCGAAAGACTCTGCCGCAGAACGGCGGAACGAAGAATAGCGGGTGCAGCTCGACGAGCTGCACCCGCTATTCTTCTTGTTCCTGAAATTTAAGATATTCTGTCACGATGTCGTCGATGGAGACATCGAGCAGACGCATGTCATGAAAGAGCTTGGTGAGGGTGTCGTGCATGAGGGTCTCGCGGCGCTGTTCCGTGATGCGCTGCCTGGCTCCCTCGGCCACGAAATATCCCATGCCGCGCTTCTGGAAGATGATGTTGTCGCGGCTCAGCTGCTCGTAGGCCTTCACTGCCGTATTGGCGTTGACCTGAAGGAGGGCTCCGTAGTCGCGAACGCTGGGGATGCGGGAGTGCTCCTGAAGCCTGCCCGAGAGTATCTCGGTGCAGATACGGTCGTAAATCTGAAGGTAGATGGGCTTTTCCTGTGAGAAAATCTGCATGATAATATTATTCTATGGGGTTCGGGATAATGTGTGGCCGGCATCAGTTGTGAACCTTGTTGTTGATCACCTGGATGCGGCAGAAGAGACGGTAGGACAGCCAGTAGTTGAACGCTGATAGCAAGACGGTCACGAGGTAGGCCATCAAGCGGACTGGAAAATCGTCTGGCTGGAAACGCAGGACTATGACGTAACCGTTCTGTTCGGCAAAGGCGTCAGCGGCTCCTAACACCGCACCGGCACAGAGCGTTATAGACATGGGGATAAGCATCCATAGCAGCGCTGTCCACAGCATGGGACGGCGGCGGAAGTAACAGGAGCCGAACACGAAGGTGGAGTGTACGAAAAGCAGAAACATACATATCGCACCCGGTTCTGAAGAAAACCACGACATCTCTGAGAAGAACAGTGACGTCAGAGAAAAGGCTGTCTTTGCTATCACAAAAGAAAGCAACGCCTGAAGACAGTCGGCAGCAAGCAGCCCGACAAAGAACAGCAGGGCGGAGATGATGGTCTTGTAAATGAAGTTTGTGGCATATTTCTCGATGTTGGATGCAGGCAGCATCGAGTAGCTTATGATTGTCTGCTTCGTCCGGAGATTGAAAGTAAGCTCAGAAGCAAACGCCATCATCGTGACGGGGAACAGCAGCACGCACAACTTCGCGGCGGTACTGACGGCGTTGTAGTCTGCCATGCCGGATAACCATGACGATATGCTGGTCATAACCGCGATGAAAAAGCAGGCGGCAGCAAAGCGGAGTATGGTGTTCAGCAGATTGCGCTTGTTGCCTATGATGTTCCATTTCAGGAGATTGAGGAATCTTGTCGTATTCATTGTATTGTAGGTTTTGGAATGTGCGGGGCTGAAGGCAGACACCGCCGGTTATGTTCTTAATGAAGCATGGGGGTCACGCAAGGGGTGACGGAGGGCCGGAGAGAAGCGGGCAGAAGGTGCCGGACCGCCTCTTACGGATGCTTCAGCGTGAGATTTGTTGTGTCGATTTCTCCTGACCCCGCAATGTTCTTGACCAACGTGTCGAGTTCGCCGGTAAGCTCTATCGCGCCGCTGCCGGCTATCTCTGCCTCAGCATGGCCGCAGGCGTTCATCTTCAATGCTATATCACCGCTGCCCGCTATGCCGATTTCGGTATGTTTCGCGTCATACAACGACGCCTCGATGTCGCCGCTGCCAGCTATGGAGAATTTCGCATTCTCTGACACAGCCTTCACTATCTTCATGTCACCGCTGCCCTGGACAGAGCAGCTGAGGTTGCCGGCCTTGACTTCAGAGAGCTCTACGTCGCCGCTGCCGGAAATGCTGACAATCATGTCCGGGACAACCATCGCGTCCTTACACTCGAACTCCGAACTGCCGTTGACGTGGAGTTTCTCCAATGACGGACCGCTGACATAAGCCACGATGTCAGCGTTGTCCCTCCCGAGGACAATGACATTGCTTGTGCCATGGTTGAGATTACAACTCAGACGGAGCGTCCCGGTTTCAGAGACTTCTACATCGACTGACTTCATGCACGACTCACTGCAGCGAAGCAGGACGGACGCAGTGTCTGATACGGTGTAGATGACATCGATGCCCGACGCCTCGATGCCGTTGAAGTCTGACACCGGGAATGTCTTCTCGACAATCTCTGAATCGTCAACCTTGACTACGCTCATAGAGCATGAGCACAACAGGAAGGATATGAGAGCCATGACGGCTGCTACGATTGAATTATATACATTGACTTTCATAATGACTGGTTTTATATTGTTTGGGGGTGGAATTTGTTTCTCTCGGGATTTGTCGCGTGCTCCGCAGAGATGGCGGATTGGCACACGGAGGCGACAGGGAAATTGTACGCCCGCTATCTGACACCTTCCTTTATCGACGTGACGGCGTTGAAGAGGACTTCGAGATTTATTTGCGTCTCAGGTCTCGTGCCGCGCTTGGCCATCACGATGTTGCCTCTTGGAGAAGGCTCGGCATACAGAGCGTCGGCCATGTCATCGACGGTACGCTCTTCAAACACATACTCGCGGCAAATATCCTCGGTCGATTTATTCAACAAGATACCGTTTTCTGACATAATGACAACGTGGTCGAGAACTGCCTCTACGTCGTGTACCTGATGGGTGGAGATGATGATGGTACGCTCATCGGTCATGTTGCGGCTGATAACTCTCCTGAACTGAGCCTTCGAAGGTATGTCAAGACCGTTGGTAGGCTCGTCCATAAGAAGGTAGCGGGTGCCGGTCGCTATGGCGAAACTCATGAAGGCCTTCTTCTTCTGACCCATCGACAACTCGTTGAGATTGATGTTCTCAGGCAAATCAAACTCCTTGAGACATTCGTTAAGAACGATTTCTGAGAAGCGGGGATAGAACGGGGCGGTAATCTTAACATACTCACTCATCGTGGTGTTTGGCAGAAAGAACTCCTCCGGACACAGGAAAACATCCTTCAGAAACTCCGGACTGCGTTTGATGCTGAGCATACCGTCCACTTTTACACTGCCCATATCGGGTTTCAACAAGCCGCTTATTAGATAGAGCAAAGTGCTCTTCCCTACTCCGTTCTTGCCCAAGAGACCACATATCCGGTTCTCTGACAGGCTCAGGCTGAGATGCTTCAGCACATCGCGCTTGGAGCCCCGATACTTGAAACTAAGGTTTTCAACATTGATCATCGTTATGCCTCCTATGCTTTTTTTGATTGTTTTGGTTTGTCTATTAAGTTATATTAGTGTACTACTGTTGTAATACACCGCAAAAGTATGTATTTTCCAGGTTTCCAGCAAATTTACATGGGTGTATTTAACATTCTATACGAGAAAGCCGTATAATATTAACTGCCGTTAACAAAAATATGTGTTGTTTGGATAAAAAAGCGCAGCAAGCGTTTAAAACACAAAATGCGCCACATGAGGATGTGACGCATCGGAAGAAGGTATTGGTATGTATGCTAATGAATCAGAAATAGTAGGCAAGGCCTATCTGCCAGCCTCCCGTCTTGCTTTTCACTTCGTTGACGGTGTGGGTGACAGCATCCGTGAACTTGAACTCACCGGTCTTGCCGCACGGGATGTTGTAGTTGGCTTTCAGTTCGAGGTGGTTGACAAGCATGACACCGGCACCGAGGTTGATGCTTATGTCGCTGTTGCTCCATGAATAAGAGTATTCTTCTACGTCCTTGTCGCCGACGAGGAAGGCAAACTGCGGACCGCCGAAGATGAACAAGCTTGCCTTGTCGCCCAATCCGAAGCCTTTACGCAGGTTAATCGGCAAAGCAACGGTCTTGCGGCGCAGCGACGGACCTTCTATTGTTGCAGAACTTTCGTCGTCAGCCAGATATATATCCGGGTCTGCCTCCCACTGGTTGTAGATGACAGAGGCATCGATGTCGAAGCCAAGCGGCAGACCTATCTTCACTGTCGGGCCTATGTAGAAGCCCGTCTGGTTGGAAGAATCGAACACAGAACTGTCAAAAGACATGTTCGTGATGTTAAGTCCGCCTCGCAGACCGAACTTTACCTTTGCATCGGCTGTTGCCGACATGCAGACAATAGCAATGATGATGATCAGTGTCTTACGCATATTTGTATGTAGGTTAAGTGCCTTTTGTTGTTTGACAAGGTGAGGGTTGGCGGCCGGAAGGCTCAAGCGCGGTGTAGGAGGACGCGCATCACGCGGCGAGACTTAGTGCCGCTCGCGTCTGACAGAAACTCTCGCGGCTGACGAGGAAGTGCTCTTGGCTGGCTTGCTTGTCTGCTTCTTTGAGACGGACGACGACGAACTGCGGCGGTTGTTCTGCTTCTTAGCCTTCTTCTTGCCAGACTTTTCAGCCGCAACTTTCACTTTTGCAATGCTGTCGAGAGAATCTTTCTTTGCCTGATCGCCATAGACATTCTTCTCGAAGGCGAGCAACTCGTTCTCTATACGCTGCTGTTCCTTCTGCATGGCAGAATCTGTCGGACAGTATTGCGCGAGTGTCCTGCCAAGCATATTGTTCGTTTTGTAGATGTCACCCTTGTATTTGTTCTGTGTGAAATAGTCGTCGGCAGACATCACGGCAGCGTTGTTGACATCAGATGTCATAACGTTCTGCTTGGCGAGGAAAGGCGCAAGGTCGTCGTATTTCACCCAGAAGAGCGGATATTTCGCCGTCCCGTCGCCGAAATCATCCTCTCTGCTCATCACCGGGCAAAGCGCAATGACTTTCTTGTGGAATGTGGCTGTCGCCTGGTCGTAGTATGCCGACTCCTTTATATAATACGACTTCACCTCACGCGAAGGGATGTCGGCATTGTCAAGACGCAGCTTTCCGTCAACCCGCTCGTAGTAGATGTGGTAGTTGTCAAGAAGCGCACGAGGCCTGACACGTGCAGAATCGTTGTACACCTCGTTGCCGTCGAGACGGTATTCGTATGCAGGCACCTGACCAGAGAGGACGAGCTTGAAGATGTAGGTGAACATGTTCATCTGGCCATCGACAGGCTCTACGGGATAGTAAAGCCCGGAGTTGGCGTTCTGCATGAGGTCCAGTTCGCGGTAGATGTCTCTTCTCCACACAACATCCTCGTCCATCGGAGCGGATGTAGGGAATGAGATTTGCGCCCTGGTAGTGAGAGCGTTGCTTCTCGACTGCGTCGTCTCTCTCGCCGTATTGCGGCGGGCGGCGGGCTGTGCCATGGCATACTGCACGGCAACGACAGCCAGCATGAGTATGGTGATAGTCTTTCTCATTATTTTACGATGATTTCCATAGAAGCCGGAAGTTTGCGGACTATGCCGTCAGGTCCGACTGCCGTGATGCGTGAAATATAGAATCGCTTGTTGCGCGAGAGTTTTCTGAAGGCATCCATCTGACGTGCCGAGAACATCGTGCCGTCACTGACCATAGGCACTGCGTTGCCCATGTTGTCGAAGAAGACAGCCTCGAAACCGGTCACTTTGAATTCAATGTCAAGCAGTCCGTCGTCTATCGCGGCACGTATTCCTTTGGCTGACATGAGCTGTGCCTTAGCAAGTCCGCCCCCGCGGAACCTGTCCGTGCCGAGCAGGATATAGGCTGTCGGGTCGGGAAGTTTCCTTACATGGAACGTATATTGGCCCATCTGCTGAGCCTTGCCGGTCTGCGTTGACATCACAGTGATAGTGACGTCTTTTCCCACACTGGCAGGACGGGCGATATACTTGCCCGGTGCAACGGGCTGCAGCGTGCCTCCTGACATCGTGGCTGACACCTTGTTGAGCGGCACACCGGGCACAGAGATGCTGATAGGGTTAGAGTAGCCGGCATAGAGGACATTCATGAGGTCGGCGGAAACAGTTGCCGAGGGGTCAACGACAGTGTATTTCTGCTCGAAGTCACGACGTATGTGCTCCCCGTTTCCGTTGACCGTAGTGATGTATCCGGCAAGAGTGAAGTCTCCGGTGCGCGTTGTAGTAATCTCATATTTATTGTCCGGGAGGCTCACCTGCCTTCCTCCGATGAATATCTGGGGCTGTTGCGTCGTATCAACGGCAGCCATCACGATGCGTGCGGAGAAGCGGTCGCCCCTTACGACAGTCTGCGCATTAGGAATGACAAAAGCGGACAGCTTGTTGACACGGATATCCTTCATGTCTATGTTGCTGACAAGTGTGTGCAGAACCTCGCCTTCCGCATACCTCACATCGCTCTGCAGCTTCGACAACATTGTCACGGCGGCGGCGACGGGCATACCTTCAAACATGTACTCTTCCCAGTTCTTGTTGTACGGGTTTGACTTTCCTTTAATGGTAGTGGTAAGGCTTCCCTCGATAATCTTGCGTTTGGCGGGGTCTGACACCATATTCAGTATGCGTTGTCTGAAAGAATCTATCGCGTCTCTCAGCTCTTTCCCGCGTCCCGTACCTGGTGCGAGCATGACCTGATTTGCCGCTTCGAGGTCGTCCTTCCTCTCAATATTGTTAAGGTCGGCATCATCTCCGTCAGCCTCTCTCGCAATTTCCAGTTTCAGTTCCTGCGCAAGATTGAAGAGCGAATCGCTCATCTGCTTCACCGCCGTGGCACGTTCAAACCATTCCTTCACCTTGTTCGGGTTGGCTTTCATCTGCTCCGCAAAGTCGGTGTATATAGCTTCGTTCTGCTTAGATGAGTTTTCCGTCGTTCTGTTTATGCTCTCCTCGACGACGGAGAAGCCGTCAAGCACCTCGTTAGAGATGTTCATGGCGAGCATGGCCATGAGCACCACATACATGAGGTTGATCATCTTCTGTCTTGGAGAGACATAATTTTTCTTTATAGCCATAGTGGAGCAGTTACTTCATATTTACAGACATAGCCTCTATCATGCGTGCATAGATAGCGTTAAGTTCCGCAATTTGCTGTGCCAGTTTGCGTGTCTGGTCGTTTATCTCGTCCTGAGTGTTGACCTGTTGTGACGCGGCCTTGAGCTGCAGTTCGTAGATGCGTGCGATGCCCGTCAGCGTTCTGTTGAGGTTCTCCATCTCTTCCGAATCGGTTGTGAGACGCTCGCTTTGTGCGCCAACTTTCAGCAGCAGCTCGTTCAGTTCGTTCAGGCGGTCAACGTAGGTTGTCGTTGCCTCTTCCATAGCGACAGCAGTCTCGGGTGTCACCGCAGGTGCCGGGGCACCTACGGAAATCACTCCGCCCTGCACGGCAGCAGTAACTGGCTGGCTCATCTGTGCATCAGCAGGCTGTTGGATTTCTGTAGCAGCAGGCGCAGCGACATTCTGCGAACCTCCCAACTGTCCGAAGACGATAGTCTGCGGCTGGCTTCCAGCAACCGCGATTGCAGGTTCTATGACTTCCGGAGCATCAACATTACCGTTTCCGGTAGATAGGCTGGCACCTGTGACAGAGTCTTCAGCATCACTGTCAGCATTAAGTTCAGCCGCAAACTGGCTGTCTGTGGTTAGTTCCTTTCCGTCGGACGTCTTGTCAAACGGGCGGTCGAACGCTGCAATAAAGAACACGAAGACCTCCGTGCCCATACCGATATAAAGCATGATGTTAGCGCCTGGCAGGTGAGTGAGTTTGAACAGAGTGCCGAGAATCACAATTGACGCTCCCCATGAATAGGCATAATTCATGAAAGTCTGTCCCGCTACGCTTTCCATCCATTTCTGCAAGAGATAGATGATATTGTATCTGCTGTATTTTGCCATTGTTTTTTTCAGTGAAAAGTTAATACGTTAGTGTGGGCATTACCTACGTTGTTGTGGGCATTGCTTACTTTGTTGTGGGCAATTGCTTACGTTGTTGTGGGCATTACTTGCGTTTCTGCTGTTTCTGGTTGACATTTGAAGAGCTTGCGAGCGAGCGTACACATCTGAAACCGACGTATGATCGCGGCATGTTCTGATACTCCCAGCTTCTCCATGCAGAGCGTATGAAAGATTCAGGGTCTTTCCATGAGCCACCTCTCACCGACTTCTTCTTCAGTCTGTAAGGGTCTTCAAGGGCGGCTTTGTATTCAAGTTGCGGGTTCATGTCGTTCATTGCCGACACTCCAGCCTCAGTATAGACCGTCGAGGTCCATTCCGCCACGTTGCCGGCCATGTCAAAGAGTCCGTTAGAGTTAGCCCCGTAGCTTCCCACGCGGCTTGTGATGAGGTTTCCGTCCATAACGTAGTTGCCTCTGTCGGGTTTGAAGTTGGCGTAGAAGCAGCCGTCTTCGTTCTTCGTATTCTGTTCGTTCCACGGGAACTCCGTGCCGTCCTTTCCACGTGCGGCATACTCCCATTCCGCCTCAGTCGGCAGTCTGTATCGTTGCACATAGCGCGCCTGGGGCCCGAGACCTTTCAGAAGGAAGTCCGTCCTCCATGCACAGAAGGCGTTGGCCTGCTCCCAGGTGACGCCAACGACAGGGTATTCGTTATACGTAGGGTTGCTGAAATAGTTTCTGAGATAGATTTCGTTGTCCGAGTTCTTGAAGTCGTTGACCCAGCAGGTAGTGTCTGGATAGACGTTGACAATGTAAGTGTTGAGGAAGTCCCATGGTCCGGTGAGCTGTCTGTTGATAGTCTCCCTGACGATGTTACCGTCATCATCGATATAGGCAGTGTCTTTTGAGATCATCACCACTTCGTCAGGATCGGCAACTATGTCAGTGTTAAGATTCCTCTCGTTCGGGTTAGTACGGTTTCTTCTCAGCGCCGCCGTGGTGTAGTCGTAAATCTCGTATCTGTAGTTGAGTTGAGCCGCATCGAGCAGTTTCTCGCCCGTTGCGGGGTTTGTGACATACATACTTTCTATGGCACGCTGTTCGTCTTCGTTAGGTTTTCTGGGCAGTTGTTTCTTCCAGTTGACGCGCGGCGTGATAGGGTTTCCCTCTTTATCTTCAGTAATCATATACGATTCGTCTCCTCCGTATGCAGGGTCAGCGAGGCGTGTACGCAGAATAGAGTCTCTCACCCACTGTACGAACTGCTTGTACTTAGAGTTAGTGACTTCCGTTTCGTCCATCCAGAATCCGTCCACGCTTATTTCTCTGACAGGCGTTTCCTTTCCCCACAGCGAGTCCTGATTCTCTATACCCATCTTCAGGTATCCCCGTTTGACGAGCGTCATGCCGTATGGTGTGGGTTCAGAGAAAGCCTTTCCTCCTCCCACTCCGGTCACTTCTCCACCGCTTCTTGTAGCGGTAAGCCCCTTGCTGCCCATACATGCCGTAAGCAGCAGGGCGACAACGGCACAAAAGAATATGTATGTATGTTTCATATCTGTATTTGATGAATGTTCTGTCTTGCAGTATATATATATAATAAGGTATAAGGAGAAGTTGCCTTACAGTATTCTTACCGATTTGTGTATGTTCTTTCCTTTCTTCACGATATTCAGCGGCATTTTGTAGGCTACGGCAAGTTCGTGTGAGCCGTTGCCGGGATTGATGCCCGAGGTGTAGCATTCGTATCCGTAAGATACTATCACTCCGTGGAAGTTCATGCCAAGGAGGAACGTCACGGAGTTTGTCGGGCTGTACGATAGACCTCCGTAGAACATCTTCTTCTCATGAGTATATAGCAGGCGTCCTGTTATGTCAGCCCTGTAGGCGTTGCCGTCCGTCCGTCCGATGGCAGAAGTTTTCAGTCTCAGATATGGGTTTCTGAGTTTGAAGGTATATCCTGCAGTGAGATAATACGAAGCCGAAATCTTCAGTTCGTTTGTCTCTCCGAGCGCTACAGTAGGTGCGGTGAGATGCTGTGCCGACACGCCTGCATAGAAGTCTTTTAGTGTATAGTACAGTCCTGCGCCGAGGTCGAACGCGTTCCCGTTTACGGACGATGTTGCGAAAGCAGGGTCGCTGCTGTCCTCGACGTCGAGTTTCGTTCCGTCAAACTGTTCTACGAGCAGCCCTGCCTGCAGTCCTACGCTCAGCGTCCCTTTCAGTACAGTTATCTTCTTCGCATATTGCAGCGAGATGCGCTTATGGTCGAAGAGGCCGAGTTTGTCGTCCATGAGCATCAGTCCGGCACCATGCAGTGTGTTCAGGAAGTTGAACGGCATATCCGCTGCGATATATGCCGTCTGCGGGTTATGTTCAAATCCCGCCAGGTCCATAGCGTATGCGGCATTGATGTTTATGACGGTCTCCTTGCCTACGGCAGCTGGATTGAAGCTCGGCTCCATATCATAGTAGTGGCTGAACAACACGTCATACTGCGCTTCGGCACGGTTTGCCAAAGCCAGAGCGACGCACAAGAGCGTCATCCTTATGTGTTTGCGCATGAATGCCGTTGTTGTGTTTATACTATTTGCCACAATGATATAACGTCTGAAAATGTTGTTTATTGTTTCGCGGTAATATTTTTTTGCTTCGCGTGCCGTTGTCTTGCTTTGCTGCAGTGTGCCATGGGTTGTTAGAAATGTATAAAAAAACGCCGTTGTATGTCTGAGAATCCGTGATTTTTATTATTTTTGCAGTCGTGCCGCAGCATTGTCCTGCTTTGCGCGGCATATTCTCTCATCCGCCTCATAAGGCGTAACGTACACATTCCAAACCACCTTTTACCTATGTCATCAAACATCCGAAGCGCCTCAGCAATTCTTTTCTGCACTGTCATTTCTTGTCTTCCGCTTTTCGGTTCAGAATCTTTTGCCCTGTCAGAGTCAGGCGACGAGAAGCCCTCAGTGCCTCCCACGCGTTCGAAGTATGAGTTTGAGCGCAATCTCCCGAGTTATGCCCACGATTTGATTGGCGACCTCACGTACCCTCTTGCTTGGGGCAACAGCGCCATAAAGGATTTCGACGAATGGCGCAAAGCCGCCCGCTCCAAGGTTTTCGACTGTATGCTTGCACCTCCGCCAGCCGTCACAGACTATTCGGTAAAGGTTCTTGCAGAAGAGCAGCGCGACGGTTACAAGGCCCGCAAGATAGAGATTCGCCTGTCGAAATACTACACCGTCCCCGCCCTTGTGCTCATCCCCGACGGCGAGGGGCCGTTCCCTGCCGTGAACTGTCTTCACGACCACGGTGCCCACCTGTATATCGGGAAGGAGAAGATGATACGCCCTATTGTCTCCGATGTATCATCCGGCGGTGGCACCACGGAGGAGGAGCTTGTCCTGAAGGATGCCGACGAATGGGTTGCAGGACTTTACGACGGTCAGTATGTCGGCGACTATCTTGCCCGCAACGGCTATGTAGTGTTCTCAGCCGACGCTCCGATGTGGGGCGAACGCGGTCAGAAGGAGGGTGCGCGGCGTGACCGTTACGACATGATAGCCGGCAACATGATGATGTACGGCATCGACCTGAGTGCCTTCATGACCTACGACGACATCAGCGGCACGGAGTATCTCGCCACTATGCCGGAGGTTGATGCCTCCCGCATCGGCTGTATGGGATTCTCGATGGGCGGCTACCGTTCGTGGATGCTGTCTGCTTTGAGTGACAGGATAAAGGTCGGCGTGTCAGTGTGCTGGATGGTTACGACCGACGAGCAGATGTCGTTGAAATACAAACGCACGGAGAACGGCGGTTTCGCCAACTGTTTCCCCGGTCTTCGCCGCTGGATGGACTATCCCCACATAGCGAGCATGGCATGTCCTAAACCTATGCTATTCATCAACGGCAGGCAGGACAAGCTGTTCCCCGTGGCAGGTGTGGAGAAGGCGTTCGGCATCATGCACGACGTATGGGACAGCCAGGGTCACGGCGAGCTGCTGCAGACCGAGCTGTGGGACGTGCCTCACAGCTGCTACAAGCCAGCGCAGAAACTGATGCTGGAGTTCTTCCGGAAACACCTCTGACGGCAGGACGGCGTCTCTGTCATCATGAGATGCATCACCGACGGCATATAGCCGCCTTGTCAGCGCGACATATCACATGCGCTACGCATGGAGCCATCGGGCTTCACGCGTAGCGCATTTGTTTTTCTCAACGTTTCAGTGCGAGGTTGTAGTTGTAGTAGTTCTTGTTGCCTGTGATGTTCTCCACCACTTTCAGGAACGGCGGGATGCACACCTCTTCGTGGCAGAGCCCTCCCTTAGTCTCGAGAATCATGAGGTTAGCCTTCGGTTCTACGTACGTGTCCAGCTCATAGTAGTGTCCCTGCCAGATGAAGCTGCGCCTGTGTTTCCGTATTGTGGCGCGGTATGGGTCAGCCTGCTGCAGCATCGATTCGTACAGGCTGTTGTTCACCTGGCGTTCTGTTATGAGTTTCTCCGTCTGCGACGGGTATCGCATGGAAGTGAGGATATTAATTGTCTGTCCGTAGATGCGCCGTCTGCGCAGGCGCACCTCGCATCCCGGATCAGCGACGAGATATGTCTGTGTTATCTCGCTCTCGATGCTCTCCGGCATCTGTCCTACAATCTCGACGATATATTTGCACTCTTCCTTGACAGGCAGCGGCAGTTCGAGCACCTGCGAGATTTCTTCCAGCACACGGTCGAGCTTGCGGTCGAAGTCAGAGTTGTTGTCTATGACTCGGAAATGCGGATGCTTGGACCAGGCGTCGAGCACTTTCCTGTCGAGCGAGCGTGCGATGCGCAGTCCCTCTTCGTTCGCCTGCTCATATCTCTGTGCGTTGTTTGCAGTGGTATAGAACTGCTCTGCTCCGTCTGCCGCCGTGACGAGGTGCAGCACGGCGTTATATCGCGCTATCAGCTGTTCTGTCGAGCTTCCCACCCTCTGTGCGAGGTCCTCCCACATCTCCGGCGAGATATACGCGGAGATGTCCATCGTTCCGCGGTCGCATATCACGACACACGGCTGTGTGTCAGCAAGTGTCTGCGCCATACGCATTACGCTGTCTTCGAGCATCAGCTGCAGCTGCAGGATGACGAGTTCTCCCTCGTAATAGAAGTCCTTGTTGTCCGTGAGATAGTTCCATCCCGCCTGCGTGACCATCGTCGGCACCTCCGGCACGGTAAAGACCTTGTATCCCATGTTAGAGAAGTGTTCGGTCACTCTGACCAGTGCTGTTGTCTTTCCCGCACACGGTCCGCCCGTCAGCACTATGCGTTTGATGTCTCTCATTGTTCTGTCGCTTGTTTTTGTCTTTTATGTATATACTTTATCTTTGCGCACAAGACGTCGAACTGTGTCTGGAGCGAGTCTCTCAGCATTCGCTTTCGTGTCAGAGCCGTGAGTTCTTCAGCCGTCGCTATGCCCTTCTCCTTGTGTGCCGCCACGCTTTTCTCCATTGTCCGGAAAATGTGTTTCTCGGCCTCAAGTGCAGAATCCACATACGCCAGCTGCTTCTGTGCAATGCGTAGCGATGCTTCCTGGTAGAGTTTCAGCGCTTCTTTCCTTTCGGCTATTGCCTTTGGGAATTTCGCCCTTAGCGTGTCGATAGCCGCGAGGCATGCGCTGTCTCTGCCCTCGGCGTAGCTTTCGCGCATCTCTGTGACGAGAGCCTTCAGCTCCCTGTCCTGTTTCTCGGCACATCCGGCGAGTGTCGCCGCGAGTGCTATATATATAATAAGGTGTAGTTTCATTGTCTGAAAATCTTGCCTGTTGTCATTTCATCATTTCCCTGACGGCAGTCTCAAGCTGTCTGTCGTGTCCGTTTATGAGGTCTTCGGGCGAGTTATAAACCTTTATGTCCGGTTCGAGTTGTGTGTTCTCGCCGTATGTCCCGTTCATGTCGCGGCATCCCACCTGCGGTATTCCGAATATCATGGTGTCGTCGATGAGTGTCTCCCACCATACCGCTGTCATCGTTCCAGGCACCGGCGCGCCTATCACCTTGCCGATTCCGAGTGTCTTATACACCCACGGGAAGCCGTGTCCGTTAGAGTAGTCGTTCTCGCATACGAGCACGCATGAGGGTTTCAGCCATTTGTTGTACGGGTCAGAGCCGACGTATTTTCCGTGCGGTACAAACTGATGGTATTCCTTTCCTGCAAGCAGTGTGCAGAGGTCGTCGTGCAGCCATCCGCCTCCGTTGTGTCGTTCGTCAACGATAGCCGCCTTGCGGTTGCGGTTCTTGTCTGAGAGGAGTTCGCGATAGACTGTGCGGAAGCTCTCGCTGTTCATCTCCTTCACGTGCACGTATGCGAGCTGTCCGTTGGAGAGCGAATCGACGAGATGTCTGTTGCGGTCCACCCATCGTCTGTAGAGGAGTTCGTTCTCTGCCCTTGCCGAGAGGGGTTTGGTCACGATGTCCGATGTCTTTCCGGTCTTCGGGTCGCGTATGGTGAGGCGTACGCGCTTTCCGGCTTTTCCGTCGAGCATGGCGTTGTAGTCCTGACGCGCAGCAATCTTCTGCCCGTCGATGGCAGTGATGATGGTTCCTCGCTTCACGTTCTTCTGCTTCAGTGCGAGCGGCGAATTGGGAATGACCTCCTCCACGCGTATTCCCTCGCCCTCGTAGCTGTCGTCGGTGAAGATGCCGAGCGATGCCGTCTGCATGGCTGCTCCGCCTCCGTAGTAGCGTGCTCCGGTGTGCGAAGCGTTGAGTTCGCCGAGCATCTCGCTGAGCATGTCGCGGAAGTCGTAGTTGTTGTTGATATGCGGCAGGAAGCGGACGTAGGTCTTGTAGCACTGCTCCCAGTCTGTTCCGTGCATGTTCTCGATATAGAATTTCTCCTTCACCTGTCTCCAGATGTGGTTGAACATATACAGTCGTTCCTGGTAGGGGCGGTAGTTGAAGTCCGCCTCGAAGCTGACGGGCTTCGCCGTTGCAGTCTTGAAGTCGATTTTCTGAATGCCCTTCTGTCCGGCAACGAAGATGTTCTTCATCTTCCGGTCAGTCTGCATCGTTCCCGCCACGCCTTTCAGCACTCGTTCGGTCTTCTCCTCCTTGATGTCGCGGCGCCACAGGTCGAACCCACCTTCAAAGCGTGTCTCGTAGTACAGCGTGTCTCCGGTGACGGACAATATGGCATCTCCCACGCGCGAGGAGTTCACCGTCAGGCGCACCACCCTCTCACGGCAGTTGTCGATGTCGAGCACGAGAGGTTTCACGGCAGGCTTCGCGGCGTCTTTCTTTGCGTCTTTCTTCGCCTTCGCCTTTGCGTTGCCTTTCTTCGCTGGTTTCTTCTTGTCGGCAGCGGCATTGTCTCCGTCGCCCTTCTTCTCCTTCTCCGCCTCTGCGAGGAGTTGCTTCTCCTCTTTCGTCATGAGGAATTTCTCGTATGCTTCCTGGTCGAAGAACATGATGTAGTAGTCCGATTCCGAGCCCCAGCTGCCATGGCTTCTGAATCCAGCCCTGTCGCTCTCGAACATCATCGCCTTTCCTCCAAGCACCCATTTAGCGTTTCCTTCGCTGTATCCGCTCTCCGTTACGTTGACAATCTTCTTCGAACCGTCAGCAGGCACAAGTGCGATGTCAGGACTGTTCCATCCTCCCGTGCCGATATACGATGCGAGCAGCCAGCGGCTGTCCGGGCTCCACTGGAACCAGAGGTCTCCGTCAGAGTACGAGAAGTTGTACTTCCCGTCCATCACGGTGCGCTCGTTGCGTGTCTTGACATCTACGACACACAGCTCGGCCCTGTTTCTGTAGAACGCCACGAGTTTCCCGTCGGGCGAGAACTCCGGCTGCATCGATACGCATCCGTTATCCACGAGCTGTTCCTCAACGATTTCCGTTGCGTATGCAAAGTTCTTCTCTTCGCTGCTCTTTATCTTCGCGATGTAAATCTGCCACAGTCCGTCGCGCTCAGAGTCATATACTATCGATCGTCCGTCAGGTGCGAATGCTACAGTGCGCTCCTGCTCCGGGGTGTCCGTGATGCGTCGCGTGGTGGCGTATTCAGTAGAGGTGACATACACGTCTCCGTGCGCCACGAACGCCACCTCCTTTCCGTCCGGCGAGACGCTGATGTTTCTTGCGCCGTTGCGCAACACCATGCGCACGAGGTCGCGGTCCTGCTTGTCGGTGATGACGGTGATGTCGAGTTTCTCCGGGCTGGCAGCCCCCGGCGCCATGGTGTATATGCTGCCGTCCTGTGTGAAGCACAGCGTGCCGTCAGCCGACATGGTGAGGTAGCGCACGGGGTTGCCGGCGAAGTGCGTGAGCTGTGTCGCGCGCCCGCCGTCTCCGCCGCCCTTCACGCTGCGGCGATAGACATTGAACGTGCCGTCAGCCTCGCTGAGATAGGCGAAATGCTCGCCGTCGGCATACCAGACAGGGTTACGGTCCTCGCCGGCGAAGGTTGTCAGCTTGGTGTGCGTGCCGTCTTTCAGCATCCAGATGTCGCGCGCGACGGATGATGTATGGTGTTTGCGCCACGGGTCCTCATATCCTTTCATGTCATGATAGAGCATCTCGCCCTTGCCGTTGACGCTGATGTCGCACATCGTTAGTGGCGAAAAGAGGCGCGGTCTGCCGCCGTCTAACGACACTTCATACACCTGGCTGAAGATGCTTAAAGGGAAGATGACGCTCTGTGCCGACGGACGCAGGGCGGCCTCTACGAGCAGCGTGTTGTTGTCCCTGAACGTGACAGGCATCTCGTTCGCACTGTTTGTCGTAAGCCGGGTAGGCGTTCCGCCGTTGCGCGACATGACATATACGTCGAGACTGCCCTCGCGAGCCGACGCGAAGGCTATCTTCGTGCCGTCGGGGCTCCACACCGGAGCAGCATCGTATGCGGCGTTGGTGGTGAGCTGGCGTGCCACGCCGCCTTTTGAGCTGACGCTGTATATGTCGCCTTTATAACTGAATGCTATCGTGCCGCCGTCGGGAGAGATGGCGGGATAGCGCATCCAT
Source organism: Bacteroidales bacterium (assembly GCA_004555245.1). Lineage (GTDB taxonomy): Bacteria > Bacteroidota > Bacteroidia > Bacteroidales > Bacteroidaceae > Prevotella. The sequence goes on from SFIS01000002.1 coordinate 62,890, forward strand.
AACGTCTCGCCGTGTGCCATCGTGCCGACAAGCATGGCGAGGAGGGAAAGGAGAGTGAGATTTTTCATAGCTATGTCTTGTTTACTGTTGTTCTGATTGGTTTGCTGTCGCGCAGGTCGCTATTTCCCTGCAAAGTTAACAAAAATAATCTGTATGGCAACATTTTTTCTGAAAAACCGCTTTCGCGCGTGTTCTTTTTTTATTAATAAGCTACGGTGTACAGTTTGATGTGCCCAAAATTGAATATCATAATTCTGAAGTTCATGTTTGTAATTGTCGCGCTGAAGGCGCAAAAGCGCATAGCCCAGGGTAGAGCGTAGCGGCACCCTGGGTTATTTCATGTAGGTGATGGTCGCGCTGAAAGCGCAAAAGCATAGATAACAGCAGGATTCTTAACACTTTTGCGCTTGGGTTTTTACGACAACAGAGACAACATGAACAACGGTCTGATTGTGAACTCTATGTTGTCTGTTGACAACAACAAAAACAACTTTTACCAGCCTAAAGGCTGGTTGCCACTTGACACAACTTTTACGCTTGTCGCGCTGAAAGCTGTTCCGTGACTACTGTCAGTAAACAAGTGGACGTTTTTGCGACAACAGAGAAGCGTCCGAATTTCACATCCGTTAACTGTTTTCGGGCTATAAAAAGTTTGGTGATTTTTTGTGAAAATTTCGGCGGGATTCTCTTTCATTCTTGTCAGAACAGCAATTTTCTGAAGGTTAGAGGACGAAAACTAATGGATAAGGAGCCAAAACAATAGGTTTTGCATCGTCAACAAGTATGTTTCAGCCCGTCATTCAATACCTCTTGCAGTGCAAGATAGTCAATCTTGGACGCTCACTTTGACTATCTTGGACGCTAAAGAAGACAGGATTTTCATCCGGCGTGTGTAATCCACTGTCTTACAGCGATATACGCAAAACGCAAATTAACGGCGTATTTGACGGCGAGAATGTCGGCGGTGATTTTTACGAGAGTATTTCGCGTTAAGCAACGTAATGTTTTCTTAATTTTTGTATAAACATTCCTACTTTCCGGCATACCTGCCGGCGTAAGGCTTGAGTAGCGTGCCGGGAATCTGTCACGGCATCAGGCGGAGGGGTGAAAAATTGCGCCAAAGGTGTGAGAAGCGGCATGGCGAAGCGCAAGAGAATGACTCAAGAGCAAAAGGTTGTGCATACGCAAGGAATTGACATATCTCAACCGCAAGGGTGTGAAATAGAACATTCTGGGTGAAAAGACAATTTTCGAGCCATGTTAAAATAGTATCATACCGATGGGAATATTTGCAGAAAAAGTGCAAAAATCGGTGGTTTATGGGCTAAAATATGCAAGTATGGGTGCAATATCGGGGTGTGGATGATACTATTTTATCATAGTTAACGGACATTTTTTTATGTTAAGTTCTGTTACATATCACGCTGTGTTTGTTTCATTTTCAATAACAATAACTAATTTTGCATGAAACAAAGCGTGCCGTGACGGCACATCCGTGACCTGAGAAACAGTGTATGCCACACAAGCTGCGCTGTCACATACATGGCCAAGACTACTATTTTGTCATCTATTACATAATTATATATTAACTAACTAAAAAAAACCAGTAACCACAATGAACTTTACAATCAGTGTGAAGAGACTGTCGATGCTGCTTGTCGCATGCTTGATATGTCTCACATCGTTCGCCCAAAGTTCTGTCACAGGTAATGTGAAGGACAAGACCGGCGAGCCTATTGTTGGTGCCAGCATCCTTATCAAGGGCACATCAACAGGTACTGTTACGGATGTCAACGGTAACTTCACCGTTCAGAAGGTGAAACCTACCGATGTCCTGGTTATCTCCTCTATCGGCTTCGCTACACAGAACGTGAAAGTCGGCAACGAATCGAAACTTAATGTCACACTTGAAGACGACATGGCGAACCTCGAAGAGGTCGTTGTCGTAGGCTACGGCACGATGAAGCGTAAGGACCTGACGGGTTCCGTTGCTTCCGTGACGGGCGAGGCTCTGGCTAAGAACCCCGTCTCTACCATCGCCGAGGCTCTGCAGGGCCAGCTGCCTGGTGTGAACGTCATCTCCCAGGACGGTCGTCCGGGCGCAACGATGTCTATCCGCGTGCGCGGCGGCGGCTCCATCACACAGTCCAACGACCCGCTCTATATCGTGGACGGCATGCCAGTGTCGCGCATCGACGACATCCCGGCTGACAACATCGAGACAATCGACGTGCTGAAAGACGCCGCCTCGACCGCCATCTACGGTGCGCGCGGTGCCAACGGCGTTATCCTCATCACCACAAAGGGTGCGAAAGAAGGCAAGGCAGTGGTGAAATACTCTACATACTACCAGTTCCGTCCGGCACCCGAGCAGCTCGACGTGCAGAGCGCATACGACCACGTCATGCACAACTGGGGCTATGCAACAGCCTACGGCACGAACTACGGCGACGGCGTTGCGAAATACTACGGCCTCGGCTCGGCATACGGCAACCACATCAACGACTACAAGAACGTTGACGTACACAACTGGATGGACGACGTGCTCCGCACCGGCAACATGTGGAACAACGACCTCTCTGTCAGCGGCGGCACAAACCGCACGAAATACTATGCCTCTGTGAACTACTCGAACACGAAGGGCAACCTCATCAACTCCGGCTTCCGCCGCTGGAACGTGAACTTCAAGCTGCAGCAGTCGCTGACCCGCAACCTCACCCTCGACCTCAACGCACGCTACACGGAGATGCGCTTCAAGGGCAACCGCTACGACTATGCCACAAGCGCCTACACCTACAAGCCTATCGACGAGCCGTTCGGTTCAAACGACCCGACAGACCTCGGCATGGGTTCGGCATCGGCAGAAGACGCATACAACCCTGTTGACTGTATCAACGACGTGAACAACATCCGCGACGTCTATCGCCTCAACCTCAACTCCGGCCTGACATGGAAGGTTGTCAAGGGCCTGACGGCAAAGACCGAACTCCTCGTGGCACGCAACTGGAGCCAGACACAGACATACGACGGCGGACACACCGCAGGCGCCGGCTACAGCACGGCGAAGCTCACCAACGGCAACGGCTACAACGTGCGCTGGGACACCACACTCAGCTATGACGTGCAGGGCCTGGGCGAAAACCACAGCCTCAACGCCATGGTCGGCAACGAGGTGCTGGCAAGCAAGAGCAACAACAACGTCATCTACGGCGTGGGCTATCCTACGGAATGGAACATGGAGCAGGTGTTCGGCAACATCAACTTCTCTGACAAGGACAAGGGCATGGACTATGTGTCAAGCTCTATCGGCGTTCCGTCACACACACTCTCATGGTTCGGACGTGTCAACTACTCATACCTCGGCCGCTACCTCGTCACAGCTACAATGCGTGCCGACGGCTCCTCAAAATTCTCTAAGGGCAACCAGTGGGGCTACTTCCCCGCAGCGGCAGTGGCATGGCGTCTCTCTGACGAACCGTTCATGGAAGGCGCACGCTCATGGCTCGACAACCTGAAGTTCCGCTTCTCTATCGGTACGTCAGGCAACGACGGCATCGACAATTCGGCATTCTACACCACATGGGTGCCAAGCTCTACCACCGTCAACGGCCAGACCGTGACGACATACAAGCCGGGCGCACTCCTCGGCAACCCTGACCTGACATGGGAGACAACGACATCACGCAACATCGGTATCGACTACAGCTTCTTCAACGGCAAGATCAACGGTGCCCTCGACTTCTACTGGAACTCTACGAAGGACTGTCTCATGCGTGTGCCTATCGACCCGACAGCAGGCGCAAGCTACTGGATGCAGAACGTGGCAAAGACATCAAACAAGGGTGTCGAGCTCAGCCTCAACTACAACGCCGTGCGCACGAAGGACTTCGACCTCACCGTCGGCGTGACCTACAACTTCAACCACAACAACGTGGATGACCTCGCTGACGGCGTGCTCGCAAGCGCACACACCGGCTGGGGCTCTACGATGAGTATCCCTTACTACGACTACATCGTGAAGGAAGGCGAGCCTGTAGGCCTCATCCAGGGCTTCAACAGCCTCGGCTACTACACCGTTGACGACTTCAACGTGGTTGACGGCGTATGGACACTGAAAGAAGGTGTCGCAGACACGAAGGTAGGCAACTGGGCAGGCGGATCATACTACAACATCCCGAAGGGCCAGACAGCTTTCCCCGGCGTGGCGAAATTCGAGGACACCGACGGTGACGGCACCGTGACGGAAGACGACGCGACAATCATCGGACGCGCACAGGCACAGCACACCGGCGGCTTCAACATCAACGCCCGCTACAAGAACATCGACTTCTCCGCAGGCTTCACATACCAGATTGGCGGCAAGGTGTATAACGCCAACGTCATGCACGACATGATGGGCAACAAGGACACCGGCCTCGGCTACAACCGTCTTGCCGAACTGAGCGACTGCTGGCAGATGTTCAACGTCAACGCCAACGGCGACCTCTATGCCGTGACAGACCCCGCAGAACTCGCTTCGCTCAACGCAGCGGCAAAATACGCCCTCCCGTATTCAGAATACGGCATCGTCAGCTCAGAGTTCGTAGAGGATGCGTCATACCTGCGCCTGCAGACACTCACCGTGGGCTACACCTTCCCGAAGAGCATCATAAAGAAAGCCGGCCTGTCTAACCTCCGCGTTTATTTCACCGGCGGCAACCTCTTCTGTCTGAAAGGCTACTCAGGCATCGACCCTGACGTCAACGTAAGCCCGTCGGTTGACAGCAGCTACTCTGGCTTCCCGACACCGAACTACGACTACCACTCATATCCGAAGGCACGCACCTTCACATTCGGCATCAACGTCGCATTCTAAACAGAACAAAAAAAATAGGAGAAAAACAAATGAAAAACAAGATATTGAACATCGCACTTATTGGTGCGGCCCTTATGGCCACGACATCATGCAGCGATTTCCTTGAGACGAAGTCAGTATCTACAGCCGATGGTGAGTTCGTGTTCTCTAACATGACAACGGCACGCGCCGCCATGAACGGCGCCTACAGCGAATGGCACGGAGCCGTCAGCGCACACATCTTCGGCGACGGTCTCTTCTACGCTCTCGACATCGCAGGCTCAGACATCATGCGCCACCCGGAGAAATACGCCAACCAGCTGCCGCGCCATCAGGCTGAGAACTTCTACGAGGGCGGTGCCGTTGCCGGCACATACAACCCCGTGACATACGGAAAGGAAGCGCCTAACAGCCCGTACGCCGTGCTCTTCTCCGTTGTCGGAAAGGCAAACGCCATCGCATCGGCCATCGAAGGCATGGACGGATATGCCGAACTGCAGCAGCAGACGGCGCCGTCAAATCTCTCACAGCTCTACGGCGAGGCTGTCTGCCTGCGCGCCACGGCATACCGCGAGCTCATCAAATACTACGGTGACGTGCCATACCAGTCTGTCTTCGGCGTCGCTGCCGGCGCTCTCGTCTGCCGCGATTCCATCTATGACGTCATCATCAAGGACGTGCAGCGCGTCGCTCCTCTGATGTACCCTGTCGGCAAAGACGACAAGAACTTCTTCTCGAGCACATACGCCTACGCCCTCATCGGACGCCTCGCACTCGAAGCGGCAGGCTACCAGACACGCCGCGGAGACATGACATACGTTGACGGAGAAGGCAACGCACTCACCTTCGAGACCCTCGGCACTGCCAACAACAACGCCACCTACGGCCGCCGCAGCGACTGGCGCAAGCTCTACGACATCGCCAAGGAGGCTTACCGCAACTGTCTCGCCAACCTCGGCGCCTGCTCGTTCGGCAGCAGCTACAGCACGTTCTTCGACGAGCTGCACGCTGACGACAACGGCTTCGCTACAGAATCCATCTACGAAGAGCCGTTCAGCCAGGGCGCATCGGGCAACGACCCGCGCTCATACTCTCTCGGACGTCCGTCAAGCGGCGGTTCGTCAAAGGCTTATCCCTGCAAGGCATACGGACAGGGACGTATCAACCCGGCGTTCTACTACGGCGTCTTCGACCCGAACGACACACGCCGCGACCTGAGCTGCACCGTCACCGGCTCTACCGGCAAGGGCTTCGAGAAGCTCATCAGCTTCAATCCCGGTTCAAAATCTGACGGCGGCGGCATCTGCTGCAACAAGTTCGACGAGTGCCGCCAGCCGGTTGTATGGACAGCCAACCAGCGCCGCTCGGGCATCAACGCCCCGTATCTCCGCCTCTCTGAGGTATATCTCGGATATGCCGAGGCATGTGCCGTGACAGGCGACGAGGCAACGGCGAAAGAGTATCTCGCAAAGGTGCGCAACCGCGCATTCAACGGCAACGGCAACGTTGACGCCTTCATAGCAAGCGAAGGCTCGCTCTTCAAGGCTATCATCGACGAGCGCGGATTTGAGTTCGCAGGAGAGGGCGACCGCCGCTGGACACTCATCCGCACCGGTCTCCTCCCGGAGAAGATCAAGGAGATAAAGGAACTGACCGCCGCAATGATCAACGGTCTGAAGACAAACGGCTACTACACCTTCGCCAACGGCAACACCATCTCCAACGTCATCTACACGAAGATGGTCGATCCGAAGAAAGAGCTGGGCATGAAGTCACGTCTCGTGGGCAACTCGACAGACAAGAGCAATCCTGTCGCATATCCCGGCTGGCGCGGCCAAAAAGACTGGGAGGACGTGAGCGGCTTCACCGGCTATGCCTCAAACTCAAAGTCGAACCTCGCCATCAAGGGTCTGTTCGAGAAGCTCTCTGACGCCGAGATAGCAGCTCTGAAGGCTGACGGATATGCAGAGACATCATGGGGCAAGGACATCGTGGCAAACGAGGCTGAGTATTCAGACTACCTCTTCTACGGCTACGACTCCGTGAAAGCTCCTATCTATCTCTTCCCGTTCTCGCCGAACGTGATGTCAACAGGCGGCTTCACCAACGGCTACGGCTTCGCAAACGACTGATTCGTCACGTCTCCCGCACCCAGCGGGACACGACAATACTAAACAAGGCATCCCTGCCACGCCGGGCGTGGCAGGGATGCCTGTTTTTTATATACGCAAGAAAGCCGTTTGTACATGCCAAACACATGCCCGCCCACGCCAAACACACATCACTGTCCCGTTCTCTTCGACTTGGTCGAAGAACTTAACCGGCAAAGAAAAAAGGGCTCTGAAAGGGTATGGGCATAAAAAAAGGGACTGCGCTCAGTCCCAATCTTTGTTAACCTTAAATCTAATACTATGAAAAACACGATGCAAAGGTAGCGGTAAATTCCCACACCTGCAAGTTTTCCACCTCCAATTCTGTCATTTCGACATTCTTTTTTGATTTAAATCATGCTTACGCATAACACGCAGCAGAAAACTGCACATTCTACGCCACACAATGATTCAAGAGGGACGGTAGGGGGAGAAGCCTGCGCCACACCATAATTCAAGAGGGACGGCAGGGGGAGAGAAGCCTCCTCATGCCTCCGTCTCCGCCTCGTTCTCGGCTGCGGCAGCCTTCTCTGCATGATACTGTCTGAACTCAGACGGCGACATGCCGGTATGTTTCTTGAAGCACTTACCGAAATATTTCGGGTCGGCAAAGCCCACCTTATACGCTATCTGAGCCATTGGCAGTCGGGATTCCGCCACAAGATCTTCCGCACGCTGCATACGTACATGGCGTATGAAATCGTTCGGTGTCATGTCTGCGATGCGCTTTATGCGTGCGTAGAGTGCAGAGCGTCCGATGTTCAGGCTGTGTGCGAGGTCGTCAACCTTGAGGTCCGTATTGTCGAGATGCTCCTCGACATATTTCAGGATACGGTCCATCGTCTCCTTGTCCTCGTCGATTATCTCCGGCTTCTGCAAGAGGAAGCGCACCTTCCCCGCTTCCGCCTGCTCCGTAGCCTCCTCTTGTATCTCCACTTTCTTGCGCCGCATATAATAGTATATGGCGTATGCTATGGCTCCGGAAACGAGGACGAGCATGATCAGCTGTCCCCACCAGCTCTCCATGAAGGTGGGCTGTGCATAGATATGCAGCGCGCGCGTGTTGTCCATCCACACTCCGTCGCTGTTCGTGCTGCGCACATAGAGGGTGTGTGAGCCTGCAGGAAAGCCGTTGAACGTGACGCTGTTTGTCCCCTCGCGGGTGTAGAGCCACCGCTGTTTCTCGTTGTGCGGGTCGCCGTCGAGCATGTAGGCGTAGCGTATGTTGCGGTTGTCGGTGTAGTCGAGGGCAGAGAAGAAGACGGTGAACGTGCGTTTATCGACATCCACATAAAGGCGTTCGGTGTTGAGGATAGGCAGCGGAGCGAGGTTGTCGGGGTAGTTGATAGAGGTGAAGACGACTGTGGGCTGGTAGCTGCTCTTCAGCATCATGCGGGGCAGGAAGGAGAGGTAGCCGCCCTCCGTGCCAACGAGAATGCGGTCGCTGGCGGCGTTATGGCAGGGCAGCGCCTCGCTCATGGTGACGTCGCCAAGCTCCTCGGCGCCGAATTCCTGTATGACATTCGTCTTGTGGTCGAGCCGCGAGATGCGCGATTCGCCGATTATCCACAGGTCGTCGCTGTTGTCGGCGACGAGCGCGAGTATGGTCTGTATGGAGTGGGTGTCCACTCCCGTGAAACGTATGTTGTCTCTCAGCACATCCTTCGAGGCGGCCTGCTGCAGTCCGCCGCCGATGGTGGCGACATATACCCTGCCGTCCTGCGTGGCGCAACACTGCATCACCTGACTGCTGAAGAGCGATGCGGGAACGTCGTCAAGATGTCTCGAGACGTAGAACTTCACCTTGCGGTAGTCGCTGAAACGGTCGCTGAAAGTGACGAGACCCGTGTTTGACGCCAGCAGGACATAGCCTTCGCGCGTGACGGTGATGCGGCGTATCTCCTTGAACTGCTCGGTGTCGAAGCCCTTCAGCTCGTTGCCGCTGTGTATGAAACGTATCCTTCCGCCGTCAGCCGCCTCGTCGATGATGTTCAGTCCGCCGCCGTATGTGGCGATAAGTATTCTGCCGCGGCTGTCCTCCTTGATGTCGTAGATGCGGTTGTGGCTGATGGAATACTGGTCAGCGCCGTCGTGCAGGAAGACCGTCTGCTTTCCGGCGGCGTCCCGCATTATCAGTCCGTCGCCCTTCGTACCTATCCACAGCCTGCCCTTGCGGTCGTAGTGCAGGGCATAGACGTTAGATGCTATGCTCTCTTGCGACAAGAGGTTGAGGCGGCTGTCATACACCATGAATTTCCCGTCGTAGGTGCCCGTGACGATGTTTCCGTCGGCAGAAGGCAGCTGCAGTATGGCACGCGTGTCGGTGGCGTCGTTGCGTTCGACACGCTCTACATTGTTGTGATAGAAGTTTACGAGTGATATGTTGTGCAGGCAGCCCAGCCAGAGGTTGCCCTGGACGTCGCTGTAGTAGCGTCTGATGCGCGACACATACTTGCTGTTGCTGTAGGAGGGCCGCAGCGGATGGGGGACGAGACAACGCTTCTGTGCGTCGTAATATGCGAAGGTGCCGCCTGTAGGCACCACCCACACCGTCTTCCGCTTGTCTTCGTGAAACAGTGCGCACTCCGAGCCGGTCTCCCACAGGTCGTTCGGCAGCTGTGCGTCGAGCCACAGATGCGCACCGGTGGCGGCCTCTACCATCGTGATGCCGGGCCCGTCGTTGAAACACCAGAGGCGGTCGTGAGAATCGCGGAACATCTGTTTGACAGAGGCGACGGGGTTGGAGGGGTTCTGTATGCTGACAAGACGCTCGCTGCCGTCGCGTACATTATATAATAATACTCCGGCATCGGTAGCCAGCGCGATGACATTACCCTTCACCACGGCACATTCGTTGACGCCACTTACGGCGTTCTGCAGATTCGCCATGACAATCTTGCTGCCGTGCAGGCATCCCAGCCTGCCTCTCGGAGAGACGAACCACAAGGCTCCGCCCACCTCAAGGACATAGTCGAAAGGCTCGTCGCTGAGCTTCGTCGTGCCGTTGAGATATACGCCCTTCGTAGTGAAACACCATTCGTTGCCCGCCTTGTCGAGCGTCACCTTGTTCAGGATGCCCTCAAGCCGGAAATGCTCTATGGCGTTGTCAGAAACGGAGAGGAGGCTGTCCGTCACGCGGAAATGATCGACATCCTTGCCTGCAAGCCACGAATGCCCGTTCTCAAGAGGATAGATCTTGCGCAGCCGGAACGGTTTGGCGGTGCCGGACGCATCCCTGCCGACGGGCAGCACGGGGTTTATCTTCTCGAAACTGCATTTCCTGCTGTCGAAGAGAAAGATGTCGTTCGTGTAGGTCTCTGTCCACAAGTTGCCCTGAATGCCGGAGACGAGATACTTGAGATGGTTGGTGGGCAGGAGATTCTTGCCGGGTATGCTGCGGAATGTAGTGAAACGGTAGCCGTCAAAACAGGTCAGGCCGTTCCACGACGAAATCCACAGGAGGTCGTCGGTTGACTGTGTGATGCCGGAGATGAAGCCGGCGGGCAGGCCGTCCTCTGTCCCGAATGTGCGCACCTTGCAGCGGGGCTGTCCGTCAGCCACGCTGCATACAAGAGTGAAGAGTATCGTTACGGCGGATGCTTTCAAATACATGGAAAGATGAGTGTATGATTTACAGAACGATTCTTGGCTTGTCATAAATGCAGAAAAGTCACATTATGCAGCAAAAGTACAAAAAAGAATTTATACCCACAACTATTAATGACAGATTTATGTCATTTTTGTTCTTTTTTCCGCAATTCCCGCTTCTCCCGCCCCGGACATCAGGAGCGGTGGCAGGCGGCAAAAAAATGGAGGGAAACACGAGACCGGACAAGAAAGAATACATCATTGCTGAATAATAGTTAAACTATTTTACGTTTAGTCAGAAAAGATGTTAATATATAAACACATTGTGACACTATTATTATATAAATGAGTAACTTTGTAACCGAAAACCGCCCAAAGGGCAGTGGTTTTCAACATAACATGGAATACAAGACAGAAAGAATCAAACGTAGTTATAAATTTATTGTTAAAGGTATGAAAATGAAAAACGTGTTTTTGATGGCTGCCTTAGGTGCGGCACTCGTTTCTTGTGGAGGCAAGTCAGGCGGCAAACCCAACTTCGCCGACAACGAGTATGCTGTCAGGACAGTATCGACACAGGGTACGGAACTGCAGACCACCTACCCTGCCACAATCAAAGGTATTCAGGATGTACAGATACGTCCGAAGGTTTCAGGCTTTATCACAAAAGTCTGCGTACACGAAGGACAGACAGTAAGCGCAGGACAGCTGCTCTTCATCATAGACAACGAGACATATCAGGCTCAGGTCCGTCAGGCACAGGCTGCCGTGAACACGGCAAAGGCACAGCTTGCCACATCCAAGCTGACATACGAGAACTCGAAGGCCCTCTTCGAGAACAAGGTCATAGGACAATACGAGCTTCAGACCTCAGAAAACAGCTACAGCACGGCACAGGCCGCCCTCGCACAGGCAGAGGCCTCCCTTGCGTCGGCAAAGGAAGCCCTCAGCTTCTGCTATGTCAAGAGCCCCGCAGCAGGTGTCGTAGGCAGTCTGCCGTACAAGGTGGGCGCCCTCGTCAGCGCGTCAAGCGCCGACCCTCTCACCACCGTCTCTGACATCAGCACGATGGAGGTGTATTTCTCCGCGACGGAGAAGGAGATGCTCGCCATGTCGAAAGACAACGGCGGTATGGCAGGCGCTATCGGAGCCTTCCCTCCGGTGAAGCTCCAGCTTGTTGACGGCACCATCTACGACAAGCCAGGCAAGGTGGTGAAGGCAAGCGGCGTCATCGACGCTGCGACGGGGTCCGTCTCGCTCATCGCACAATTCCCCAACCCTGACAAGGCGTTGAGAAGCGGCGGCGCGGGCAGCATCATCGTGCCGCGCACTGACGGCAACGCCATCCTCATACCGCAGGAGGCAACATCTGAGGTGCAGAACAAAATCTTCGTCTATCTCCTCGGCAAAGACAACAAGGTGAAATACACGGAGATAAAGGTTGACCCGCAGAACGACGGGAAATACTATATCGTCAGAGAAGGTCTGAAAGCCGGCGACCGCTATGTGTCAAAAGGCATCACATCCCTCACCGACGGCATGGAGATCGTGCCTATCACCGAAGAACAGTATCAGAAAAAGATTGACGACGCCGCAAAACTCGGCGAGAGCCAGGGCAGCGCCTCTGACTTTGCCGACGTCATGAGCGGAAAGAAAGAATAATTCAGTTGACAATCAATTCAGTTGACGAGCCAACAAGACAACAAGCTGAAGCGCTGACGGACTAATTGTCCTTAACTGTCAACCCGCCAGCAAGAACAGCCGGTCTGTTCACTTGTCAACCTGCCAACCCGTCAACATATAAAAAGAACATATATGACATTTACAAACTTCATAAAACGCCCGGTACTCTCGACGGTGATCTCCATCTTCTTCGTGCTGCTGGGCATCATCGGCATCATCTCGCTGCCTATCGAGCAGTACCCCGATGTCGCACCGCCTACCATCTCGGTGCAGACGACATATACCGGCGCGGATGCACAGACAGTGCTCAACTCTGTCGTCACTCCCCTCGAGGAGAGCATCAACGGTGTGGAGAACATGACATACATGACATCCCAGGCCACCAACGACGGCATGTGCCAGATAACAGTGTATTTCGAGCAGGGCTCCAACGCCGACATGGCTGCCGTCAACGTGCAGAACCGCGTCTCACAGGCACAGGCCCTTCTGCCTGCCGAAGTGACGAAGGTCGGCGTGACGGTTGAGAAGCGTCAGACATCAAACGTCATCATGTACACCGTCACATCCGAAGACGGACGCTACGACGACGAGTTCCTGACAAACTACAACAACATCAACATCGTACCTGCCTTGAAGCGTATCTCGGGTGTCGGAGGCGTGCAGTCGCCGGGTATGAAGACCTACTCCATGCGTATCTGGCTGCAGCCGGAGAAGATGAAGCAGTACAACCTCATACCGTCAGACATCAGCTCGGCACTGGCAGAGCAGAACATCGAGGCTGCACCGGGCAAGTTCGGCGAGCAGAGCGACATGGCGTACGAATACACCATGCGATACAAGGGACGTCTGAAGACAGCCGAGGAATACGAGGACATCATCATCCGCAGCGACCAGAACGGCCAGACGCTGCGTCTGAAGGACGTGGCAAAGGTGGAGCTCGGCGGACTGATGTACAGCGTGTCGATGAAAGACAACGGACAGCCGTCTGTCATGGGTATGGTGCAGCAGATTGCCGGCTCCAACGCCACACAGATTGCAGAAGACGTGAAGGCTGAGCTTGAGAAGCAGGCACAGTCCTTCCCTCCGGGCATGACATACAAGCTGAACTACGACGTGACGGAGTTCCTCTTCGCATCTATTGAGGAAGTGCTGTTCACGCTCTTCATCACCCTGCTGCTTGTCTTCGTCGTGGTGTATGTCTTCCTTCAGGACTTCCGCTCCACGCTCATCCCTATGATTGCGGTGCCGGTGGCCCTTCTCGGTACGTTCCTATTCCTCTGGATTTTCGGCTTCTCCATCAACCTGCTCGTGCTCTCGGCATTGCTGCTTGCCATCGCCATCGTGGTGGATGACGCCATCGTGGTTGTAGAGGCCGTCCATGCTAAGCTCGACCAGGGCTACAAGAGTGCACTGACAGCATCCATCGATGCCATGAACGAGATTTCGGGAGCCATCATCTCCATCACGCTCGTGATGTCGGCAGTGTTCGTGCCGGTGTCGTTCATGGGCGGCACGAGCGGTGTCTTCTACCGCGAGTTCGGCGTGACGATGGCCATCTCCATCCTTATCTCCGCCGTTAACGCCCTCACCCTCTCCCCCGCTCTCTGCGCCATCTTCCTCAAGCCGCACGACGGCGGACACGAGAAGAAGATGTCGTTCATCGACCGCTTCCACGCCGGCTTCAACTACCAGTACGAGAAAATACAGGCGAAATACAAGAAAGGTGTCGAGCGCGTCATCAACCATAAGATTGTTGCCGCCGTCGCCGTCATCGCCGGCTTCCTCACCATGGGCATCCTGATGTCCACCACAAAGACGGGCCTCGTCCCCGACGAGGATACGGGCGTCATCTTCTGTACCGTCTCCATGGCACCGGGCACAAGCCAGGAGCGCACTAAGGTTGTCATCGACCAGATAGACAAGATGCTTGCCAACAACCCCGCCATCCTCACGCGCGAGCAGCTGCTCGGCTACAACTTCATAGCAGGCCAGGGTTCTGACCAGGCCACATACATCATCAAGCTGAAACCGTTCGAGGAGCGTCCCGGCGGCTTCTTCTACAACCTCTCCGGCCTGTGGCAGGGCGACGGCATCATGCGTTTCTTCGTCAATCCGATGTCCTACACCTCCGTCCTCGGCATGATCTACAAGCAGACGGCAGAGATAAAGGACGCGCAGATTCTCGCCTTCGCACCGCCTATGGTCAGCGGCTTCGGCGCCACGAACGGCATCACGTTCTCGATGCAGGACAAGACGGGCGGCGACCTCGGCAAATTCTTCGAGATCACGAAGAAGTATCTCGCAGAGCTCAACAAGCGTCCCGAGATTTCCAACGCCATGACGTCCTACAACCCGAACTACCCGCAGTATATGGTTGACGTCGATGTTGCGAAGTGCAAGCAGTCTGGCATCACGCCGCAGACGGTGCTCTACACGCTACAGGGCTACTACGGCGGTCTCTATGCCTCAAACTTCAACTCCTACGGCAAGCTCTTCCGCGTCATGATTCAGGGCACGGTTGACAGCCGCAAGAACCCTGCCACGCTCAACAGCATCTACGTCCGCACGCCGAAGGGCATGGCCCCCGTCAGCGAGTTCTGCAACCTCAGGCGCGTTTACGGTCCGTCCAACATCAACCGCTTCAACCTCTTCACCTGTATCAACGTCAACGCCTCGGCAGCGGCGGGCTATTCTTCCGGACAGGCACTGAAAGCCGTCGAGGAGGTGGCGAAAGAGGTGCTGCCTGACGGCTACGGCCTCGACTACTCAGGCATGACACGTTCCGAGCAGGAGTCAAGCGATTCTACGGCAATCATCTTCGCCCTCTGCTTCGTCTTCGTCTATCTCATCCTCTCGGCACAGTACGAGAGCTACATCCTGCCTCTCGCCGTGATGCTCTCCATCCCGTTCGGCCTTGCCGGAGCGTTCGTCTTCACCAACCTCTTCGGCCATTCCAACGACATCTACATGCAGATAGCGCTCATCATGCTCATCGGCCTTCTTGCCAAGAACGCCATCCTCATCGTGCAGTTCGCCCTCGAGCGCCGCAAGACAGGCATGGCGATACGCTACTCCGCCATCCTCGGTGCGGCCGCCCGTCTCCGTCCTATCCTCATGACCTCGTTGGCAATGATCATCGGTCTGTTACCACTGATGTTTGCCTCAGGAGTAGGCAAGAACGGTAACCAGACGCTTGGTGCCGCTGCCGTAGGCGGTATGCTTATCGGCACCCTCTGTCAGATTTTCGTCGTGCCGACACTCTTCGCCATCTTCCAGTGGCTGCAGGAGAAAGTGAAGCCGATAGAGTTCGAAGACGACAACGCACACATCGACACCGAGCTCCTGCAATACACCCATCCGTTCGGAAAGAAGCAATAAGCCAATCTCATTTTTTATTCCTATGAAAAAGATAACATTGTTCACCATACTGTCTGCAGCTGTTCTCGCCAACAGCTGCGGGCTATACAACAAGTACGAGCGTCCCGACGTCAACGCCGGAGGCATCGTACGCGACGCCGTATCGCCCACCGACACCCTTGCCGTGACTGACACCGCAAGTTTCGGCAACATGCCGTGGCGCGACGTCTTCACCGACCCCCAGCTCCAGGCACTCATCTCACAGGGTCTCGAACGCAACACTGACCTCCTCAACGCCGCCCTCAACGTGAAGATGATAGAGGCGCAGCTGACAGCGTCGAAACTCGCGTTCCTGCCCTCCATAGCCTTCGCCCCGTCGGGCACGCTGTCGTCCTGGGACGGTTCGAAGACCTCCAAGACCTACCAGCTGCCCGTCTCCGCAAGCTGGAGCGTCGATCTCTTCGGCAACCTCCTCTCGCAGAAACGCAGCGCACAGATGCAGCTCCTCGCGGCCAAGGACTACCAGACCGCCGTCAAGACAAACGTCATCGCCGGCATCGCCAACCTCTACTACACCCTCCTCATGCTCGACAAGCAGATGGAGATAGTAGATTCGATGACCGTCCTGACAAAAGAGACATGGGACATGATGGCACTGCAGATGCGGTACGGCAGGGCCCGCTCTACCAGCGTGCAGAGCGCAGAGGCAAGCTACTATTCTGTCCTTGCACAGGCAAGCACGCTGCGCCAGCAGATTCGCGAGACGGAGAACTCCCTCTCGCTCCTCGTCTGCCAGCCCGGCCAGGCCATCCCCCGCGGCGAGCTCTACTCGCAGTCTCTGCCCGAGACACTCTCTGTCGGCGTTCCGGTCAAGATGCTCGCCAACCGCGCCGACGTCCACGCGGCGGAGATGCAGCTCGCAGCCTGCTTCCACGACGTGCAGACGGCACGCAGCCGCTTCTATCCCGCACTCAACCTCTCCGCCAACGGCATCTTCACTAACAGCAGCGGCATGGGCATCACCAACCCCGGCGCCTGGCTCCTCTCCGCCGTCGGCAGCCTCACACAGCCCATCTTCCAGAACGGAAGGTTGGTGGCAGGGCTGAAGGTGGCAAAGGCACAGCAGGAGCAGGCCTACAACAACTGGCAGAACATGATCTTCAAGGCGGGCAACGAAGTCAGCAACGCCCTCGTCAGCTACAACACCTACAACGAGCGCAGCATTCTCGAGGCGAAGCAGACAGCCCTCTACCGCCAGAACGTAGAAGACACGCGCGAGCTCTTCAAGAACAGCGGCAGCACATATCTCGAAGTCATCAGCGCACAGGCCAACCTCCTCAACGCCGAGCTCTCGCGCGTCGCAGACCATTTCTACAAGATGCAGGCTGTCGTGAGCCTCTACACCGCACTCGGCGGCGGACGCAACTGACACGGCATCCCATAGCACACAATCCCTCATCAAACACACATTCCCCAACACCATGAGCAATATCAGCGACAAAGCATATATCGACCCGCGGGCGAAGATAGGCAGCAACGTCACCATATATCCCTTCGCCTACATCGAAGGCGACGTGGAGATAGGCGACGGCTGCATCATCTATCCCAACGTGAACATCATGAACGGCACACGCCTCGGCTCCAACAACAAGGTGTTCCAGAACACCGTCCTCGGCGCCGTGCCGCAAGACTTCAACTACCGCGGCGACGAGACACGCCTCGTCATCGGCGACGGCAACATCATCCGCGAGAATGTCGTCATCAACCGCGCCACCTACAGCGACGGCGCCACCGTCATCGGCAACAAGAACTTCCTCATGGAAGGCGTACACATCTCGCACGACACGAAAGTGGGCACGATGAATGTCTTCGGCTACGGCACGAAGATAGCGGGCGACTGCGTCATCGGCGACCGTGTCATCTTCTCATCCGGCATCATCGCCAACCCGAAGACGCGCGTCGGCGACGCCGCGATGATACAGGCGGGCACACGCTTCAGCAAAGACATCCCCCCGTTCATCGTAGCCACCGACAACCCCGTGCGCTACGGCGGCGTCAACGCCACCATACTGCGCAACTACGGCGTGGATGAGAAGACCGTCGCACACATCGCCAACGCCTACCGCCTCATCTTCCACGGACAGACAAGCGTCTTCGACGCCGTCAACCAGGTTGTAGAGCAGGTGCCCGACGGAAAGGAGATACAGAACCTCGTCGCCTTCATACGCGAGACAAAGCTCGGCATCATAGGCAAGATGTGACACACCGCCGCAGACAACTCTCGTGCGAGCGCACCCGAATCGAGTAGGAGGTAAACACTAATCATAGGTGTTTATCCCCTACTTTCGTGTTTACCGACCTCTCACACCACCGTACGTGCCGTTCGGCATACGGCGG